>CALFRH010000070.1 GCA_937919225.1 uncultured Parvularcula sp.
GTCCTAGAGCGTCAGCCTACCATCGTTGATGCGCCGACCGCAAAGGCCCTCTCGGTAGCGAGCGCTAAGGCGCCCTCCATCGAGTTTGACAATGTGACGTTTGGCTATGGCGAAGCGCCGGTGATCCGGGACTTCTCCCTCACCATCCCGTCGGGGGCGACTGTTGCGCTGGTGGGGCCCTCTGGGGCGGGGAAGTCTTCTGTCTTTAATCTAATCCCTCGTCTTTATGACCCCCAAGAGGGGGAAGTTCTGATCGACGACCAGACAATCACAGGGGCCACGGTTCAGTCCGTTCGGGATCAAATTGCCCTCGTTTCTCAGGATGCCATTCTGTTCGACGATACGGTTGGAGAGAATATCCGATTTGGGGATGAGGCGGCCAGCCAAGAGCAAATTATGGCTGCGGCGAAGGCGGCGGCGGCCCATGATTTTATCGCGGCCTTCCCGGAAAAGTACAGCACGGCAGTGGGCGAAGGGGGGAGCGCCCTTTCAGGGGGACAGCGCCAGCGGGTGGCCCTCGCGCGGGCGTTCCTCAAAGATGCGCCAATCCTGCTTCTTGATGAGGCCACCGCGGCCTTGGACGCGGAAAGTGAGCGGCTGATTGAAGAGGCATTAGGGCGACTGGCCGAAGGGCGAACAACGTTGGTGATTGCCCACCGGCTGTCGACGGTGCGCCATGCGGATCTGATTTGTGTGATGGACAAAGGGGAAATTGTGGAGCAGGGGAGCCATGACGCGCTGCTGGCCCGAGGTGGCCTTTATGCGCGCCTTGTGTCCCTACAATTTCGTGAAGAAGAAGCGCCCGCATGACCGCCTTTCGTACCCTTGTGCTTGTCCTCATCTGCGTGGTGTGGGGCCTGCATTTTTCGGTGATCAAAGTCACAGTCTCTGAGATTCCGCCCATTTTTTATGTCGCGGTCCGGATGGCGTTGGTGGCGTTGCTGTTGGTGCCTTTCCTAAAATGGCATCCAGGGCAAATGCGCCGTATTCTGATTGCTGGGACTTGTTATGGGGGCTTGAACTATGTCTTTATGTTCACCGGGGTGAAGTACACTTCGGCAAGCCTCGGAGCGATCTTGATTGAAACGTATGTGCCTCTTGCCACGATCATGTCGGTTGTCTTTTTGGGCGAGAAAATCCGTTGGCGGCGCACCTTGGGGCTGGTGCTCGCCTTATCGGGCGTGGTGGTTGTGATCACCGCGGGGCAAGATGCGACGGGCTCGGCAAATTTGCCGCTGGGCGCGACGCTCATCCTGTGTGGAGCCCTTTGTGAGGCGACTGGGGCAATTACGGTCAAGCGTATCGAAGGGGTCAGCCCCCTTCAAATGCTGGCTTGGTTTGGGATTGTGGGGATGAGCATCACCACCATTTTGACTTTACTGCTGGAGCAGGATCAGTTGGCGATTCTGTCAAGTGATGCCCGCTGGGCGGTGGTGGCGGCCCTCCTTTACTCCGTTATTGTGGTTTCCCTTATGGGTCATGCCAGCTATTATTGGCTACTCCAGCGGGTGGAGGTGAGCCAGGTGGCAGGCGGCACGGTGATGACAACGCTCTTTGCAGTGACGTTTGGGGTCCTTCTCTTAGGTGAGCCTCTTAACTGGCAGCTTATTGTTGGGGGGCTGATTACCCTTGCGGGTGTTGCGATTATCGTGATCCGGTCCGGGGGCAAGCAAGCTCAGGCCACCGCGACCGTTAGCGAAGCAATGGGCCAAGAGGTTGGCCAGCCGGTTGACGTCAAACGGGCCGATACGGAGGAATTGAAGGCATGAGCTTAGATATCATAGATGCGCCCTCGCCCAATTTCGACGACCGCAGTGTGCCGGTCAACCTCATCGTGCTGCACTATACCGGCATGGAAACGGGAGAGGCGGCCCTCAACCGCATGTGCGATCCAGAGGCGAAGGTCGCGGCGAACTACATGAACGCAGAAGATGGTCGCCTTTTAGGTCTGGTGCACGAAGACAAGCGCGCTTGGCACGCTGGAGCGGGGGGCTGGTGCGGCCATGCC
>CALFRH010000071.1 GCA_937919225.1 uncultured Parvularcula sp.
GCGGGTGATTGAGCAGTCCATTCGCGAGAATTTGCCCGAAGGCGTCCTGCGATCAGAATTCCTGCGCGAAATAGGGGCGGTCGATATTGTCGTCGATCGCCGCGACTTGAAAGCGACCCTGGCCCGTGTGCTGGGTCATTTGATGCCAAAACGGGTCGCAGCTGAGAAAGACGTCTCGACCTTGCCGGTCGAAGCGCCCTCGGCGGATGCGCCGGCCCCGCGTGCTGATAAGGGCTAGCCATGGATTCCGCGGCCCTCACCGCGGCCTTGCAGACATTTGAAGGCCTCTACCCCAAAACAATCGAGCTTTCGCTTGATCGGATCGAGTCGGTGCTCGAAACCCTTGGCCGACCGCAGGATAAGTTGCCGCCAACGATCCACGTTGCGGGCACCAATGGCAAAGGCTCGACTTGCGCCTATTTGCGGGCCATGGCCGAAGAGGCCGGGCTGCGCGTCCATGTCTATACCTCGCCGCATCTTGTGCGCTTCAATGAGCGCACGCGTCTCGCCGGCACGCTGATAGAAGACGACGCGCTGATTGAATGGATCCGGCGCGTTCATGACGCCCTCGAAGGGCGACCGATTACGCGATTTGAAGCCACGACGGCGGTTGCCTTGCTGGCTTTCAGCGAAGTGCCGGCGGATTTGCTGGTCCTGGAAGTCGGCCTTGGGGGGCGGTTTGATGCCACCAATATCATTGATCATCCGGCGCTGAGCGTCATCACGCCCGTCGATTTCGATCACAAGCAATTTCTCGGTTCGGACCTCGCTTTCATCGCCGGTGAGAAAGCGGGCATCATCAAGCCGGGACGACCGGTGGTCTCGGCGATTCAGGCGCGTGTTTGCGGCGATGTCATTGCGCGCCAGGCGGCGGAGCTTGAGGCGCCGCTGACCGTCCTGCGCATGGAGGACATTGAAAAAGTCCCGGAACGAGTCGCCCTGCCCGGCACGCATCAAAGATATAATGCGGCCCTGGCCGGCCTTGCCATGCGCACTCTGAACGTGCCGTCCGTTCCGGACGGCGCGATCTGGAATGGCGCCCAATCGGCGGGCTGGCCGGCGCGGATGCAGCGCCTGTCTGACGGACCGGTCACACGGCTGGGCGGCGGCGCTGATGTCTGGCTGGATGGGGGCCACAATCCACATGCCGCGACCGCAATTGCAGAATTGTTGCGCGAAATGGGCGGGCGCACCATCATGGTCACGGCGATGATTGCCAGCAAGGATCATGGCGGTTTCTTTCATCCGTTCAAAGGCGTGGTCGAGGCCGTTCACACCATTCCGAACGCGCCGGGTCATGCCAGCGCTCCGCCCGAAACGCTGGCTGAAACCGCGCGCGCCTTTCTGCCCAATGCGACGGCCTTTGGCGCGCTCGAAGAGGCGATGCGCGCGGCGGCGGATCTCAAGTCGGACCGGATCCTGATTGGTGGCTCGCTCTATCTCGCGGGCGAGGTGCTCGCCGCCAATCAGGAAATACCGGTCTAAGCGTTCTTGATATTCAACCCGCCATCGACAGGAATGACCGCGCCGTTCAGATAAGAGGCCGATGGCAGACAGCAAGACAGCGTAATGTGCGCCACTTCTTCCGGAATGCCATAGCGGCGCAAGGGTACGCGCCGCTTGGCGAAGATGACTTTGTGATCGTCCGGAATCTCGGCATTGATATTGGTCTCGATGGGCCCCGGACAGATACAGTTGCAGGTAATGCCATCACGGCCAAGATCCGTCGCCATGGCCCGGGTCAGGCCGATCACGCCATGCTTGGCGGCGACATAGGGCCCATTGCCAGGTGTCGCACCGAGGCCTTCGGTCGATGAGATATTGACGATGCGTCCCCGGTCTCAGTCTTCAGCAAATGCGGCAAGGCGGCCCGGATCAGACGCTGATGCGCCGTCAGCATAACATTGAGACTGTCATGCCAGATGTCTTCATATTGATCTTCCGAGGGATGTGACAGGCGCGCAAAACCGGCATTATTGCTCAGAATGTCGAGGGCGCCAAACGCCTCGACTGTGTCGGCCACCGCGCCCATGATGGCATTATGGTCGGCGACATCCAGGGCGCGAGCGCGGACGGCGTCATGGCCGTGCGTGCGGATCTCCTCGGCCACGACTTCGGCGCCGTCGCCATTCAAGTCCGTCGCCATCACATTGGCGCCTTCGCGCGCGAACAAATGCGCGGTCGCCCGCCCCATGCCGCTGGCCGCGCCCGTGATCAGCACGGTCTTGCCGGCAACGGACCGGTCGAGATGTTGATAGGGTTTCATGGCGGACCTCCGAGGTTTTTTCGTACGCTAGCGCCTCAAGGTCACAAGGAAAGACCCGCCGTCGGGGGACGCACGGCATGGCGTCTTGCGTTTTTCGCGGCGGGGATCGCCGGATGCGACCAACCTCCACGCACCCCAAATCGCCTCACAGGCTTTGGCCTTGAGGGTTTGGCAAAGGCAAGGCGCGCTTGGTTCAAACGCGGGACTGAACTGCCTTCCTTTCGGAGAGGCTTTTGAGCGCCTGAGACCAAGCGCGCCTGCGATGGCATATTATCATGCGTTAGGCCCTGACCACCTGGGCCAGGCGCCACCAGGGCGTCCTTCTGCTCTTACGACCCTTTCGTAGCCTGGCCCGTGGAGACCAGGATTTAGGATACGGGCCCGGCGCGCTACCGATTATGGGGTACAGCTCCCCAAAGCCAGCGACGCGGCCATCGCTCCCCCCTCCTGTCTGGCCGTTCCGGACAAGCCTTGATGAGGCGAGATGGGGAAGAGTATAGATCAGGTTTCAGGGGGTGGGGATTGAGACGGGTGGTTCCCGCGTCGTGCCTCGCTGAATCGGCGTTAGAAGCTGAGAAGCTTAAGTCGCCCTAAAAAGGCCGCCGGTAACGTCTGCTTTGGGTCAGGAGGAGACATTAAAGCGCTGGTTAGTTCCGGCGTTTGTTTGTATATTTTGGGATGGTAGATACGAAACCACCCCTTCACCGTTCTTGGTCCGAGCTCGAACAACACTATCGAGAAATGCTCCCTATAGCGCCTGAAATGAGCGAGCTTTTCGAGGCGATGGCGAAATTATGCTCGAGCGTGGAAGGAAGCCATTTATCGGGAGCACTCTTTGGACATACGTCGCTTCACGAGTTGAGAATATCCCAAGTCCAAACAACTTATCTCCCTCACCCATCGATCCAGTGGTTGGTGGTAGCACCCAATCTTGAAACGGGACAAGTTGAGTTTCGATTTGAGGATACTTATCGAGATAGAGAACAATGGCGGAGAGTTGAGAAACCGGAAGGGGTGCTTGGTCGGTTCAACGGGTTTCTCCGTCAGGTCGGCTGGTCGTATAAACCGATAGATTGATGTTGCACCCAATGTCAGCCTCGACGCCGACAGCAGACTCCAACTCGGGTCAGTAGGAGACGTTGCCAATTACGTAAAACTTTGCTTGTGATTCACCGGACTGGAGCTTCTAGATGGACATTGAGCAAATATTGCTGGCGGCTTTGTTGGGCGGAATATTTGCTGGAGCTGGCGGGGGACTGGGTGCGTTCATGGCTGGTTTTTTGCCAAGCAGTTATCGAAACGTAGTTATTGGGGGTATGGCTGCAGGCGGATTAGCGTTGTCGCAAATTGCCGTTGATGCGCTGAAATCACGTTCACTCGGAAATGAGATTCACGCTGAGCTACAACAAAGCCGAATGTTCGTCATAATCGAAGAAGAGTTTCCGGAGGAATATGCGGGATTTGTCCGGGAGATATCACAATCAAAAAGTGACGACAGTGCTTTCAAGTTGGGGAACCGGTTCACAACAAATCTTCGCAAAACTCACGCTGAATACCTCAAATCAGCCTCTAGTTCGAAGCTGCTCGATTTTATTGAGGCTGACCGGCGTTTAGCGAACGCTATTCGTGAGCGTGACGGAGATGAAATGTGCAGCGCTTTTCTATTGGCCGGTCCTGGTTCACTTCCAAATGGATTAACGCCTTACGCGGTTGAAGCCGAATTGAGCGTTGAAGCTCTTTTTCTGGCCATCTCCGACGGTCGAGACATAGACAATCCGCGTTCATCACCGTCCGAAGCGGAATGGGTTGAGCTTTTGGAGCAGTGGCAATCTGAGGGCGCAACCGAAGATATGGTTGCAGCGCTGGCAAATCCTGAATCGGCTGGAGCTAATCTCTGCGGTGCATATTTATCGTTCCTTACTTTACTCATTTCGTACGAGGCGATTGAAGCGGATGCCATTAGAGCGGAGCATATGTTTCAAAAAGCAATCTTAAATTGATCGTCTCCTGACTGCCGCTTTTACGCCGGAAGCAGTCATTAGCTTAGCGGCTTAAGACGCCCTCAAGTGGCCATTCAATTATTGGGGCTTAGGTCGATCCGAAATGCATTGAAGGTAGATATGGCTCACCGAAAACGGCGAGGCTGACACCGATCGAAATTCCAATCCATGCCCACAACAAATACATCCATCCTGGTCGCACTTTCGATATGGCGGAGAAGAGCATCCCGCCCAGAACGACCAAAACGGCTAAGTGCACTGTCCAAACACCAATACCCAGTGCTTCGCCGATACGGTACTCATCGTTTGGATTTGCAAGCAGACTTACTCCTGCTGCGAGACTTCTCTGTGCAGTCATGGCGACAAGTAAGTTGAACCCCTAGACCGAGTTGCGGGACATGACACCCCAAAGACCGACAGCGGCAAGAGCTATTGTCATCAAGGGTCCTGCAAGGTCGATCAATATGCGGTCAAAGGTGGGTGGATTGGTCAGCACACTTACGCTGTTAATTCTAATGATCGCTTCATGCCCAAGCGATAACGCCGCGAGCAAATGAGCAAGCTCATGCAGAATAAACCCAAATATGCTGAAGCCGATGAGTTGTGCGATATGTTTCAATACTTTTTCCTACTCAGATTTCAAAAATCCGATCTGAAAGCACGCACACAACTTGGATAGATGATTGAGGGGCCATTGCAATGGGCGCCCGCTCTTACCCTTAAATCTTATACTGTACCGCCAACTCTCTCGACGAGCGGTTTAATATCGCCCCATAACAGCCTCTGAGCCTAAGCCCGTTGTTGCTCTAATTGGGAGTCGCAGTTTCAGCGCTTCAAAGGTCCAACGTTGCGATCTTCTAAGTGGATGATAAAATGCAGACACGCCGTTGGAGAAATACGATGCCCGATCTACGCGTAGCCGCGGCATTTAGCTTAATGGCCTCAGCTTGTGCATCCGGTCCGCAAATTGGTGATGAGGCACCGCGATTTACTTGTGGCTCAGACGGTTCTGGTTGGATGCTGAGCGAAGCTCCCGACAACGCGGATGAATACCGGCGGTTGGCGGCGGAGAACCCTCCGTTCAGAACTAATAAAATATCTGAGGACGAGTGGGGACACCATGACCGCGAGACTTGGATGGCCAAGCCATCTGGAGAAGTGATTTTATGTTTGGCAGATGGCGTTCCGTGGGAGGCGTGGGCCACAAGTTTTTGGCATTTCGGAGCACCTGAAAAAGAATCGGGTCGGTTAACAGTTACGGATCAAGGTGCGACGATCATTGTCGGCTAATCCAATGGCCTAAACGCGCCCCACCTAACGCTCTACCGCTGCTCAGCGCTTTCAATCAATTAGATGAACGATCTGCGCGCCCATCCAATCGCTTTCCCAGTGCGATGCAATCCTGGTCGCCATAACCTTGCTTCTCATAAAATCGCACAGCGGTGCTATTCTCTTTTCTGACGAGAAGGTTCACTTTCCAAACACCCCGACCCCGGAGCCAGTCTTCCGCAGCCTCCATCAGCAGCTCGCCAAAACCCTTACCTTGATGATCGGGCGATATTGAAACGTAATAAACCGTTCCTCTGTGTCCATCATGGCCGACGAGTGTGGACCCTATGATACGATGGTTCGACTCAAGGACGAGGACCGTTGACGACGGACCGTGAAGCGCAAAGTCAAAGTCGTCTTCTGGTGAATTCCAGGGTCGCGTCAGACCGCACGCGTCCCAGAGCGTGATCACGTTGCGTTTGTCTGTTCCGGTGGCTGTTCTGACTTGCATTGCGATAAGCTAGCTTAGACCGATAATTTCAGGAAGCTTAGCGGTTTAAATTCGCGCCATATAATCGCCTGACTTTGTGTCCGCCGCGAACCAGCAAACAGCGCGCCCAATTTGTCATGCCGCAACAAAAAAGCCCCGCCACCAGGGCGAGGCTTTTTCTGTTCAATCGGATTTTTGATCAGGTATTTTCCTTGATCCATTCCGTGATTTTCTGTTTCGACATCGCGCCAGGATGCGTGGCTGTGACTTTGCCTTCCTTGAAAATCATCAGGGTCGGCAAGCCGCGAATGCCGTAGTTCGAGGCGGCCAGCGGATTGTCGTCCACATTGATCTTAGCGACTTTGATATCGCCGCTCAGCTCGTCGGCAACAGCGTCTAGATGCGGTGCCATGGCCTTACAAGGACCACACCATTCCGCCCAAAAGTCGACAACGACAGGCGTGTCGCTGGCAACGGC
>CALFRH010000072.1 GCA_937919225.1 uncultured Parvularcula sp.
GTTTTCCAGCAGGATGCGGTTCTTCAGGGTCTGATGCCACCGTTCGATCTTGCCCTGTGTTTGCGGGTGATATGGAGCGCCACGCACGTGGTCCATCTGCTGATCTTCCAGCCAGTCAGCCAGTTCGCCCGAGATGTAATTGGCGCCGTTGTCCAACAGTAAACGTGGTTTGTGTAGAACGGTTGCCTGATCACACCCTGAAGCCTGCAGCGCGAGGTCGAGCGTGTCAGTCACATCCTCGGCTTTCATCGTCGTGCAGAGTTTCCAAGCGATGATGTATCGGCTGTAATCGTCCAAGATCGTTGACAGGTAGAACCAGCCCCAGCTGATGACCTTGAGATAGGTGAAGTCGGTCTGCCACAGCTGGTTCGGCCGCGAAGTCTTGTCCTTGAGCTTATCAGCAGTGGAAAGAACGACGTATGTCGGACTGGTGATCAGGTCATAGGATTTGAGGATGCGATAGACTGAAGCCTCTGACACAAAATACCTTTCCGTGTCAGTGAAGCGCACGGCCAGCTCGCGTGGCGACAGATCGCTTTCCTTCAGGGCCAAGTTCTTGATCTTCTCGCGAACCGGCTCAGGAATGCGGTTCCAGACCCGTGACGGTTTGGGGCTGCGATCCTCAAGAGCTTCGGGACCGCCGGTCTGATACCGATCATACCAGCGGTAGAACGTGGTCCTGGGGATGCCCAGCTTGGCCAGTGTGCGCTTGGTCGGCAGGTGCGATCGCTCGACCAGCCGGATGATCTCCAGTTTCTCGAATGCTGGATATCTCATTCGTCTTCGCCCCCATCCCCGAGCATGCTTTTTTTGAGAAGGCGAAGCTCAAGCGCCTGTTCGGCCACGACCTCTTTCAAATCGCGGGATTCCCGACGCAGGTCCTTGACCTGGTCCGACGTTGCCGCACGTGCTGTATCCCCAGCCGGGCACTTCTTTCAAGCTTCAAGGAATTCCTTCGACCGGCTGTAATACAGGCTCTGAGCGATGCCTTACCGGCGGCAAAGCTCGGCAATGCTGTCTTCGCCCTTCAGGCCGTCCAGCACAATCCTGATCTTCTCCTCAGGTGAATACTGTTTGCGTGTGGCACGGCGGATGTCCTTAACAATCTTCTCACCGTGGCTCCGCTTGGTTCCGGGTTTCTGTCTCATCTACCCTCCTTGGTGGTTACGATGTGCCAGAAACCCTCTCTTATCAAATCGCCCTAAAATGTCCCATTGGCGCTGACGTTAGACAGCGGTCTCGCAGCAAACGGCCCGTCTGGCGCTTGGCAACGAGGAATTCCTGACAGATGGGCGTTTGATAGAGATTGGTTGCGGCAGATGGGAGGGAACCTGTTACGAAGATCGGCTTGTCTCTGATCCAGATTTAGCGGCGCGACTGAACGAAGATTTTGACACCTATATTAATGCACCTGCCGGGGAAGGATTAACGGAGCTTTCAAACCGACTTACCGAACTGTTGGAAAGTCTCAAAGCTCCGACCATCATTTTTTCACACAAGATTGCGCTCGTGGCGATGCGCGCCCTTCTCTGCGGCTCCGAACTATCCAGCGACATGGCTCCGTCCCAAGGGTCCATTCTGGAAATCCGTAAAGGAGTCGCTCGCTATTACGTGTAACCTTAGATGAAATAGAGAATGGAGTTAGAGCTTTCCTTGATTCCATAATCTTTGCCGAGTTCTCTTTCGTTATAGCGCAAATCAAACGCACCTAGAAACGAATGCTCTGACATGGGGCGGATACATTGTCATGAACGGCAGATGGTGACAGCGCGACTTCAGTTCAGATCGGAGCATTTCCGGAGACCTACCGCTTCAAAGCCTCGTGCCAAATCGCAACAAGAGCTGCAGTCCGGCTGAGAAGACAATCACGATGGTAATTGTGCGAAAACTCAAGGTCAGTTTGGTCCGCTATTTGTCACTTACCAAAAGATCTTAGCTGCCAGTTTTCAAATGGCCGGTCTTCACGCTGGTTTGCGGAAATACCGAATTGCGAGCACCGCGGAATTTGCTCTCCGCGCACGCAGCACGGTTTTGCGACTTCCGCTGTGGGCTCCACTGCCGCCATTAGTTCGAGCAAAGCATGTTGGACCACCGGGTATTGTGACCCAGACAGGGAAACGGCCCAAAGCCGACCTTGACCGTTTAGCAAATACGCTGTGACTGCAGCCTGCTTTGCGGACATCCGCTGCAATCACGAAATCTCGAGCCGCTAAACTCTCAAAACCCGGACGTTGCTGCCTTTCGCTGCGCGCGCGCCAATAGCCGCTTAGGTTCACTTAAGTATGTATGGCTTCAGATGTCGCTTGTTGCTGAAGATATACCCGCAACCCATCCTCTGTCGATTTTCTGCCATTCAAGAGTTGCGTTGCCCAAGCTTCCAATTCGAATTGGACGATGTTCATCTCCCAGATGCATCCAACCACTTCTTTGACCCCATCTCCGAAATGGGTGGGTGCGTCCCAACTTGCTCTCATCTGGTCGATATGGGCCAACACGCTGCCCCATTGCCAATAGAATACGGGAGAGACGACAGCTACCTCTGCAAAATGAACAATCTGAAAAGCAACGCCGTGATTTCCTGACTCATCGTGTAATGACCCGGCCTCTGGCAGTCGCCGGAAAGCTTCCTCCTTCGCAGCGGTGGCGACAGCGTCATCAAACAATTTTCCGTCGGCAAGAATAGCATATCTCTTCAAATGCCACCCACTGCTTTCAGCGCGTGGAAGGCTCAGGACTGGACGCGGTTTATATGGCTGTAAGTTGTCCAAAACAAATCCCCACTCGCGCGAGATGAGCCTAGCTGGGCTACATCGAAACGCTAGCCATGAAATAGCATTAGAGCCAGCAAGCGGCTATTTGCAGAACGCGGCATCCAGCACTCTGGGCTCAAAGCCACCATCGGATGTATGCCCCATCAAACGTCTCTTTTCTGCCAA
>CALFRH010000073.1 GCA_937919225.1 uncultured Parvularcula sp.
AAGGCAATAAAAGCCTCACTAGCAAACTGGAACGGAAAAGAGACCTGATCAAACTTTGTCGATCCGTCGAGATCGGACTGATCACGATCAATAACTATCAGTTGGCTCTCCGCTATCCCATCACAGACAACTTTAAAGGAAAGGCGCTCACGCTGTTGAAGACCCGGTAATTGCAGCACCACTGACTTTTTGTCGGGGTCAATGGTAAACTGCCGTCTCGCCGCTCGGTCAATCTGCGCTTCCGTTGAACCGTCTCGGTGAACACTCCTGATCAAGAAATTGTCCACCGCAGCGATGGAACCAACGCCAGTCAGATACACTCGAGAACAAAAATTGTTTAGAGCGAGGTTCCCCGAATTGATGAGCTCACAAGTATAGATATGGGGGTCCGAAAGGGTCTTGCCATTGACGACGATATCAATGTCTATGTCGTCATCATGCTTTTTGACCAGAACGTTGGGTGGCGAAATGGCGCCGACCAAAGACGGACGGCGCAACTGTACCCAAGCTGTATAAATAGTGGCCCCGGTTCCCACCAAGGCGACAAATGTCGCGACTATCTCCAGCATGCCCCCTCCAAACGCATTCGCCTATGAACGCTCTATCACAACCAGGATCTAATCTAACGCCTATATAGTGGCAATAGTTGAGAATTAGAGCATCGCGCCGAAAAGTGTACACGGCTTTCGGCGAAAAGCGATGCGAAGACAAAAGACTATAGCGAAGGCGTGAGTACAAACGAACGCCCTTCGCTGTAGGGTCAGAGACAACGATAAACTTACTTTCACTCTATAGCGTCGGTTGTTCTGATTGAATCGACCCAATGTGATAGACTGGCGCGCTAGTGACAGGCGAGAAGAGCCGTTCAATTATCTTTTTACTGATAGATTTGGAGGCGCTTGTGCAACGTTTGCGGGTAGCGACATCAACTATCTGTAAATTCACCGAAACCCTTTGAGATGGGCCCCAACCCGTTGGCCCATCTCTTCGCCCAAAGCCGCCAAAGCACTCATGGGACGGACCATCACCTCAAATTCGGTGATCAGACCCTCTTCGTTAAAGCGGATGAGGTCGATACCTTTAAGCTGTTTATCTCCAACTCGGGCAGAAAATTCGAGGACCGCACTCTGGCCATCGGCCGTCGCCAATTCCCGGTGATAGGTGAAGTCTTCAAAGACCTCGATCACCGTATTGAGGGCCATACAAAGGGCCATCGCGCTTTTGTATGGCGTGTGAGCCATCGGTGATCGGAACACCGCATCGGGGTGGACGATCTCCGGCAAATCCGTGAGATCTCGCGCGTCTAGCATCTGGTGCCACCGCTTGAGGGTTGAGGCGACAGCATCGGAATGTGGTGGTGGCTGACGGTTCATTGCATCTCCGATCAGTCGGTCATGAAACACGCCCGATGGTACCGCAAAGTCGGGGCGCATCAATGGCCACTATTCGTAACGCTGCCAGCATCCACTGGCTGCGGGTAAAGCCATGGTGAACCTTAGGGACGATCTCGGTACCTCAGCGTTCACCGCAGACAAGCCGTGGTGAACGAAGGCGGGGACCTCAACGGGATCTCGTCACGCCCCTACCACCCCCTTGTGCCCGGCGGGCCTTTAAAGGGCCCTGCGAGATCAGATGTGATCCAGCCGCCATAAAACCCGCCTTCTTGCGGTCGGGCGGTTTCACCGTCCACGACACACCGTTCCATCAGGGCAGGCATAAAAGCGACATAATCTTTAAGGGTCAGGAAAGACGATGTCGGCGACGGATAGGCCCAGGCCGCGCGCACCGACTGCCGGTCACCAACCGCAACGGTGAAATATCGGGCCTGCCCCTTCCATTCACAAAGGGAGGAGCCATCAGCCGGGAGCAGAACACCCTCAACAATATCAGAGGGCGGGAAATAATAGGTGGGCGGATGGCTTGTCTCAAGCGTCCGAACCCCTTTTGTGGTGTCCGCAATCAGCTGCCCTGCGAAATAGACCTGAAGCCGCTTTGAGGTGGGTTCCGCCACCGCCGGCCGGGGGAAGTCCCAGACGCTTTCCTGGCCGGGACTTTTAGGATCAGGCTTTGGGTGACCACCAAGCATAAGGGCCTACTGCGCGACCATCCCGTCGGCATAAACATCCGTATAAAGTTCAGCTGGATCAGGCTCCGGACTTTCAAGGGAGAAGTCTGCCGCCTCTTTGACGATAGCCTTAATCTCTTTGTCGATGGCCTTCAGGGCCTCCTCGTCGGTGAACCCTGCTTCCGCAAGGCGGTGCTTTACCCCCTCAATTGGGTCGGAGTGAGACCGCACATCGTCCACCTCTTCCCGCGTGCGATACTTCGCCGGGTCAGACATGGAGTGCCCGCGATAGCGATAGGTCTTCATCTCAAGGACGTAGGGTCCGTTGCCAGCGCGGGCATACTCAACAGCTTCGCGAGCCTCTTCGCGCACGGCCACCACATCCATGCCATCAATCTCTTTACCCGGAATACCAAAGCTGGCGCCCCGGCGGTAGAGGTGTGTCTCGGCACTGGCGCGTGCGACCGCGGTGCCCATGGCATACTGGTTATTTTCGATGACAAAAATCACCGGCAGCTTCCACAGCTGGGCCATGTTCATCGCCTCGAACACTTGGCCCTGGTTCGCCGCGCCATCGCCAAAATAGGTGAAGCTGACATTATCATTGTCGCGGTAATGGTTAGCAAAGCCGAGCCCCGCGCCAATCGACACCTGCGCCCCGACAATACCGTGTCCACCGTAAAACTTCTTTTCCGAAGAGAACATGTGCATCGACCCGCCCTTCCCCTTGGAATAGCCGCCAATGCGCCCGGTGAGTTCGGCCATCACCCCCTTAGGGTCCATCCCGCAGGCCAGCATATGCCCATGGTCGCGATAGCCAGTGATGACCTGATCCCCCTCTTTGCGAAGGGCCTCGAGGCCGGTGACCACAGCTTCCTGCCCGATATAGAGGTGACAGAACCCCCCAATGTGCCCCATGCCGTAAAGCTGTCCCGCCTTTTCCTCGAACCGGCGAATGAGCAGCATCATCCGATAATATTCAAGCAGCTCATCGGTGGTGGCAGTGAGATTGGTGGCCATGGGTTGCAGTCTCCGGAAGATTCCCCCCTGCATAGAGAGTTGGGCGTGAGCCCGCAAATCCTCTTACGACTTATAGAGCGCTTCGCGGTCGATTTTGGTCAAAGACCGGCGGAGTCAGCGCGCAAAAACAAAAAACTTACAGCGGGTTCACGATTCCAAAGGAGCGGAACCGCTGTGAATGAAACAACCGGAAAAAAGGCGCTAAAGCAGGCGTCCGATGGTCAGTCGCACTTCGTCGAGGGCCATTTCGATGACGTCCCCGTCGCGCGGTTCACCGAGGGCAATGCTGATGGCTTCCCATGCGTCGGGCGCCTCAACGAAGGGGGCCTCGCCGAAATTGGTGAGCCGTCGCCCTGTGGCTTTGAACTCCATCACCTCGCCAGAGCCGCCCAAGCGGATCCACTGCCAATCGTTCCGGTCCATATCGCCATTGAGATAAAGGAACCAGCGCGGGTCTTCACCGGCCCCATCGATATCAAAGAAAAGGGTCTTCGCAGGTCCAACACCGGCCAAGATGATAACCCCATGCTCATGCTCGAAGAAAAAGGGCGCCTGTTGCAGCTGCAAAGACATGCGCTCACCGCGACCGAGTTTGAGATCCTTACGGGCACGACGTCGGGCGGAGGTGCGATGCTCATATTCCTCCTGGATACGCCCTCGATTGGTATACCAGGCTCCGCCAAGGAAAAGCGTCGTCGTGAAGCTGAAGATCACAAAGACCTCAACCATCGTGACGAAATCGCTGATCAAATAGACAAAGGCGATCAACACGGGCCCAATGAATGCCGCGGATGCCGCGATGGGTTGGCGGAAACCGGCCAAATGCTCACGATTAAACGCCGCGAAGCTTTCAGCAAACGATGCCCGCTCCTTGAGCCGGGCCCGCACGGTACTTGGCAAATCTATCTTATCTACGGTGAGCATGGCGCCCTTAAACTCCCCACATCTACATGGGGTAGCGAACCGGGCTTGATGGAGCGTTAAAACTCTTTGTAAATTTTCTATAAGAAAGCCCCGCAAGCAACATGTGCTTACGGGGCCTCTTTTAGATCAAAATAGGACAGTCTTAGGCTTTCGTCGCCGCGAAGGTAGACTGGCCAAAAGCACCGAGTTTCACGGAGCCAGAGATGTTGTCGCCATCTTTGTTACCGTCGAAAGATAGGGTCAGTGGCATTGGCTTGGTCACGTCAACGTCCCAAGTGGCGGAGTCGCCGTTCACTTTGCCGTTTTTCAACTCAACGCTGTCGCCTTGAGACGCCATGTTGCCGGTCAGATCATCACCCGCTTGTGCGAGGGTGAGAACACCTTCCTGCTTGCCCATGGGAGTCTCGATGACAACGTTGTAGGTACCTTCAAAAGACATTTGGATTCTCCAATTTACGGTTGGGCGGACCATATTGTTGCAGGACGCAGCTGTCCAACCCACCATGCAGAAAAATCGCGCTTTTTTTTCGCGTGCGACATGATGGGCGGGTCAACGGGCGCCCGTCCTAAATGTGCACAACGCGTCCATAAGCATCGAGGGCACTTTCATGCATCATTTCGGACAAGGTGGGATGCGGGAACACGGTGTGGAAGAAGTCCTCCTCGGTCGCTTCTAGCGTCATGCCGATGCTGTAGCCTTGGATGAGCTCAGTGACCTCTGCACCCACCATATGGGCCCCCAACAGCTCGCCCGTTTTCTCATCCCACACCGTTTTCACAAGACCCTCCGGTTCGCCAAGGGCAATGGCCTTGCCATTCCCCACAAAGGGAAACTTGCCCACCTTCACCTTATAGCCCGCCTCTTTGGCCTTTGCCTCGGTCAGGCCGACACTCGCCACCTGGGGTTGGCAATAGGTACAGCCCGGGATTTTCCGAACATCGAGCGGGTGGACACTATTGAGGCCCGCGATCTTCTCGACACAGATGACCCCTTCGTGAG
>CALFRH010000074.1 GCA_937919225.1 uncultured Parvularcula sp.
TGATGATCCAAATTGCCTCCTTTAAATTGACGGGCAAACGGGTGTTTAAAATGGCACCGGTGCATCACCACTTTGAACAGTTGGGCTGGAAAGAGCCCACTATCGTCATTCGGTTTTGGATTATCGCGGTTATCTTGGCGCTGATTGGCCTCAGCACCCTGAAAATTAGGTAGGAGGGCCTGGAGCTATGCTTTTGCTTCCAGAATTCCATGGTCGGCAAGTGGGCCTTTTGGGGCTTGGTCCGAACGGCCGGGCGGCCGCAGCGGCCCTGACCGCCAGTGGCGCGAATATTGTGGCGTGGGATGGGGACCAGGCACAGCGAACGCTCAGTGATGTGCCGTGTACGCCGCCGCGAAAGTGGGCGACGGCTGATATGGCGGCTGTGGTCTTGGCGGATGGGAATAGAGATGGCCTATCGCGGGCATTGGTGGAGGCGGCAAAGGCCTGCGGTGTCCCTGTCCTGACGGATTTGGACCTTTTTGCACGCGGCATTGTCACACTACCTGAGGCCTCTCGTCCCGATGTCGTGGTTGTCACCGGTGCGGCCGGTAAGTCCGTGACAGTCTCTATCATTGACCATATTCTGAGGGAGCAGGGGCGTCATGTAGCGATGGGCGGCCCGTTGGGCGTTCCCTTTTTAGGGTTACCAGCGCCCGACGGTCCCACCACTTATCTGCTGGAACTCCCCGTTCGTCGTTTAAGTACTGCGCGGGAGTTAAGGGCCGACGTCACCGTCCTTCTCAACGGCGCCGGCACGATGGCCCCTGGGCAGATGGATTTGGCGCTGCGGACCCTCACCCGAGTGTTTAAAAACCAACGACCAGAGGATACGGCGATTATCGGGGTTGATGACCCTCTTGGCCAAAAACTCTGTACAGCGCTGAAATCTAGCCATCCTGGTACCATTATCCCGGCATCGGGGGAGGCGGCCCTGGGGCATGGCACCTTCGCGCTTGAGGGCGCAGCCTACACCGCTCAGCGGGGAAAGACGACGCTGATCGGTGACTATTCCCGGGCGCCGGCCTTCGCTGGTCCGCACCTTAACCAGGACGTTGCAGCGGCAATGGCGGTTTGCCTTTCCCTCGGGGTAGAGCCCGCGATGATCGTAAAGGCGCTTCATTCCTATCAGGGGCTTGAGGGACGGTTTGAGTGCCTTGGCGCGGCGGGGCCTGTTTTGTTTGTGGACGACAGTTATGCCAGTAGTCCAACCGCCGCGGCGCGCGCTATTTCAGCGTGTCCTGATGTTTTTTGGATTGGCGGCCATCCTGAGGTGCCTCACCACATGGCGGGCGGCAGTCCTGCGCTAGCCTCCCTTCATGGAACCTATCTGGTGGGCGAGAAGGATGAAACGGCTCACCGGAATATGAAGGATGCCGTGGCCGCCGCCATGAAAGACGCCAACGCTTTATTGAGGGCGGACCCCAGCGCGGCGCCCGTGATCCTCTATGCACCGGGGGTGCCTTGCCCATCCTCCGCAAGAAAGGGTGGTCCCTTAAGCGAGTTTCGCGCCGTCGCGACCGATTATATTCAGGGGGCGGTGAAATATGGTTAATCCCTCTGCTCCCTCTGCGGCAATGGTTGCGGGTCGGGGACTAACCCTCCGCACATGGTGGGAGGGGCTCGACCGGTCGCTCCTTTATACCTTCTTGGCCCTCATGGCGATTGGCGTGGTGCTTGTCACCGCCGCTGGGCCCGTGGCCGCGATGCGAAAGGGGATTGAAAACCCCCTTCATTTTGTAGAGCGGCAGTTCATCTTCCTTATTCCCGCGCTCATCGTCATGGCGGGGGCATCGCTCCTCACGGCTACGCAAACAAGGCGGGCCGGGGTGCTGGTGTGCCTTGGGGCGCTGGGTCTTATGGCCCTCACCATTCTTATTGGTGACGAGATTAAAGGGTCGACCCGATGGTTGTCGCTTGCCGGGTTCAGTCTTCAGCCCTCAGAGTTTTTTAAACCAGGTTTTGTGCTGGCGTCGGCCTGGTTTCTTGCCGAGGGGGCGCGAGACCCAAAATTTCCTGGCGGCGCCCTTAGCCTTGGGCTCTATGCCTTTGCGGCAGTGATCCTCATTCTGCAGCCGGACTATGGGCAGCTCATCCTCCTCACCGCCATTTGGGGAGTGATGTTCTTTATTGCGGGATGGAGCTGGTCTTGGGTTTTGGGCCTGGGCGCTGTCATGAGCGGCGTCTTGGCGTTTGGATATAATTTTGCCCCCCATGTTCGGAGCCGGATTGATAGATTTTTATCGCCCCAGACCGGTGATACGTACCAGGTCGACCGGGCGATGGAAGTGATCTCGGGGGGCGGATTTTTGGGGCATGACCTCAACCACACCCCGAGTGTGAAGGGGTCGCTACCCGATGCCCATACGGACTTTATCTTCGCTGTTGCGGGGGAGGAGTTCGGTTTTGTCCTGTGCCTTCTTATCCTTGGTCTGTTTGCGTGGCTCATCCTGCGGAGCCTGTTTATCGCCCGTGGGCTCGACAGTCTTTTTATGCGCTGTGCGGTGGTGGGGCTTTCCGCATTGTTGGCATTCCAAGCGATTGTGAACATTGGCGTGAACCTCGCTATCTTGCCGGCGAAGGGCATGACGTTACCATTCATTTCGTCAGGGGGCTCATCCCTTCTTGCGACGGCGTTGACGGCGGGGTGGCTGCTGGCGCTCACCCGACGGGATCGGGCGCAGTGAGCGCGCCCTGGCTGGCCCTCGCGGCCGGGGGGACCGGGGGACATATGTTCCCCGCCGAGGCGTTGGCGCGGGAGATGCGGGAGCGCGGCTGGAAGATCCTCCTTCTGACCGATGCACGGGGAATGCGGTTTACGGATAATTTCCCCGCCGATGAGGTGGTGACCCTTGGCGCAGCGAACCCCAATGTGCGGGGCGCCATGGCGAAGGTCAGCGCGGCGCTGACCATGGCGGGCGGGCTTATCACGGCCCTAAAGGCGTTGCGGCGCCACACCCCTGAAATGGTTGTTGGATTTGGTGGATACCCATCCGCACCCGGCCTGTTTGGTGCACGGGCCATGGGACTGCCCTATGGGGTCCACGAACAAAATGCAGTGTTGGGCCGCGTCAAGCGTAACGCGGCGGCGGGCGCGAAGTTTGTTGCCCACGGGTTCCCTCGGCTTGATCGACTGCCCATGTGCAAGGGGGAGGTGATCCAGATCGGCAATCCGGTCCGCGATGCGGTGAGGGCGCTGACAGGGGCCCCATACCCAACGCCTGAACCTGACGGGCCGCTGAATATCCTCATTTTTGGGGGCAGCCAGGGCGCGTCCTTGTTTGGCCGTATCTTTGCGCCAGCATTGGCAAGCTTGCCCGAAGCCCTCCGCACACGGCTAAAAGTGGTGCATCAAGCAGCGGATGACATTGCTGATGAGGTGGCTGATATCTACCGCTTGGCAGGGATCGAGGCGGAGATTGCGCCCTTTTTCACCGACCTGCCCCAACGGATGGTGGATGCCCATTATGTGGTGGCCCGGGCAGGGGGCTCCAGCGTCACTGAACTGTCCGTTATCGGGCGACCGGCGCTGTTTATTCCCCTCGGCATTGCGATGGATGATCATCAGCGCGCCAATGCAGAGGTCCTGGTCGAGGCGGGCGCCGCTGACCTCCTCCTTGAAAAGGATGCAACGCCTGAGGCCGCGGCTGCCCTTCTCTTGCCGCGATTGCAGGACATGACGGGGCTTGCCGCCGCCGCTGAGGCCGCGCGGGGCCGGGTGCCCTCGGATGCCACCGACAGGCTGGGGGACCTTATTGAAAATTTAAGGCGGGATTAGGAGATTTGCGTTGCATCCTCCCCTTGCGTAAATCGCCGGGTCCCCAAAACGAATGAGTAGAGTGCCAGCCCCATGACCATCAATCCTGATCCCATTAATATCCGACTGCCATTCCCCATCGGCCGGATTCATTTTGTGGGCATTGGCGGGAGTGGCATGAGCGGTATTGCCGAGGTGATGCATAATCTTGGGTACACGGTGCAGGGGAGTGACCTTGCGGAAGGTCCCAATGTTGAACGGCTCAGAAAGCTGGGCATCGACATCTCAATTGGTCACCGGGCGGAAAATGTGGTGGGTGCCACGGCCGTCGTGGTCTCTACCGCTATTCGTCAAGGTAACCCCGAAATGGCCGCGGCCCGCGCGCGACATGTCCCAGTGGTTCGCCGGGCGGATATGCTGGCCGAACTCATGCGGCTCAAATGGAATGTTTGCGTTGCTGGGACCCATGGAAAGACGACGACCACATCCATGATTGGTGCGCTCCTCGACGCGGGCCGTTTTGACCCCACCGTGATCAATGGAGGGGTGATTAACGCCTATGGCTCCAACGCACGGCCGGGTGAAGGCGATTGGATGGTGGTGGAAGCGGACGAAAGTGATGGAACCTTTGTTCGGTTGCCGTCCACCGTTGGGGTGATTACCAACATCAATGCTGAACATCTCGACCATTATGGCGATTTCCTCAGCTTACGGCAGGCTTTTGATCACTTCGTAGAGACTATTCCCTTTTATGGCTTTGCTGCGGTGTGTCTCGATCACCCCGAAGTTCAGGCTCTGGTCGGGCGGGTGACGGATCGCCGCCTGGTGACGTACGGCTTTAATCCGCAAGCCGATGTACGTGCGGAGAATATGAGTTTTGACGGAAAACGCACGACGTTCGATGTGATTTTCCGCCACGAGAATGGCGATGCTCGGCGAATTGAGGGGATTAGCCTTTGTATGCCGGGTGAGCATAATGTGCTGAATGCCCTTGCCGCGACGATCATCGCGCGCGAATTGGGCGTATCTGATACCGCGATTTGTGAAGGGTTTGCCGCCTTTAACGGCGTCAAACGCCGCTTTAGCGATGCGGGGGAATGGCAAGGGGTGCAGATCATTGACGATTATGGTCATCACCCGGTGGAAGTCAGTGCTTCCCTCAAGGCGGCGCGGACGGTGACCAAGGGGAAGGTGATCGCCGTCGTGCAACCCCACCGCTACTCTCGCCTTGATACGCTGTTCGACGATTTCTGTGCGTGCTTTAATGATGCAGATAGCGTGCTGGTGGCGGATGTTTACGCCGCGGGCGAGGCCCCTATTGAGGGGCGCGATAAAGACGCCTTAGCAAGCGGTATTGCCGCCCATGGTCATCGGCAGGTGGAAACCCTGGCCAACTGGGGCGCCTTGCCCGGTGCGGTGGCGACCCTGGCCGAGCCCGGCGATCTTGTGATCTGTCTCGGTGCTGGTGATATTACAAAGTATACGAACCGTTTAGCGAAAGACCTAGAGGCTTTACCAAAGGGGGCGTCCTTATGACCTATCGCGGTAAGCTGATGGAGGGTGAGGCTTTGGCTCCCTACACATGGGTTCGGGTGGGGGGGCCTGCGGACCGGCTGTTTATTCCAGCTGCTGCTGAGGATCTCGCCCT
>CALFRH010000075.1 GCA_937919225.1 uncultured Parvularcula sp.
CCGCGGACCTACTGATTACAAATCAGTTGCTCTACCAGCTGAGCTATAGGGGCCAGAGATCGACCAATAATCAGCCCGAGCCCCCACGTCAACTTAGAAAAAGCGGGCGAAGCCGCGCTAAGCAGATTTTCCCCTCGGAAGAACTATTTTGACGGCGAATAGCCGCGAAACGAGGGCAACTTATTCGTCGTGTCATTGAGAGGTCGGGCAACGGTGCCGTACCTCAACCTGCACTATGGTGGACCCATGCGGTGTTGCCCAAGGCCCATGGCTGAGCCCCCTAGCTGGTGACATTGCTCGACTGACGGGTGCCGGGGACACGGATGTCTTCCACCAGGGCCACAATATCATCCGGCGGCGGCGCAGTGCGTAGCGCGGTCACGACGCCGACCCCGAGGCTTAAAAACATAAAGACAAATCCGATACCTTCAGGAGACACACCGAACAGGTACTGATCAGGGGTGCCGCCGCCAAATTTGAAGTACACGATATAAGAGAACGTGGTGATAAGGCCCGTTAGCATGGCCGCAATCGCTCCCTCCTTATTCATGCGGGTCCAGAAGATCCCAAGAAAGATGATCGGGAACAACGAGGCGGCTGCTAGGCCGAAAGCGAACGCCACCACCTGCGCCACAAACCCAAGTTTAGAAGCGAAGAGCCCAAGGAGGCCTGCTGCCACCACCGCCCCCGCGGCGGAGGCCCGGGCGACCCGCAACTCTGTCTTATCATCCATTTCGGGAAACAAGGTTCGGCGGCACAGATCATGACTGACAGCTGACGAGATCACCATGAGAAGACCCGCAGCCGTCGACAGCGCAGCAGCAAGGCCACCTGCGACCACAAGACCAATGACCCAGCCGGGTAGTCCCGCAATCTGGGGGTTAGCCAAAACAAAGATATCCCGGTTCGGATTAACCTCATTGTCAATACCGTCGGGACTGTTCGGTCCACGGTACTGCATCACGCCATCGCCATTCTTGTCCTCAAAGCCCAAGAGGTTGGTTTTCTCCCAGGACTTGTACCATTGGGGGACCGGCTTACCGCCAGAAGCGGCAATCGCTGCCGCCGCTGTGTCATAATCCTGATCGTCACTGATATAGGTGGCGTTGTTCACCGTATCGATAAAGTTGAGCCGCGCGAACGCCCCAATGGCCGGCGCGGTCGTATAGAGAAGCGCAATGAACAACAGCGCCCACCCCGCAGAGACCCGCGCCGCCCTCGCGTTTTTCACCGTGAAGAAACGGATGATGACGTGGGGTAACCCTGCCGTCCCAAACATCAGGGCACCGGTGATCGCGAACATGTCAAACATGGACTTATTCGTACTGGTATACTCTGCAAACCCAAGATCCGTGAGGGTTGTATTCAGCTTGGCGAGCATTGCCACATCTTCACCGCGTACATTGGAGATAAACCCAAGCTGCGGGAAGACATTCCCAGTAATGATGAAAGAGATAAAGATCGCAGGCACAGTGTAGGCGAATATCATCACACAATACTGAACCACTTGGGTGTAGGTGACCCCCTTCATCCCGCCAAGGGTTGCGTAGAAGAAGACGATCACCAACCCAATGACGCTACCTGCCTCAAACAGAATGCCAAGGAAGCCAGAGAATGCTACCCCTACCCCCTTCATCTGGCCTGCAA
>CALFRH010000076.1 GCA_937919225.1 uncultured Parvularcula sp.
AAATGGGCCAGCGGCGCGGGCCCTCGGCCTTATGGCTCTGATGCCTGTTCCCGGTCATGCCCTTGATGAGTTGAAGCAGGTCCTCACCACCGCCTACGAAAACAACCCCACCCTCGCCGTTGATCGGGCGGGCCTTCGGGCGCTGGATGAGGATATTGCCATTGCCCGCACCGGCTGGAGGCCTACCCTGTTGGCTGAGGCAACCGTTCAGCGGACTGAAATTGATATTGAGAACACGGGGGTGACGGGGGGCGTGCGGTTAATCCAACCGCTGTTCCGGGGTTTCCAAACCCGTAACGCCATTCGGGCGGCTCGTGCCAATGTGGAGGCAGGGCGCTCGACCCTTGCGCAGACAGAGAACAACATCCTTGTGGATGCGGCCGTGGCCTATGTCGATGTTATTGCCACACGTACTATTCTTTCGCTTAATGAGCGGCTGGTGGCGATCCTTGAGGAGCTGAAAGCCGCTGAGAAAACGCGCCTTTCAAAAGGCGAACGAACGAAGACGGACGTCGCTCAATCGGAGGCGCGCCTTGCTGATGCGCGTGCGGCGGTGGCTATCGCAAGTCAGGACCTTGCCGCGAGTGAGCAAGAGTTTATCCGCCTTGTAGGGACCCCGCCCAGCGAAGAGCTGGCCCCTATCGAAACCATTCCGCCTTTGCCGCCAAGCCGTGAAGAGGCTGTTTCCATCGCGAAAGTGGACAGCCCCTTCCTGAAGCGGCTTCAGTCTAGTGAAGAGGCCGCCAGCCACCTGGTCCGGCAACGACGTGGGCAGCTCATGCCCACCGTCAGCGCCCAAGCTGCTATTCAGTATCGTGACCAAGTGTTCGAGCTAACAGGGGTGGATATCGAACAAACCCTGGGAACGGTTGGGCTCACGGTCACTGTCCCCCTCTACCAGGCGGGCGGTGTCGCGGCGCAAGTGCGGCGGGCAAAACATGTGCGTGAACTGCGCCGATTAGAGCTTATCGAGGGGCGGCAGACCATCATTTCTGCAACAGAGACCGCTTGGGTCAGCTACCAAACCGCGCAAGCGGCCCGCGATGCTAACGCACTGTCCGTTGAGGCCAATCGCATTGCCCTTGATGGGGTGCGTGTTGAGGCCCTCAATGGGTCCAGAACAACCCTTGATGTCCTTAATGCGGAGCTTGAGCATAATAGCGCGCAGCTTCGTTTGGCGACAGCGGAGCGCGACCGAATGACGGCAGCGTTTGATCTGCTGGCAATCCTTGGCCGCTTTACTGCTACCAATTTGGGGTTAGAGGTGGATGTCTACGACCCCGATGTGAATTTTGAAAAAGGGAACGACGCCTGGTTCAGCCTGGGTGAGTAGTCATCCCTTTATGCTTTAGTGGTCCTTCTGGCGCGATGCTATAGCTCAAACCTGAAAGGATCCTCCACTGATTGTCCCAGGAGATGTTAAGCGCATTCAAGGGCTCAATATCTGGCCAAGACGGCTTCAGTGGAGGTGGGAGATGTCATCAAAGCGTTGGATTACTTCGCCGCCAGCGTCACCGACGAAACATCATACGGATGAAACTCAGGTGTTGACAGGGAAAATGCTTCAGCAAGCTCGGGGAGGTTACCTGCTTGCAGTTGCGTAACGACCGCGTCGACACTGTCAGTGTCGTCCCACTGGGCGTAATTCAATACGTAAGAGCCATCACGCGCGATGTGGACAGAGGCAGCGCGAAATCCTGGTTGAGTACGGATTTCTTTCTCCATTGCTTCGGTCAACTCTGCCGCCAGTTGGTCGAGTGAAACGCCTTCGGCTGGGCTCATAAGGTTTACGAAGACGACACCGTCACTTGGGGCTGAAATCACGGCATCCTGGGCACAGGCGCTCGTTGCGAGGGCGGCTACCATAGCTGCGCCATAAAGAGCTTTCATTGGTTTGATCCTTTCAGATTTTTCGCTTGTTTAAGAGGGGGGTGTTATTTATGTATCGGTCGATACAATAAAGAGAAGCGCGACGTCAATGAAAAAGATAGTGGTCGATACAAAAAAATCTCGCGGACGACCCGCGCGCCTAGATAGAGCGCGCGGCGCAGCCGTCGCGGCGCACCTGTTTCATCAAGAAGGGTATGATCAAATTGGCGTTGCTTCACTCTGTGACGCACTGGGTGTTCGCCAACCGGCTCTTTATCGGGTCTTTAAGAACAAGGCAGGCCTATTCGATGCCGCTCTTGAGCTTTACGGCCAAAGCCCTTTCGCCTCTTTTTTGTCCGATGAAGCCGAATGCGCAAAATCATCAAATGACCTGATGCGCCGCATCCTCATGCGAGCGACGGAGGTTTATACAGCCGATCCTAGTCGGTTGGGTTGCATGGCGTTAGAGGTCGCCTTCAACAGTAAGGACCAAGATGCGCAGCGTTCAGCGAGCGTTATGGTCGAGAACACACGTGCGTTTCTGATTGAGCAATTTGCATCATTCGGGTCGGAAAATAGCACGGCGCTTGCTGACGCTGTGCTGATCACAATGCGTGGATTGTCGTCTGCGGCTCGTGCTGGGCAGGACACCGCGACATTAAAAGACGCCGTTGATGCCCTACTAAGCAACATTGACCGGTAGAGCCTAACGGCCATATCCTACAACATGGCTCAACGCTTAGGAGCAATGAGGCTATCGGTCGGTGGCCTGGTGATCGTTGGTTTGTGCGTTTACGGTGGAAAGGTGAGGAAGTCATTCCCTACGCAGGCTGTCTTTTTGAGGGTGCATCGCGGATAAAGCCTACCCTGGCCCGCCATCCCGGGTATGTGCTTTTCGACGAAGGTGCATGGCAAATCAAAGGCTGATGGCGGCATTCTACTATGACGCTTTGAGTGCGTTGACGATAACTCAATCAAGCGTCGATTCGCTGCCAGTCTCCGCTGTTGAACACGTCCAGCTTATATCTCCTATTCGCCCGCTGTATATCTCTTGAGCTGGCCAATGAATTTCCAGACTTGGCGCCCATTGACCCTTGGTCCCTACTTTTGCACGCCGATTGACAAAATATCGCAAAGGCACCACTAGCGGGGATAGATGGTGCCTCCTTAATCGGGGGCTAAGAGGGAAGTCGGTGTAAATCCGGCGCTGTACCCGCAACTGTCAGCCGGGAGCTGATGGCCGAAATGCCACTGGAACGCTTATGTTCTGGGAAGGCGGCCAAAGGCGTTGATTGGTGAGCCAGGAGACCTGCCATCGCGTCGTTCGTCCGGAGGCCGGGAAAAGTTCTCAGCGGGCGGGAAGGCCAGACAGATATGTTGGGTCCTCTCCTTTGAAACGACACTAGTAAGGCTCGGCCGCCCGCATGGGGTACTGTAACCGCAATCCTATGGGGCCGTTTGTCGTTGAAAATGTGCGTCTTCACCAACGGGCGGCGAGGCGCAGTAGAGGGGTTACCTCATGTCCTATAAAGCTGCGCTTTTGAGCGCTGTTTCTTTGTCCTTCGCTCTGCCGATAGTGGCGCAAGCGTCCGACACCATTATCGTCAAAGGCTCACGGCTTAATCAGACCGCGACCGAAGTCGGCTCAAGTGTCTCCATCATCACTGCCGAAGATATCGACCTCCTCGGTTATGACTTCGCACTTGATGCCATTGCCTCTGCGCCGGGTGTGACGATCAATTCCAATGGCGCGTTTGGCGGCCAGGCCAGCGTGCGCATTCGCGGGGCCGCATCGGAACAGACCCTGGTATTGATTGATGGGGTCGTGGTGAACGACACAAGTTCGCCCGGCGGCGGCTTTAACTTTGCCCGTCTTGATACGGAAAATATCGACCGTATCGAAGTGTTGAAGGGCCCGCAGTCCACCCTTTGGGGCACTGATGCCATTGGCGGCGTGGTCTCTATTACCACCAAGCGCCCGGAAGAGGGTCTCGGCGGTAGCGTTTTTGGCGAGTATGGCTCGTTCAACACCATCCGCGGTGGCGCCTCGGTGGAGAATGCGGGCGACGCTGGCGACTTCCGCCTGGCCGTTGTCGGGACATCGTCAGACGGCATCTCAAAGGCCGACGAGGATAATGGCAATACGGAAGATGATGCCTATGAGGCGCTCACTCTGTCCGCCAAAGGGGGGCTCAACCTTCCCGGTGATGCACGTTTGTCAGCCGATATTCTTTGGACAGATGCTGAATCAGAGTTCGATAGCTTTCTATTTGGCGCGCAAGGCAATGTGGCAGATGGTGATGAGGTCAGTGAAACCGAAGAAGTTGCTTTAAACGCCTCCCTCACAGGTTCGCTGTTCGAAGGCCGTCTCGATAATCTTGTCCTTATTGGGTACTCTGACATTTCGAGGGAGAATCTTACCGACGGCGTTCAAAGCTTTGACGCGCAAGGCGATAGGATGATCTATCGCTACCAGGGAACCCTCGCCATAAATGAAGCGAACAAGCTGGCCTTTGGCGCTGAGCGAGAAGAGACTAGTTTCGATGGCGACGAAGTCTCTATCGACGGGCTTTTTGCGCTCTACGAGTTCAAACCCGTGGCGCCGCTGACCTTGACCGGTGGTATTCGTGTTGATGACCACGAAACATTCGGTACAGAGACGACAGGCCGGTTTGCGGCGGCCTATAATCCAACTGAAACCCTCACCCTGCGTGCCAGTTGGGGGCAAGGGTTTAAAGCGCCAACCCTTTTGCAATTGTCTGGCGGTGGTTTTACCCTACCCAACCCAGATCTGCAGCCGGAAACATCCGAGGCTTTTGATGTTGGCATTGACTGGCGGTCGTCCAACGGGGCCTTTGAAGCCAGTCTCACTGTCTTTGACGCTGACATTGAAAATCTCATTGGCTTCTCGTCGACCGGCTATTTCAATGAAGCCGAAGTCGAAACCCAGGGCGTTGAGATTTCAGGCCGCGCCCAACTCACTGAGTGGGCAAGCGTTGATGTCAGCTATGGCTATGTGGATGCGACCGACACGAACGGTAATCCCCTTCGCCGCATCCCAGAACATAGCGGCGATGTCCGGTTTGTGATCGATCCGGAGGGGCCGCTCTCTGGGGCCGTCCTTGTTCGGTACAATGGTGAAGAACCTAACAGCGCAACCACGGAAGTGGACAGCTGGACCCGCGTGGACCTCTCTGCCAGCTACGATGTGAACGACAAGGTGGAGCTCTTCGGCCGGGTGGAGAATCTGTTCAATGAGGAGTATCAACAGATCTTAGGATACGGCACACCAGATCTGTCGGGCTATCTCGGCATCCGCCTTCGGTACTAACGCTCTATGTTGAGACTGACGGTCCTTGCCTTTTGCCTGTGGCTTACCGCCTGTAGCGGTAATTCCTCATCGCGGCAGGTGATGGGTGACGAGCCCATTCGGCCGACACGGATCGTCAGTCTCGATTACTGTGCTGACCAATATGTCTTAAAACTTGCTGACCGCGAGCAAATTCTTGCTGTCTCACCGGATGCGGTGGAGGATTTCTCCTATATGCGGGACAGGGCCGTCGGTGTGCCGACGGTAAGGCCGGTCGCTGAGGATGTGCTCATCTTAAAGCCCGACCTTGTGGTTCGCGCCTATGGGGGTGGACCCAATGCTGTTGCGTTTTTCGAGCGGGCAGGCGTGCCTGTCCTGCAGGTGGGGTGGGCCTCGACTGTCGATAGCGAGGAACTCGGCTCGATCCCCACTATCATCGGGCAGATGGCAGAGGGGTTAGGGCAGGAGGAGCGCGGAGACGCTCTCGTTAATGAGTTTCGCGAGCAGCTGGCGGCTCTTCAGGTGCGTCGCGAAGGGGGTAATGCTCTTTATATGACGCCCGCCGGTGTGACGACCGGCCCTGGCTCTCTCGTGCATGAAATGCTTGTCGCCGCTGGCCTTGAAAACTTCCAGGAAAGTCCAGGCTGGCGCTCCTTACCGCTTGAACGGTTGGCGTATGAGCAGCCCGATGTGGTTGCCGCGGCGTTCTTTGAGACGCTCACGAACCATCCTAATGCCTGGAGCCCGACGAACCATCCCGTAGCCCGCACGCAGCTTGAAGGGCCGGATGTAGTCCCGCTCCAGGGGGCGTGGACGGCCTGCGGTGGTTGGTTCATTCTAGAGGCTATCGAAGCGCTTACAGAGGGAGGGGCAGAATGACGGTCTTGGCGCGTTGGCTGACCCCCCGGCTGACCTCTGGGTTGACCTTTGGGCTTGCTGCAGCGTGTGTGCTGGCCATTGTGACGGCCTGCTTTCTTGGCTCTACGCCATTGCCGTGGACCCGGGTCATTGCAGTATTATTCGGAGGCGGAGAAACTGGCGAGCAGCTGGTGGTCTGGTCCATCCGACTGCCCCGCGCGGTCGCCGCCTTTCTGGTGGGGGCGGCCCTTGGGATGAGTGGGGCGGCGCTACAGGGCCTTTTGCGAAACCCGCTGGCGGAGCCGGGGGTGCTTGGCGTCTCAGCGACCGCGTCCCTGGCCGCGACGTTCTCGCTTTATTACGGGCTTGTGGCCTTCAGTCCTTGGATCTTACCCCTCGCAGCAATCCTAGGGGCTCTTGCGGCCACGGCGCTTCTTGCCCTCGCTGCGATCCGTACCCGTTCCATCGTGACCATCATCCTTATTGGGGTGGGGCTGTCGAGCTTTGCGGGGGCGTTGATGAGCCACTTGATGAACCTGGCGCCAAACCCCTTCTCGTTGTCGGATATGATCAATTGGATGCTCGGGTCGGTCGCGAATCGGAGTGCCGTTGAGATTGGGTTCGCTCTCCCCTTTATGGTGTTGGGCGCGGCCATCTTGCTTTCTACCGGGCGGGGCCTATCCGCCCTGACTCTGGGGGAGGAGGCCGCCAGTGGTGTGGGTCTCGATTTGCGTAAGCAGCGTATATTGACGGTTTTAGGCGCAGGGCTCGCCACCGGTGCATCGGTGGCCCTCGGGGGGGCGATTGGGTTTGTGGGCATTGTCGCGCCGCACTTGGTTCGGCCCTTTGTGGGGCATGATCCGGCGCGGTCGCTTATTCCGTCCGCATTGTTAGCTGGCCTGATCCTGGTGATTGCTGATATTGGTGTCCGTCTTATCCCAACCGACAATGAGCTAAAGCTTGGGGTTGTGGCGGCCCTCATGGGGGCGCCAATCTTCGTTTGGGTCGCCATGCAAAGGCGGGCTATCCATGACTGACCTCATCGCAACAAATCTCAGCCTTAAGGCAAAGGATGCCGCCCTCGTCGAAGCAGCCAGTTTCCGCCTTGCGCCCGGTGAGTTTGTGGCGTTGCTGGGACCGAATGGGGCGGGCAAGACAAGTCTCCTTCGCGCGAGCCTTGGCTTGGAGAGGCCAAGTGGCGGGGGAGCCACCCTGGGGGGGGAGGATGTAGGCACTCTTAGTCCCATTGTCCGGGCACGCCGTATTGCCTACCTGCCGCAAACCCGGCCCCTTGCGTGGCCCAATAGTGTGCGGGACGTGGTGGCGCTCGGTCGGTTTAGCCATGGAGCTGCATTGGGTCGCTTGGGAGACGCGGATGCTGAAGCCGTCGAACGCGCAATTGTCGCTTGCGATCTAAGCCATCTCGCCCATCGCCGCGCCGATACTTTATCTGGGGGTGAACTGGCGCGAATGCACTGCGCCCGCGCGTTTGCTGCCGAGGCGCCCTTATTGATTGCGGACGAACCCATCGCAGCCCTCGATCCACGGCACCAGTTCCGCATTCTTGATCTCATCAAAGAGTTTGTCACGCGCGGCGGCGGCGCCCTCGTGGTTCTCCATGATATCGAACTGGCGGCGCGCTACGCATCGCGTCTTATCTGGATGAAGGATGGACGCATCGTCGCCGATGGCTCTCCCACAGAAACACTGAATGCTGAACGTTTAGAAGACGTATATAATATTCGCGGTAGCGTCGACGCTCTGCGTGTCACCATGGCGGGGCCCCTCTAGTGGCCGCGGTGACCGCAAAGGCGTTGATGGTTCAGGGGACGGGCTCGGACGTGGGCAAGTCTGTGTTAGCGGCTGGCCTTTGTCGCATCGCGCGCCGTCGGGGCTTGCGCGTTGCCCCGTTCAAGCCTCAAAATATGTCCAACAACGCCGCGGCGTGTCCCACGGGCGGAGAGATTGGACGGGCCCAGGCGCTGCAAGCGGTGGCGTGCGGACTTCATCCCCACACGGATATGAATCCGGTGCTTCTTAAGCCTCAAACCGACCGTACTGCACAAGTGGTCGTGCATGGCCACGCCGTGGAGGCCATGGAGGCTGCCGATTACATGGCCGGGCGCGACCGGTTAATGGGCGCCGTCATGGAAAGTTTTGGGCGCCTTGCGGCATCCCATGACCTTGTGCTGGTGGAAGGGGCCGGCAGCCCGGCAGAGATCAATCTTCGGGCGCGCGATATTGCGAATATGGGTTTCGCGCGGAGGGCCGGGGTGCCGGTCTGCCTCATTGGCGACATCGAAAAGGGGGGTGTCATCGCCAGTCTTGTTGGGACCAAAAATGTGATCGACCCAGAGGACGCTGCGATGATCGGCGGCTTCCTTGTCAATAAATTTCGCGGCGACCCGCGCTTGTTTGATGATGGCGTCACCGAAATTGAGACCCGTACCGGCTGGCCTTGTTTTGGGGGTATCCCTTGGCTTACGGCGACGGCGCGTCTGCCGGCGGAGGATGCGGTCGTGTTAAGCCAGCCTTCTTCTCCCTCCGACGGTGACGGCATTTTGAAGATTGCTGCCCCTATGCTCAGCCGAATGGCGAACTTTGACGATGCCGATCCCCTAAAATTGGAACACGGCGTATCGTTTGAATGGGTTCCACCCGGAACGTCTATCCCGCGAAATACTGATCTTATCATCCTCTTTGGCACAAAGTCGACCTTGGGTGACCTTGCGTTCTTACGGGAGCAGGGCTGGGACCACGATATTATTGCCCATGCACGGACGGGTGGTCGGGTACTTGGCATTTGCGGTGGCTATCAGATGTTAGGGCAACGGATTATTGATTCAGTCGGCGTTGATGGTGCGCCCGGCGAGGCCAAGGGGCTTGGCCTGTTGGATGTGGAAACTGTCATGACGACCGAGAAACGCGTTGCTCCCGTGATCGGTACCTGCACCAAAACCGGCGAAGTCATTACCGGTTATGAAATCCATATGGGTCGGACAGCGGGCCGCGATACTGCCCGACCCTTCGCGATGATCGACAGCAGCGCCGACGGCGCCATGAACGCTGACGGGCGGATCCAAGGAACATATCTGCACGGTGCGTTTACCAATGACGGGTTCCGTCGCGCTTGGCTCCAGGCGATTGGGGGCAGTTCTGATGACAATCTTTGCTATGGCGCGGCGGTTGAGGATGCCCTTGATGCCCTTGCCGATGGCATAGACGCGTCTGTTGACATTGATGCTCTGTTTGCCTTGGCACAGCCACCCGGCTGGACACCGACAGCGTCATGAGCGCAGCCGCCCTCATGCTGTTCGCCTGGGGGCTTGAGATCGTCCTTGGTTGGCCCGATTGGCTCTATCGGTGCATCCGCCATCCTGTGGTTTGGTTGGGTGCGTTGATTGCGATGTTGGAGCGTGCCCTCAACCGGATGGAATGGTCCCATCAGGTGCGGTACATCGCTGGTGTAATCAGTACACTGTTATGTGTCATCATCGCGACAGGCGCCGGCTTTTGGGGAGCGACGCTCTTACCGGCGACCCTATGGGGGGTGGCTGTCGAAGCCCTCATTGCATCAAGTCTCATCGCCTCCCACAGCCTTCATGCCCATGTTGCCGGTGTGGCCCGGCCGCTCGTGATGGGTGACGTAGAGGGAGCCCGCGCCGCCGTCTCTTTGATTGTCGGGCGCGACCCGAACCAGCTGGACGAAGCCGGTGTGGCCCGCGCGAGCCTTGAGAGTCTGGCTGAAAATGCATCCGATGGGGTCATTGCGCCCCTTTTCTGGGGCTGCCTTTTGGGGTTGCCTGGCCTTGCCGGATACAAAGCGATTAATACACTCGATTCCATGATAGGACATAAAAATAAGCGCTACACGGCCTTCGGTGGTTTTGCTGCCCGCTTAGATGATGCTGCCAACCTTATTCCAGCGCGACTGACCGGCTTGCTCATCGCAGCGGCAAGCTTCAACCCGTCCGTATTCACTGTGATGATGCGGGACGCACGCCATCACCGTTCACCTAATGCTGGTTGGCCGGAGGCGTCGATGGCCGGTGGCCTTGGTGTTCGCCTTTCGGGGCCCCGCCGCTATGGCAGCCATGTGAGCCATGAACCCTGGCTCAACGGCGCGGCGAGTGATCCGCAGGCAGTCGATATTGTTACGGGGCTGACGCTTTATAGGCGCGCAATGGTGTTGGCCGCCATTCTACTGGTCATAATCGCTTTGGAACTAAAGGCATGAGTGATGACCTTATCCATGGTGGGGCGCTGGACCAGATACGGACGGCTTTTCCGAGCGCCTCTGAGCCCTGGATTGATCTGTCTACCGGCATTAACCCATGGCCTTATCCGAACATCACTATTTCGGAAGCCACCCTCGTTCAGTTACCAACGCAATCGGCACAGGAGGCATGCCGGGAGGTGATGGCGTCAGCCATCGGCGTGAAACCTGATGCGCTCCTCCTGGCACCCGGCAGCGAACTCCTCATCCGGCTTCTGCCCAATGTGATCCGTCCCCAAAGGATTGCTATTCTATCACCAACCTATGGCGACCATGCTGCAGTTTGGGAGAGGGCGGGCGTAGAGGTTATCGAAACCGATGACCCTCTTGGTCTTGTGGCCACCGTCGATGCCGCGGTGGTAACCCACCCCAATAATCCCGATGGGCGCGTTTTTGATCGTGAAATGTTGGAGGCCGCACGTCGTGATTTGTTATCCCGCGGTGGTTGGCTGATCATTGATGAGGCTTATGCTGATCTTATGCTCACGCATAGTATGAGCCCAAGAGGGGGGGCTGATGGTCTTATTATCCTTCGGTCTTTCGGTAAATTTTTTGGTCTTCCTGGCCTTCGGTTAGGGGCGTTGATCGCTCCTCAACCTATACGGGATGAAATGGCTTGGCATTTAGGATGCTGGCCGATCTCGGGTCCGGCTTTAGACATCGCCACACGGGCCTATGCCGACTATGATTGGCAGAGCCGGACTCGGACGAACTTGTCAAAGGCCGCTGCGCAGCTTGATATCATTCTGAAAGCGTCTGGTCTCGACGTTATCGGAGGGACAAGCCTTTATCGGTTCGTCAAGGTTCCGGATGCCGATGGCCTTTTTGAAAGGCTTGCCCGTGCGGGCATTTATGTGCGCCGCTTTGGCTGGTCGCCGTCTCATCTTCGCATCGGTTTGCCACCGACCGTTGAGGCGGCAAGCCGACTGAAAGCGGCGCTCAACTCTTCAGTGTAAGGGGCAGACCGGCGGCGACGAACTCTACCCGCTCACAAACACGGGCCACGGCTTGGTTAAGCCGCCCTTGCGCATCGCGGAATGTGCGACCGAGGGGCGTTTCGGGTACAAGACCGAGGCCAACTTCGTTTGAGACAAGAATAATTGGAATAGGCATCTGTGCGATAGCATCACATAATTGCTCCGTCTCTAACGCGATATCTTGATCCTGGTGCATCAGGTTGGACAGCCATAGGGTCAGGCAATCGACCAAACACACATCCGCTTGCTCGGCAGCGACGTGGATCGCCGATACGAGATCGTGCGGTGCTTCGATGGTTGACCAGCCGGCGCCCCGTTCGGTTTTGTGTCGAGCGATACGTTCTGCCATTTCTTCATCCCACGCCTCTGCGGTTGCGATGAATGTTCGGCGGTCGCCGGTGCCTTCCGCGAGTTCTAGTGCTCGCTGGCTTTTTCCCGATCGCGCGCCTCCTAAAATGAATTGAGACATTGGCATGAAGTGATGCTTAGCATCTAGCTGCGGTGTTTCGATAGGGTGTCCATTCGGTCCTGACGGAGGAGATTGGAGTGACCCAGCTTGAAACCTTTTAGCATGGACCGAGTGAGCGTTCATAAGAATGCCAAACAGATGCCGCTGGGTCGAGAGAAGATCTTGCTTCAGTTAAAGCCTCTCGCCCCAGTGTATCCAGATTTAGCCTATTTGAGATGATATGTAAGCGCCCCTTTGACGAGGGTTTCGAGCTTGTCGAGGGGCAGATCCTCATCAGGTTTGAAATGGACGGCGCGGTTCCCCTCATAAACAAAGTCATCGGGGAAGATGGTTTGGAAATCAAAAATGATGGTAGTCTGACAATGGGCATAGATGGCAAACCCGCCCCCTTTTGGAAGGCCTAGCCGGATGGTCGATCCTGATTTCGTTTCAGGAGTAAGGTAGGCAGGCTGCCCCCATTTAAGGGTTTCTTGCAGGCGCCCAACACCCTTCGTCCGTGCAGCGACTTCAAAGATCATTTCCCGCAGCTGGAGGAGGTCCGAGCGCACCTCTTCAGGGAAAGCCGCAAACGTGCGCTCAACGGCTGGATCGTCAAAGGGCGTTGTCATCCTAATGTCTTTCTACTTCGCCCTTAAGGGAGAGTTGCATGCGATCCGCTCTTTAAGGTCTGGGATTAGAGAAATTGGCTGCTGGCACGACAATAAGCCAAATGGCGGAGAGACAGTGAGTCGGAAAAAGCGCGACTCATGGGCCTGAAACCCAGTATTTACAGGAGTTCTCCGATTCATCCCCTCTTGAAACAAAACCAAATTGCGATACAAATGGGCTACAAATTGTGATACATGAGTGTTCAATTGTCCCGCGAAGATCCCGACAGATTCATCTTAAATCGGAATGGCAGGTTTCACTACCAGCGACGCGTTCCCGGTGATTTTCAGCCGCTCATTCAGGCCGCCGAAAAGGCGGAGGCGCCTGTCGCCATGGTCCGGCGATCGCTAAAGACGGGCGACATTCACACCGCGCGGTTACGCCGCGATAAGATGGCAGAGGCTGACGAACTCTATTGGGAAAGCCTGG
>CALFRH010000077.1 GCA_937919225.1 uncultured Parvularcula sp.
TTCACCTATCCAACTATAGACGGCACCCCTATCGCTTCAAGGGCATCGCAAAGGGCGATAGCTGTCACAAACGAAAAGAGCGCCGGCCGCCGCAGATCGGCTTGGTCGATTGGCCATAGCAAAGTGCCGGCGAAGTTCCCCACGTCTTGAACCCATGGACGACCCCGGCGCCCAACCCCCGCGGTCTGGCGCGTGGCCGTATACCAATAAGGCCCTTGCTCCCCCGCCGCGAAGGCAGATCGAGCGTCAAGGTTGGTCGATTTTGTTTCCTCACGATGCTGGGCCGGAGTGAGGGGCCCCTCTGCCGCTACCACGGGGCGCCCCTAAAAGAGGGACTGGGCCGCGATCTCAGCTAACCGGTAAAGCGGGCCCACAATAATCACGATCCCCACCGCGACGAGGAGAGATGATCCCACCAAAGTGGCGGAGACGGCTGACCCGGTGTCTCGTACGAAGGAAGGCGCAGGGTCCGCGAACCAAATCGTTCTGAGGACGGAGAGGTAGTAGAAGGTGGCAATCACACTCGTCACGACGCCGACAACCACGAGGTAGTAGAGCCCCGCCTCGACCGCGGCGATAAAGACCGCCAGTTTTGCAAAAAAGCCCAAGAATGGCGGAATGCCCGCAAGGGAGAAGAATAGGATCGTAAAGGCCCATGCCAAGCCCGGCTGCGTCTGCGAAAGGCCCGCCAAATCTTCAATATTTTCCGCCATCCCTTCAGGGCGACGCATGGAAAGGATGCAAGCAAACACCCCAAGCGTCATCAGCAGATAGATAGCGAGATACGATACCACCCCGCTCACCCCCGCTTCGGTTCCGGCGGTGAGCCCGATAAGGGCGTATCCCACATGGCCAATCGACGAATAGGCCATAAGACGTTTGATATTGGTCTGTACAAGGGCAGAAACAGCCCCAACAATCATCGACAGGGCGGCGATAAGCCACAATACCGGCTGCCACTGATCAAGCACGGTGGGGAAGCCTTCAATCATTACCCGAACGAATAAGAACATCGCCGCCACCTTCGGCGCCGCCGCAAAAAAGGCGGTGACCGGTGTGGGCGAGCCCTCATAAACGTCCGGCGTCCACATATGGAATGGCGCTGCGGAGACCTTAAAGGCGAGGCCTGCAACCAGGAAGACGAGGCCAAAGGTGAGACCGATCGGGTTCTGAGAGGCCGCGGCGACGGCCGCGATTTCATCAAAGCTGGTCGATCCTGTAAACCCATAGATGAGCGACGAACCGTAAAGAAGGAGGCCGGACGACAGCGCCCCTAAGACAAAGTACTTAAGGCCCGCCTCGGTCGACCGACGGGAATTCCGATTAAACGCAGCCATGATGTAAAGCGACAGCGACTGCAGCTCGATCCCCATATAGAGGGTCACAAGGTCATGGGCGGTCACCATCAGGCCCATACCGATACAGGCCAGCATGACCAATATGGGGTACTCGAACCGCCCCAACCCCTCACGCTCAAAAAAGCGGCCTGACATCAGAAGGGCAATAATACCCCCGATGAGAATAAGCGAACGACCAAGAGAGCCAAACGCATCAATCGCAAAAGACTTCCCAAAGGCAAAGCCCGCCTCCGCCGGGGCGCCAACGACACCAATCACCAATGCGACGAAAAGGGCGACCGCAGCCACCAAACTGATCTCGCGCATCCGGTCCCGTTTGAAAGAGACACCGATCACAAGCAAAAGCATGGCGACAATAGCAAGGAAGAGTTCCGGCGCGAGGGCAGCAATATCTGTTTGTGTCATGACTTAATGACCTCCCTCATCGCTATGCTCTGCGGTTTTGACCACCTGCCCTACGGGACCCATATGAGGATCCAGCTTCGCCTGAACAAAATTCGTAGCGGGGCGGAACACGGCCAATGTGGGGGATGGGTTCACCCCAAGATACAGTGCCATCACCGCTAAGACTGTCAGTAGACCCATCTCGCGGCGGTTAATGTCTGTGATGGTTTTGAGATTCTCGTGCACAATCGTTCCGAACATCACTTCACGATAAAGCCGGAGGCCGTACCCCGCCGCAAGGATCATCCCCAACGCCGCCAAGGCCGCCACCCATGTGTTCACCTGGAAGGCGCCCACCATGGTGAGGATCTCGCCCACAAACCCAGAGATGCCCGGCAGGCCGACATTCCCCATCGTGAAAAATAGGAAGAAAAACGCGAACCATTTCATCCGCTGAACGAGCCCGCCATAGGCCGCAATCTCACGCGTGTGCATCCGATCATAAACAACGCCAACGCACAGGAAGAGCGCGCCAGAGATAAACCCATGGCTCAACATCTGGAACATCGCGCCCTCAAGGCCCTGTTGCGTCCCAGTGAAAAGCCCCATCGTCACAAACCCCATATGGGCGACGGACGAGTAAGCGATGAGCTTTTTCATATCCTCCTGGGCGAACGCGACAAGGGAGGTGTAGATGATGGCGATCACCGACAGGGTAAAAACGAAGGGCGCAAAATCCGCCGACGCTTCGGGGAACATCGGCAAGGAGAAGCGCGCCAATCCGTACCCGCCCATTTTCAACAGAATTGCCGCCAATACCACCGAGCCTGCTGTCGGCGCCTGGACGTGGGCATCCGGCAACCAGGTATGCACCGGCCACATGGGCATTTTCACCGCAAAACTCGCAAAGAAGGCCAGCCACAACCATGTCTGCACGTCAGAAGCAAAGTCATGCTGCAACAGCACCACAATATCCGTCGTGCCCACCGTCAGGTACATATAAATGAGGGCGATCAGCAGAAGCAACGAACCAAACAAGGTATAGAGGAAGAACTTAAACGCCGCATACACCCGATTGGAGAGGGTGTAGCCGAACAATACCCGCTCGCCCTTCGACCCCCATATCCCGATAATAAGGAACATCGGGATAAGCGATCCCTCAAAGAACACGTAGAACAAGACCAGGTCGAGCGCGCTAAAGACACCGATAATCAGTGTCTCAAGCACTAGAAAGGCGATCATATATTCCGCAACCCGGGTCTTTATCGACTCCCAGCTTGCAAGGATACAAATCGGCATAATGAAGGTGGTGAGCAAAATGAAGAGGATCGATAGGCCGTCCACCCCCATTTTGTACTTGATACCCTCACTCTCGCATGGGGCCGCACCGCCATCGGGGGTGACTTCGGCTAGCTCGCTGGCCGAACACCCGCCGATCCACGAATGCTCCTCAACAAACTGGAAGCCTGACGCGGTCTGATCATATTGCAGATAAATGAAACCAGACACGATGAAGGCGAAGAGGGTCGCAAGCAACGCCACCCAGCGGGCGGCCCGTTCCGCCCCCTCCTTTTCGTCATCGCGAGCGCTCAGCTGTCGCAATAGGATGAAGGCAACGCCCGAGAGCGGCAGGAACGTTAAAATGGTGAGGAGCGGCAGGTCCGCAAAGCTCTGCTCGATCACGACGCACTCCGCAGAATGATAAAGAGAAGAATGGTGAGGCCGATAAGCATCACAAAGGCATAATGGTACGTGTAGCCCGACTGGATTTTCACCAGACGTTTCGCTCCGTCACCCATTAGGCCGAAGAGACCGTTGGGCCCAAGACCATCAATCGTTCTTTCGTCCCCGCCCTTCCACAAGAAACGAGCGAGAATTTGGGCAGGCTTTAGGAACATCACGCGGTACAAATCATCAATGTACCAACGGTTCTGGAGGAAGTCGTAGAGCAATCCGCCGGGACGGATGAGCCCAGGGCGCAGCGGGTCATCAGTGCGCCGATAGTGAAAGAACGCCCCGAGGAAGCCAATCGCCATGGCAAAGAAAGGTGACCAGTAAACCCACGCCGGATACTTATGGGCGCCGTGGTCTTTTTTCTTCGCCTTTTCGCCAGCTGGTTTTGCAGCAGCGTGGTCGGCTTCACCGGTATCGCTATGGGTTATTCCATCACCCTTCGCGCCAGCTTTTGCATCAGCTTTTGCGTGAGTTTCTCCGTAGGCCGCTTTTTCAATATATAACGAGCCCTCCCAGAAATCCTTCTTCCCCCCCCCAACAAAGGGCTTGTAGAACTCCATGCCCGCGATCACCGCTCCGATTGCAAGCGGGATAAGGGGGCCAAGCATGGTATTTGGGACGTCGTGTGGATGCTTGCGCACATCCGCTGGCGCGCGCCATTCATGGTCAAAGGTCAAAAACATGAGGCGCCAGGAGTAAAAGGCCGTCATGACTGCCGCAATCAGGCCCAGAACGAATGCATAGGTCGCAAAAGGCAGCCCTTGCGCAGATCCTGCATAGGCCGCGGTGAGGATATAGTCCTTAGACACAAAGCCAGCGAACCCAAACGGGGCACCAAGAACATAAAGCATGGGGATCCCCACCCCAGTGATGGCCAACGTCCCGGCCAACATCATCACAAAGGTGACTGGCATTTGCTCCTTAAGCCCGCCCATTTTTCGCATGTCTTGCTCATGGTGGCAGAAATGGATGACCGCCCCCGCGCCAAGGAACAACAGCGCTTTAAAGAAAGCATGGGTGGTCAGGTGGAACATGGCCTGGGCGTAGCCCCCCACCCCAGCGGCAAAGAACATGTATCCCAGCTGGGACGCCGTTGAGTAGGCAATAACGCGCTTAATATCGGTTTGGACGAGACCAATGGTGGCGGCGAATATCGCCGTGGTCGCACCAATAAAGGTGATCAGACCCGACGCCACCGGTGCCAAGTGATAAAGATCCGACATCCGACAAACGAGGAACACCCCGGCTGTCACCATCGTCGCAGCGTGAATCAGGGCGGAGACCGGCGTTGGCCCCTCCATCGCATCAGGCAACCAAGTATGAAGGATGAACTGCGCTGACTTACCCATCGCGCCGATGAACAACAGCACGCCGATGAGTTCGAGGACGGGGTAAGATCGATCGAGGAACTGGAACCGGATGGCGTCAATGGCCACCGTCGCGTCGGTCCAAACTGGATTCACGACGCCAGCGTCTAAGGCATCAAAAATGCCGTCAAACTTCACCGTTCCGAAAACGGCAAAGACTGCCATCAACCCAAGAGCGAGCCCCACATCCCCGACCCGGTTCATCACGAACGCTTTAATCGCCGCATCGTTTGCTGACTTTTTGTGGTGCCAGAACCCGATGAGAAGATAGGAGGCAAGGCCCACCCCTTCCCAGCCGAAGAAGAGCTGCACCAAATCATCCGCTGTCACCAGCATGAGCATGGCAAAGGTGAAAAGCGACAAATAGGCGAAAAAGCGGGGCCGCGACGGATCTTCGTGCATGTATCCGATAGAGTAAGTGTGCACGAGGGCTGATACGGTCGTCACCACAATCAGCATGACCGCCGTCAGCGTATCAAGGCGGACAGACCAAGCGGTTTCAAAAGCCCCTGACGAAATCCAGGTCAGAAGGGTGATTGTCTCCTTCGGCCCATCGCCAAATCCAATTTGGAAGAAAGTGATCCAGGATAAAAGAGCAGCGATGGCGAGCAGGATCGTGGTCATCAGCTCCGCCGCCCGCGGCCCACCCACCTTGCTGATTGGCATCGCGAAAATAGCCCCCATGAGGGGAAGAAGGACGATGAGCGCTTCCATGGGCTTAGTTCTTCATCGTGTTGGCGGCCTGGACAGAAATGTCGCCGCGGTTGCGGAAGAAGGTCACCAGGATCGCAAGACCAATAGCGGCCTCCGCAGCGGCAACCGTCAAAATCATAAAGGCAAAGACTTGGCCCTTCACGTCGCCCAAGAACATGGAGAAGGCGACGAAATTGATGTTCACCGCGAGGAGCATAAGCTCAATGGACATCAAGATGATGATCACATTCTTCCGGTTAAGGAAGATGCCGCCCACACCGATGGCAAACAATAGGCCACCCACAAGCAGATAGTTGGCAAGACTAATCATCGTTATAACCCCTTCCCGGTTGGGACGGATATGACTTCAACCGCATCCTCACGCTTTCGTGCAACTTGGGCCGTAACGTCTTGGGTTTTCACCCCCCGCCGTTCCCGGAAGGTGAGTAAAATGGCCCCAATCATCGCCACCAAAAGAATAAGGCCTGCGATTTGGAAGTAATGAACATATTCGGTGTACAGCACCATACCGAGTTGCTCGGCATTGTTCGGCTCACCAGGCGCGGTACCCAACTTCATCTCCTCATCCATCACACCGTTACCGCTTTGCCAAGCCAGTGCCATGAACCCTATTTGGAAGATGAGAACGACGCCGACAAAAAGGCCAATGGGGAGATATTTCGCATAGTCGGCTTTGAGTTCAGCAAAGTCGACGTCAAGCATCATCACCACAAAGAGGAATAGGACCGCAACGGCTCCCACATAAACAACGATTAACAGGAAGGCGAGGTATTCCGCGCCGATCAGAACGAACAGGCCGGCAGTCGAGATGAAAGCCATGATGAGGCAGAGCACGGAGTGCACAGGGTTCCGGGCCAAGATGACCCCAAGGCCCCAAGCCACCGTCGCCACCGCGAACACCTGAAAGGCGTAATCGGCAAGTCCCATGGAGGAAAACGCTTATGGTTGGAGGGCAACGCGAAACAACAAATGCCGCCCCCGGGTGGAAGTTCGGCGCGGGTTAGCCGAATTGGTTCTTGGGGGAAAGGCCCTAGAGGTGCATGTTCTGCTGCTACAGCAGCATCTGTCTGATTGAATCAGACAGATGCTGTCGCTTTTTGGTTCTTAGCGCGTGAGCCGACTTTCTCTGAGCCAATATGATCGTTCGACGCATCAATAAATAGCGAATAATACGCATTCTTAAAAGAGGGAATTGAACGTACCCCCAATAGGCAAAAGCCACCGCCGTAGAGGGCGATGGCTATTATGTACTGAATAATAATCGCTATGGGACAATCGGGGTCCTATCCCTCTGCGGCTTCATCATCCTCTACCTCTGGACCTGCCAGCATATCGTCAGCAATCAGCCCAGCATTTTTTCGCACTTTGAGTTCAATTTCTTCAGCGATCTCTGGATGTTCCTTCAGAAACTTCTTGGCGTTATCCCGACCCTGACCGATTCGCTCCGAATCATAACTGTACCAGCTGCCAGACTTCTCAACGATGTTTCCTAAAACCCCAAGGTCCAGCAATTCCCCCATCTTAGAGATGCCTTCGCCATACATGATGTCGAATTCCACCTGCTTGAACGGCGGCGCCACTTTATTTTTCACCACCTTCACCCGGGTTTGATTCCCGATGACCTCATCACGAGCCTTAATCGCACCAATACGGCGAATGTCGAGGCGGACGGAGGAGTAGAATTTGAGCGCGTTCCCGCCGGTGGTGGTTTCCGGCGAGCCGAACATCACACCGATTTTCATCCGAATCTGGTTGATGAAGATCACCAATGTGTTGGATCGAGAAATCGAAGCGGTCAGTTTGCGCAGTGCCTGGCTCATCAGCCGCGCCTGAAGGCCCGGCAGGCTGTCCCCCATATCGCCTTCTAATTCTGCCCGCGGGGTCAGTGCTGCCACCGAATCAATCACAAGGACATCAATTGCACCGGACCGCACCAGCGTGTCCGCGATCTCAAGTGCTTGCTCGCCGGTATCGGGCTGAGAAATCAGAAGTTCATCCAAATCCACGCCCAGCTTGCTGGCATATATCGGGTCAAGCGCGTGTTCGGCATCAATAAAGGCCGCAGTACCGCCCAATTTCTGCGTCTCCGCCACCACATGAAGAGTAAGGGTCGTTTTGCCTGAGCTTTCAGGCCCATAGATTTCAACAATCCGCCCCTTGGGCAAGCCGCCAATCCCAAGGGCAATATCAAGCCCCAAAGAACCAGTGCTGATCCCCTCAATTTGGACCACATTTTCCTGAGACCCCAGTTTCATCACTGAGCCCTTGCCGAAAGCCTTGTCGATTTGTGAGAGCGCTGCCTCGAGCGCCTTTGACTTATCCATACCGCCGTCGATGACCTTTAAGTTCGATGCCATGCGTCCCTCGTCTGTCCGATTACGTCCACTATTTCGCCAATGATTCATTTTGTACACACTTTGTTCTCATGCGCAAGCAAAAAGAACATTTTTCGAACAAAAGCAGTGACGGTGGTGGACAGAGGTCCGCTTCCCCCTCCATGCTTACCCCAGTTTGCCTGAGAAGAAAGACCGTCCTCCATGCCGAACGTGACGCCAACCGCCATTGAGATGCCCCCGTTTCAGATGATTGAAACCAATGGCGTTACCCTGCGCGCGGTGGTCATGGGCGATGGCCCCCTAGTGATTCTTGTCCACGGCTTTCCCGAAAGTTGGTATTCTTGGCGCCATCAGATCGGGCCCTTAGCCGATGCCGGTTTTAAGGTCGCCGCCATTGATGTGCGCGGTTATGGCGGGTCCGACAAACCCCATCCCATCGGTGCTTACACCTATGAAGCGATCTGTGCAGACATTGCGGGGGTGGCCGATGCCATAGGCGGCGGGCAAGCCATCCTGGCAGGGCACGATTGGGGCGCCCTCCTCGTTTGGCATACGGCCCTTCTGTACTCTGACAAAATTACTGCCGTATGCGGTCTATCGGTGCCTTATACGGGCGCCCTGCCCGCGCCCTATATCGATATTGTCCGACAGGTCTACACCGCGAAGAATAAGTTCTTTTATCAAGTGTATTTCCAAGACGAAGGCATCGCCGAGGCGGAATTGGAAGCGGATGTCCGCAAGAGCCTCAGGACGTTTTACTACGCCCTCTCAGGGGACGCCCCCCTTGGCAGTTGGCCCAATGATAAACCCCACGGCGCAAAGCTGCTGGAGGGGATGGAAGACCCGGAGCGCTTTCCAGCCTGGCTTAGCAGAGCTGACATTGATTACTACACGGCGGAGTTTACCGCCTCAGGGTTTCGGGGCCCCCTTAATCGGTATCGCACCACGCGGGAAGATTTCGCCTATCTCGGCGGCCGAGATGATGATCGCATTCTACAGCCCGCGCTTTACATCGGCGGCACATCCGACCTTGTGTTGCGCATGATTCCCGGCGCAGACCTTATCAGCCAAATGCGCGCAGTGGTGCCCGAGCTCGAAGATGCCATCCTTCTCGAAGGCTGCGGCCATTGGACCCAACAGGAACGGCCAGAGGCGGTGACAAAGGCGCTCACCCACTGGCTTGCCACGCTTTAGCACTTTATTTTGATGCGCTTCCAGATGGCGAACCGCCCACACTTTGCCTAGAAGCGCTTTAGCGCTGGCCCTACCTCGATAATCCGCTACAGCGTCACCCATGTCTGGAAATACTGAATCCCCCACCGAACGGTTTAAACGGCTTTTAAGCCAAACCACCCGCGCCATCGCGGCAGAGCCCGATGCAGAGGTGAGCTTTGGCGGGGATAATCCCAGCGTCGCGGGCACCCAGGCCAAACTGCCCATGCCCCCGCGAAAGCTTGACCGCCGCAAAGTCGCGGTGAGCCGCGGCCACGCCGATGCGGCCGCGTTGAAGCTCGCCCATCATGATGAGGCGCTGCATTTGCAACTCGCCCCCCAAAATGGCGATGGCCGCGCGGTGTTCGCCGCCCTTGAGGATGTGCGGATTGAGGCCATCGGGACCAACGCCCTGCCCGGTGTCGGGGATAATCTTACCGCCGCCCTTGAGCGCCATCTTGACGAAAAAGGCTACCGCCGGATGGAAGACCGGCAGGATGTACCGCTACCGGACATTATTTCACTCCTCGCGCGGGAGGCGGTCACCGGCCGCCCGGTGCCCCAGGCCGCAGCCGCCCTTATCGATCAGTGGCGTGAGGAGATATCTGAGAAAGCGGGTGACGCGCTTAAGGCCCTCGCGGACGCGGATGCCTGTAACGACCAAGAACGGTTCTCTGCTCTGGCACGCCAACTTATCGATGATCTCGATCTTGGCGATGATACCGGTGACGATAGCGATAGTGACGAGGCCGATGACGACAGCCCCAACGATGATGGAAGCAATGATGACGATGGGGACGAGAACAAAGACGACCAGCCCCAAGAAGAAGAAGCGCCTGATGACGATAACGTTCCCGACTTCGGTGAAGCGCCTGAAGGGGAAGCCGATCTGTCTGACGTTCCGCAAGAATTAGAACCCCAACCCGATCAGCCGGACGATGATGAAATGCACGCCGGTCGCGCACGGCCTGAGGCGATGATGGATTCAGGCGAGAACTACCATGCCTACACGACTGAGTATGATGAAATCGCAACGCCTACAGATCTTTGTGACCTAGAAGAACTAGAACGTCTGCGCCAGTCCTTGGATAGCCAGCTCGAATCCCTCCATGCGGTGGTGGCACGCCTCGCCAACCGACTGCACCGGCGCCTCCTTGCTCAACAGAACAGGGCGTGGATGTTCGACCTCGATGAAGGCATTTTGGATGCCGCCCGCCTGGCACGGGTTGTGGTCGATCCGATGCAGCAGCTGTCATATAAGCAAGAGAAGGATCAAGCCTTCCGCGACACAACGGTGACCCTCCTTCTCGACAATTCGGGATCCATGCGGGGGCGGCCCATCACAGTGGCTGCGATCTGCGCGGATATTCTCGCCCGCACCCTGGAGCGGTGCGGCGTTAAGGTTGAGATTTTAGGCTTTACGACGAAGGCATGGAAAGGGGGCCAGTCCCGCGAGAAATGGGTCGAGGACGGACGACCAAAGGATCCGGGCCGCCTTAATGACCTACGGCATATCATCTACAAACCCGCCACCGTTCCCTGGCGCCGGGCGAAAGACAATCTCGGCCTGATGCTCAAAGAAGGGCTACTGAAGGAAAATATTGACGGCGAGGCTCTTCTTTGGGCCCACGAACGGCTGATGTGTCGACCGGAGGCCCGCCGTATCTTGATGGTCATTTCCGATGGGGCACCGGTGGATGACACGACCTCCTCCACCAATGGCGGCGGCTATCTCGAACGACACCTAAGGGATGTGATTGCCTTTATCGAAAAATCCTCCCCCATCGAACTCCTTGCGATTGGGATTGGCCACGACGTCACTCGTTTCTACCGCCGTGCCCTGACGATTGGTGATGTTGATCAGCTCGCCGGCGCCATGGTGGAGCAGCTGGCGGCCCTGTTCGACGATGATGTGGCAGATAGCCGTCAGCGGCGGGCGAGTTAGCAATGGAGAAGCGGTGCCCGACCTTATTGTCTCCCACGGCCCGTAGGGTCCGTGGGATCCACGCACTGCCTGAAGATTATCCCAACATAGTGGACACTACGGACAAGCCGTGGTGAACGCAGAACTGCAAAATCCTGGACGGATGAAAGGAACTCGCATGATCGGCATTGTGAGTGTCCTTACTTCCATCTTCACATTCGGTATCAGCGCGGCGGCCGAAGCCCCCCGCATCGAACCCGTTCCCATCATTGTTCAGGTCACCCCCTTTCCCGGGATAGGTGAGGATGGGACACGCATTAGGTGCCTCACCCTGCACACCGGCATCACGATAGCAGGTCAAGATGGATTTGGCGGCTTATCCGCATTTCGTATAAAGAATAGTAAGGCTACTCTTCTTTCCGACAGCGGCCTTATCTTCACCGCTGATATTCAGCACAATGATAGGGGCTTTATCACCGGCCTCACCAATGTAGCACGGGGTGTCTTAGCAAAATCCGATGGCAGTTATTTTGAGGATATTCGTCCCGATGCAGAGGGGTTAACCCTCACCCCCAGCGGCGGGGTCGTCAGTTTGGAGGGAAATCACCGCATCGCTGCCTTTATCGATGAGGGGCATATTTGGCGACAAGGGGACATCCTCCTCAGCGAGAAACATCAGACGTTGAAACGCAACAAAGGGTATGAAGCGCTGACCCGACTGAAGGACGGGCGGTTGGTCGCGATCTCCGAAGGAATTGACCGCAACGGCAGCGCACGAGTGCAGGTTCGTACGCCCCCCGGCAATGAAAAGAAATGGATCCTCCATCAATATCGTCCGGCAAAGGATTTTTCGGCAACAGAGGTTGATCAGGACCCCCTCACCGGTGATCTCATTATTTTGGAACGCGCCTACTCACGGCTAAAGGGCCCTCGAGCGCGGCTGGTGAGAGTACCGGTCGAGGAAATCTCTCAACCCCTTTGGACGGGTACGGAACTGGCGCGCTTCTCCTTCCTCCATGGGATCGACAATATGGAGGGGATGGAGGTGGAACGGGGGCCGGATGGCACGCTGATGGCGCACCTCGTTTCAGACGACAATTATAACGATGTACAGAGAACAGTCCTAATGGGCTTTTCGATTGACGAGACGCCCGAGTGCCTTGGCCAATAGCTACCGTCCCCCAAGACCCACACGGGGGATGAGTTTTGGGCGCATCATGCGGTAAACGCCCAGGAACAACACACACAAGAAGACTTTGACCCCGATATCGGCCACCAGCCAAAGCCCCCAGGGCGCTGTTGTGCCGTGATAGGCTAACGGAAAAAAGAGAATCGCCTGGGCGGTAAATCCAAACAAACCTGCCAAAAGCGGCGCCCGCCACCAACGGCTGCCCCGCAGCGCGTCGTAAAACCGGATCATCACCTCCCCGCCAATATACCACCCAGTGACAAACCCCACCGCGTAAAGACCGCGGGGCATGTCCCCGGCCGTCAGCTGCGGCGATAGATAAAGAAGCATAAGGCCCGACAAAAGCACCAGCACCAACCAGCTAAACCCCCAGGCGCGGGACACGAAGGAGGCGCCGAACCGCCGCGTCATCAGCACCATGGAAAGGACGCAAATCGCCATCACCAGATCGCCCCGGGCCATCCATTGGCTTGGACGCATCGCTTCGGCCGTCGCCCATCCGTCAAAATGGGTCATCGGCAGGTCAAGGGTGAGGGTTGCAATGATCAGGAATGGGACAAGGATGAGGGTAATCCCCCCCGTTGCCACAACGCTGTCGGCAAACCGGCCGATAAACTGCTTAAAGCGGTACCGGGCCGTTACTTCCTCCCCGCGAAAGCGCTCAACCACAATAGGATCGCGCTTAACAGCACCATTTTGAGCCGGATGGGGAGGAATAGCTTCCATAGGGCAGCCTCATTGGGCGCCCCTTTTAAACAAGGTTACGCCGCAGCGATTTCTTTTTTCAACTTACGTGCGCGGTCAGAGAGCACGTCGTCTTTGGATTTTAGCAAGAATGCGTCCAACCCACCAACATGGTCCACGGACCGAAGCGCCGCTGCGGAAATCCGAAACTTGAACCGCCGGGCCAGCTTGTCGCTTTCCAAGGTCACATTGCACAGATTCGGCAAGAATCGGCGCTTTGTTTTGTTATTCGCGTGGGACACATTGTGCCCAGACATTGGACGCTTGCCAGTGAACTCGCAGACACGAGACATGGTGAAACCTCATAAAAGGGCGCTAAGACACGCCGTTAGGGCCCCGATGGGCACATAATTCCGTAAAGCGAAGCCCCTAAAGACCAAGCCCCCCTGCGTCAAGAACAAAGCAGGGTTCAACCAGCGAAAAGGCCGGTCCCCGCACGCCAATTGGCGCTGGATCTTGCACCGAAAGCCTGGAAGAAGCTTTTCGGCGGGAAAGGCCCCGGTGACAGGCTCGCCAGATCGTAAGGTGCACGAAAGACCCTTTGGTCTAGACTGCCTCTCCCTACCGATCAGCAGAGCGTTGGCTGGGGCGTTTAAAAGGGCAGGTAAATGAAACGGATTTTGGCACTCACGGCAGTCTTTGGCGGCATGGCAACCGCTGCCGTCGCACTTGTCGCAAACGACTACCCAGAGACGGGCACCGATGCCTGGAAAAGTATGTTCGCCGTGGACGTCGCGCCGGTAAAGTATGCGGTGAACCCGATCCCCTCCCCCGAGGGGGCAACCACCTACTCCGTCACCTATAAGGGCGAGATCGCCGGCATCCATGTGGGCCGGGTTTTCCTCAACGTCGCCGTCTCTGAGGGCGGCTATGAGGTCGGCTATAAGATGGAGCAAAAGGGAATCGCGCGCTGGTTCTCTGACGCAGAGGCGCAAGCCAACGCACGGGGCACCTTCAAAGGTATCGATGTCGACAGCCATTACTATTTCAACCACGACTATGAGCGGGATGACGACCAACAATATGTGGAGCTGTATCGCCCCTCCGGTGGCGCCCGTATTCATCTGTGGACGGAACCTCAATACGACTTCTTTGAACCCGTATCCGAAGATCTTGCCGTTGGCGCTGTGGACCCCATGGGCGCCCTCATGAGCCTTGGCTTTCCCGCGGTCGAGGAAGGGCAGTCCCCCTGCGACCGGACCATAAAGGTTTTTGACGGCCGTCGCCGCTTCGACCTCATCATGAAAGACAATGGGACCGAGCGGGTACGCAAAGGCGGCAAGGGTCGTTTTTCGGGCATGGCCTATAAGTGTAAGCTGGAGCAGGCAAAGGTCGCTGGTTACCGCGAAAAGGACAAAGGCGATATTGACGGCGACTTGTGGGTGTATCTCTCAGAGGTTCCGAATGGGTTTAAAAGCGATACTCTTTCCTACGTCCCCGTCATGATCATCGCCAAGCGCGGCATTCTTTCTGCACGGCTTGAGGGAAAGAACCCCACCATTACGGCCCCCGACGGTCGGTCAGTGAATTTGGGCCTAAAAAGACGGTAGGCTGATCATCACCCAGGCCGCCGTCCCGGCTGTCCGATGAGCAAGACCGGGAACCGTAAGCTTAGACAGCTTTTGGCAACGTTAAGGACCCCACATCATCAGCTTTGGGGCCCGGACAACGCCTCGGGCGTTTCCAAGATGAAATCGCCATAACACAAAAAACCCGGTAGCGATCACTACCGGGTTTTCTCGAAAACTGTTTACTGACGAAGGGCTTACCGCACCTTCGCCGCCGCATTCACAAGGGTGCCATTGAGGGCAGAAATTGGGTCCTGCGGCGTTAGCTCATGGCGCAGCTCAAAGTGCAGCTGCGGCTGGTCGACATTGCCAGTATCACCGACTTTCGCGACCACCTGGCCCTGCTTTACGCGGGAGCCTTTGGGCACCAAGATTGTGTCCGTATGCGCATAGGCAGAGACCCAACCATCATCATGACGGATGAGAAGAAGATTTCCATACCCCTCTAATTCAGAGCCGGTATAGACCACCTCACCGTCAGCGGCCGAGCGGATCGGTGCGCCCACAGGCGCAGCGATGTTGATACCATCGTTCTTCACGCCATTCTCGGTCATGCCATATCCCATGACGATGGCACCGCGCAGAGGCCAAGCAAAGCGCGATTCAGGGGTCTTACTGACCAAAATGGGCTCCGCATCCATGAGCGGCGTGGGCACACCAACAGGCACGGCTGGCGTTGTCGGCGCCGCAGGGGCCGTTCGGACCACAGGTTGCGTCAGCTGAGCGGGCGCCTGATAGCTTTCCACAGACCCCGGAATAATGAGCCGCTGATTAATTGATAGCGCGTAAGGCGCCGCCAACCCATTGGTCGATGCCAATGTCGTCAGTTCAATGTCAAACTTCTGCGACAGACTGTAAAGCGTGTCGCCCGGCTTTACCGTGTAGATCCCATCAAGTCGTTCAGGTGCCGTATAGGCGACCGGTTGAACCGGCGCGGGTGCAGCCTGAGCCGCGGCAGGCGCCGGAACGCCGGGGATCGTAACCTGCTGACCGATTTTTAGGGTGTAAGGCGCCAGCAGACCGTTTGCGGTGATAATCGCCGAGGGGGCGACACCGAACCGGCGGCCTAGCGCATAGACTGTGT
>CALFRH010000078.1 GCA_937919225.1 uncultured Parvularcula sp.
GGGATCGCGAACACCGATGCCGGAGGCACTGAGGCCCGGCGAACGCTGGTCGCTAGACTTTCTGTCTGACACGTTCGGGGCATCTCGTCGGTTCCGCATCTTGGCCGTTAATGATGATTGCTGCCGCGAGAAGCTGTGTCTGATGGCCGATACCAGCATCTCAGGGGCTCGGGTTGCGCGCGAACTGGACGCGCTTGTCAGGCTCTATGGCAAGCCTGCCAGCATCGTCAGCGATAATGGGACAGAGTTCACCAGCCGGGCGATCCTGAAATGGGCCAACGACAATGACGTTGCGTGGCGCTACATTGATCCGGGCAAGCCCCAGCAGAATGCCTTCATCGAGTCATTCAACGGCAGCCTGCGCGATGAGCTCTTGAACGAGGAGATGTTCGACAGCCTGGATGATGCCCGCCGAAAGCTGGCGCTCTGGCGATACGACTATAACAATGTCAGGCCGCACTCATCGCTCGGAAATCAAACGCCCGCAGAAGCGCGCCGGACGCTTGAGCAATTTGAGGGCTCCGCGCCCGGCGCGCTTGCCCAAACCGACGACGACGAATATGAAACCCAGACCCGCAGACTCTCGTTATGAATGAGGGAGCATCGGGGGGCAGGTCACGATTGACGAAGAATATCCCGCTCAGCTCACGCCGAGCATCAACCCATGGTTGGTCGTTTTATCTCAGGAATGAAGGTTTGAGACTCGTCTCCCAAGCGTCGGTCATCAAAATGAGGATGCCTATGTCATCGGACATGGTTCGTCAGTGAACCCCAAGTACAGAACCTAATCCACGGGTTCTGATGCTAAGCTGTGCGCGCGATTGTTCTCTCTTTGGATTCCAGTTGCTCAACTGGCAGACAGCTGTTCAGAATGAAACTCTGAACTGCTTCAATATACATCCCGAGGTCGACACCTCTGCGCCGATGCTTTGATCTTTTCACATACCACTCCTGCAGAAGTGGCTTGATCAGCGTTGAAAGATATGGCGTCACCTCTTGTCTAAACGCTCCGACATTCTGGGCATTTTGAATAGCTTGTGCAAAATACCTTTCGGTCAGCTCCTCGCTGTCTATCGCCATGCGGCGTTCTGGTTGAGGAAGGTGTCGTGCTTCCATGAACGAAAACCGAAACCATGGCAGCATTTCTTCAGTCAACCGCAAATGGGCCTCAATTAACCACATAAGGTGTTTGACTGGGTCTTCCACCAAATCGCGAGGAGGGTCGCTTAGAACTTCTTCTACAGCAAATGTTACCTCTTTAAGTATAAGGTTAACGAGAGCAACTTTGCTGTCGAAATAAGCGTTGAGGCCTGCCATCGACACTCCCGATGCATTCGAAAGGTCGCGCAAGGTCATCGCCTGTAATCCTTTTTTATTTGACAGGTCGAGCGCTGCTTCGATGATAACGACCAACTTTTTGATGGCTATTTCTTGATTACGTACGGAGATCGTGCCCTCGTTGTGCTCCAGCATCCTGCGGCAAAGAGCTTCTGTGTCGTACCTGTTCTTGAGCTTCACGTAATCCTCCTTCACCAAGATCGACGGCTACATATAGTCATTGTTGACCATCGAAGATCAAATAATCGAGCGCTCGCACGACAAGCACTCTATGGTTTTTCTTGCGGTATCGCAATGAGGAGCTTGCCGCGATGAGTAGCCGCAGTGTTCTGACAAGATGAACTCCGAATCGGAAAATAGACTTCGCTCCTCACTTCGCAACTCTTGAGCAGATTTAAGTCTTCAGCTTCTGAGCCTGTATATGTTATTGATTTAGATAATTTTTTTTTAAGATTCCCGGTTGCAGGGCAAGGAAGTGAGCGGCAATTACAAGAAAAATCGAGCGCTCGCTTGACAATTACAAAGATTCTAGATTAGCTTCGATCGAACGCTCGCTCGATGCTAGTATGTGTTTGCGCGCTCTGGGAGGAAGCCATGAAACAAGCCGATCGCGAAGCTGTCCGGTATCCAGGTCTCGAGGATCGCCGGGTGTTGGTAACGGGTGCATCGTCTGGGCTCGGAGAGCACTTTGCAAAGGTGTTCGCAGGCCAAGGATCACATGTTTTCGTTGCCGCCCGCCGTGAAGAGAAGGTCGAAGGCTTGGCGTCTAGAATAATCTCTGCCGGAGGGCGTGCAACGGCGCTGAGATTGGATGTGTCGTCGTCCCAATCTGTTTCCGAGACTCTAGCAAACCTAGATCTGGATGTGGTTATCAATAACGCCGGCACGACTGTTTCCAAATCTGCGCTGGACCACAGCGGCACTGAAATCGACACGATAATCGATACGAACTTGAAGGGCGTATTTCATGTTGCCAAAGCAGCTGCGGCATCGATGGTTGCACGGGATATCGAAGGCAGCATCATTAATGTTGCGTCAATTTTGGGGCACCGCGTGGCAGGGCACGCTTCGGCCTACGCAGCGTCGAAAGCCGCTGTCTTGCAATTAACGCGAGCTCTTGCGCTCGAGTGGGCCCGATATGGAGTTCGGGTAACCGCACTTTCCCCAGGCTACATCGAAACTGAACTTAATCGAGATTTCTTTGCCTCCGAGGCGGGAAAGGCTCTGATCCGCCGTGTGCCACAGCGCAAGTTGGGTCAGCCCGAGGATTTGGATGGGCCAATCTTATTGTTGGCGTCGGATCTTGGTCGTTTCATGACAGGTGCGGACATCGCCGTTGATGGCGGTCACCTTGTCTCATCACTTTAGGAGAGGGAAGCATGGATTTTGGCATTTCTTCGAGGATCGAGGACTATCGGTCCAGGATTGCCCGTTTTGTCGAAGACGAAATTCTGCCCGTTGAAGACAATCGCTCATCTTGGGACGAACACGACAACATCAAGAAGTCCTTTCTGAACTCGTTGCGGAAAAAGGCGCAGTCCGAAGGCTTGTGGTGTCTACAACTGAAAAAAGAAACGGGCGGTCAGGGATTGGGCAAGGTCGGTATGGCCGTTTGCTATGAAGAAATGAACCGGTCGATCTTTGGT
>CALFRH010000079.1 GCA_937919225.1 uncultured Parvularcula sp.
AACCCTCCGCTGGACGCCCTCCCGCGCAAGGTTCCCGATCTCCTTCATACCAGACGAAAGGGCTGGCTAATAAACCGTGTCTGTATGAATGATATGCCCCCTTCGCCAACTCCCCGCTTCCATTTTTTTGAACTCATTCCCGCAGAGGCGGGGTCTGTTTTGAGATCAGATCCCGGGTCTTGAGTGTACCTCTTTCGCCCCGGATGAACGGTGTGGGGATTGTCTGCGTGGCGTCATTGCATATCGTGGCGCCCAGACATCGAAATGCCAGATGACCAGAGAGTACCGGTAAGAAAATATGAAGCGTGGCTATTGGCGCACAGCGCTACTTCACAAGCCTATCCCTAAAGTCCGATGACGGATAAGTGCCCAGTAGGCGAACATCTTTGGAATAGAAGCGAACTTCTTCCAAGGCTCGTTTAACGTTCTCATCCGACATACATCCCTCAAAGTCGCAGTAGAACTTCGCAACTTCAAAGTTCCCATCGTTAAAGTAGCTTTCCAGCTTGGTAACGTTGATGCCGTTGGTGGCAAAGCCGCCCAGGACTTTAAACAACACCGACGGGATGGACTTCACCTCAAACAGAATGGTCGAAAGATGGGGAGCGGCGCTTTTTCGAGTATTATGGGGCCCTCTGCCCAATAGGATGAACCGGGTGAAATTGCTGTGGCTGTCCTGAATGTCTTCTAAGATCGGCTGAAGGCCATAGAGCCGGGCTGCGCCCAGTGACCCGATGGCCGCTATGGTTGGAGAGTTCTGCTCGCCCACCTTTTTTGCGGCATACGAACTACTGTCGACGGCGACTTGGTCTGCCCCTAGCTGGCTCAGAGCAGCGCTACATTGCGAGAGAGCCATGGGGTGGCTCAGCACCCGCTGTACCTGATCGGGCGACGAGCCCGGCACGCTCAATAACATATGCCGTACCCGTAAAAAGAATTCTGCTTTGATCGAAACGTTAGCCTCTGGAAGCAGCCTATACACATCGGGCACGCGCCCGACATGGGAGTTATCGATGGGAATCATCGCCACAGCATCGGAAAACTCATCAAGGAAAGCGATCACGGATTTGAAGGTCGGCCTGCCAATGGGCTCAAGCTCAGGAGCAAACTCCAAACATGCCTCGTGCGAGAATGAGCCAGGTTCGCCAAGGTGAACGACCTTTGAAACTTTCATGATAACTGCCCCTCGAGCGCGGCCTGTCTGGCCAGGCTCGCGCAGCTACGATGCCCAATGTGCATAACATCGGAGTATAAATTGGTCGAGGCTGCGCCCGAAGGTATAGGCTTGGGCCTAAGTCTCCATCTCCACCCAGCCCTCGGTTGTCAGTTCCTCCATCGGCGTGAACCGGCGCTTATAGTCCATCTTGGACGAGCCTTTCACCCAATAGCCGAGATAAACGTGGGGTAGCCCCAATTCTGCGGCATACAGAATATGATCGACAATCATATACGTGCCGAGCGAGCGGGCTTCTGCTTCAGGTTCAAAAAAGCTGTATACCATCGATAAGCCGTCGGTCAGCCGGTCCGTGAGGGCGCAGCCAAGGAGGGTGCCGTCCTCATCCCGATACTCAAGGATGAGCGTGTCCACCGGGGGTTGTTCCACCATGGCCGCGTAATCGAGGACGGTCATATCCGCCATGCCGCCGCCGGAATGCCGCGCATCAAGGTAGCCGCGGAGGACCGAGAACTGCTCGCTTGTGGTTTTTGGGGGCCGCGGATGACGGGTAATGTCTTTGTTGCGGTTGAGGGTCCGGCGCCATTTGGCTTGATCAAATGCCCCCGTTGCCACCCGCACCGGGCGACAGGCCTGGCAGCGGTCGCAGGCCGGCAGGTAGGCGATATTTTGGGACCGGCGAAACCCCCGCTGGCTTAAAACGGCATTCAGCGTGCTGGCGCCTTCACCCCCCAAGAAGGTGAAGATCTTCCGTTCCTCCCGCCCGGGCAGGTAGGGGCAAGGGCTTGCCGAGGTGAGGAAGAACTCGTTGGTGCCGGACTGAAATGGTTTCGTCATAAATTACTTAACTCGCCCCGCCGATCCGCTTTCGCATCGGCCCATGCAATATAACGTCCATTGGCCTTTCCAGCCAGCGCTCAATCACCCGGCTCAGATGAGCCCCATTAAGGCGTAAAGGGGAGGAGCGATCAGCGTGTACACAAGCCATAGGAGTAAAATGAGGGGTCCTCCTACGCTAATAAAGTCACGGAACTGATAATGCCCAGGCGCCATGACCAATAAATTTGTTTGGTACGCCACCGGTGTCGCAAACGAGCAGTTGGCAGCATAGATCACTGTCATCACGAGAATAATGGGATCGATCCCGGCGGTGTTGGCGGCATTAATCGCAATGGGCGTAAGCAATACAGCTGTCGCATTATTGGACAAGACGTTGGTGAGGAGGGCGGTGAGTAGAAACACCGCCGATAAAAGAAGCGTGATGCCGCCCGGTCGCTCTGCGAGAGGGGTGAGGAGGCTACCCACATATTGTGCGCCCCCGGTTCCCTCCATGGCCGTGCCCATACAAAGCGCGACGCCCACCAGCAGATAGACCCGGCGATCGATAGCGCGAGACGCCTGGCGTACATTTAGGCACCCGGTGGCCACCATCGCTGCGGCGCCAATGATCGCTGCCACCGCAATCGGGAACAATCCCAGGGCCACCGATAGAATGACCCCCACAAAGATGAGGCCCGCATAGCGTGCATGGTCTGGATCCGGCAGCTGGGTCATCGATTGTTGCAGCATCAGAATGTCGCGGTCAGAGCGAAGCCGCCGCACATCGGCCCGGTCGCCAAGGATGAGGAGAACATCGCCCGCCTCCAGCCTGATTGATTCAAGGTCCCCCCGGATCATGCGGCTACGACGCTGAATGCCGACAATGACGCAGTTGGTCTGGAATCGGAAACGGATCTGGCTGATGGATCTGCTGATGATGCGGGAGCCGGGCGCGACAACCGCCTCCACCATGGTCAACTCGCCGGCGGCGCCGTCCCTCTCAACTTCGCTCATCACCCCAGCGAGGATCTCGCTTTTTGTTTTCAACATATTGGTGAGGGAGTCGCGGGTCGCGGCGATCACCACCCGGTCGTGCAACCGGAGGGTGACATCCTCAAATGGGGGCAGGTGGGTCTCCTCCCGCCGCTGAACTAGGCGGACGGTAACGTCTTTCAGGCTTGGGAACAGCCCTGCCACTGACCGCTCGCCGATAAGGGGATTCCCCCGGTCCAAGCTGAGCTGCGCAAGAAACTGCCGCCCGTCCGTGGCTTTTTCGTTGTCGCCAAACCGGTCCGGCAGGAAATATTTGGTGGCAATGGCAAGGTACACACACCCTACCCCGGCGAGGACAAGGCCCATGGGGACCAAATCAAAGAACTCAATCTGCGTACCCGTTCCCTTTGCATAGGCTTCGACCGCCAAAAGGTTTGTGGAGGAGCCGATGGTGGTCAGCATACCCCCAAGAATTGACATGAAAGACAGCGGCATCATGAGGCGTGACGGCGCGATCCCCCCTTGCGCCGCCATGGCGGCCATAATGGGGATGAACATCACCACGACCGGTGTGTTATTGAGGAAGGCGCTGACCACCATTACGAAAAAGAAGACACCAATTACCGCGCCTTGGCGGTATTTCGCGTGGGCACCGATAAGAAGGCGAGTGGGATAGTCGAGGGCCCCGGACTGATACATGCCCTGGCCCACGATTAAGAGGCCCATAATCGCAAAAAGGGCTGGGCTCGCAAACCCCTCTAGAAGCGCAGTGGTGCTGAGCACATTGTCGCCGCCAGGCCCCTCGACTGGCGCCAGGTGGAACAAAATCAAGAAAAAGGCGAGGGTAACGGCGCTGACAAGCTCTAGTGAAAAGCGGTCGCTTGAATAGGCCACCACCGCCGCGCCAATGGCGATAAGGGTCACCACCATTTGCCAGTTGCTAAAAAACTCTTCCATTAAGAGTCAGGCTGCTCTGCTTTGCGAGAGGGGGAAAGGGGCCCCGAATCGTTCCAATTCCCAATGCCGTCCCTGCGGCGAAAAGAGGTTCTGCCGCGCAATGAATTGAGACGCAAGCCAACCTCCTGTAGGGCCGCGCGATGTCTGATGCTTTTCGACCGCAAAAAAACGCCTTTGCCCGCTATCCAACGGGGGTGACAATCGTTTCCTGCCTTCCGCCCCATGGAACGCCGCTTGCCATTACGGTGAACAGCTTCACCTCGGTTTCGCTTGATCCCACCATGGTTCTTTGGTGCCTCGAGGACCGCTCAAGCGTCTTCGATGAGTTTATGGCTGCCGATAATTATGCGGTTTCAATCCTTGCCGCCGACCAGCAGGACCTATCGAACCGATTCGCAACGCCCGGTCAGCACGGCTTTGCCGATGGTGAGGGAGAGACGTTTGTGACGGGCGCGCCTCTCCTATCTGGGCGTCTGGCCGGTTTCGATTGCACCATTTCAGCGCGGCATCAGGCCGGGGATCATGTGATTTTAGTGGGCGCAGTTCAGCATTTTGACTCGCGTGAAGGCGCGCCCCTTATCTACGCCGGTCGGGAGTACTTAAATGGTCCACCGGTTACGGATTAATTCTTAAGCCAATCTGCGGCGCCGGTTGCATAGTAACTAATGATGATATCCGCACCCGCACGCTTAAAGCTTCTAAGGGTTTCGAGCGCGGCGGGCTTGAAATCGAATGCGCCGGCGTCTGCCGCGCATCGTAACATAGCATACTCACCGGACACCTGGAACGCAGCTGTAGGCACACCGAAGGCGTCTTTCACTCGAGTTACCATATCAAGATAGGGTAGGCCTGGCTTGACCATCACCATATCGGCGCCTTCGGCAATATCGAGTTCCACTTCGCGTAAGCCCTCTCGCGCGTTGCGCGGATCCATCTGGTAAGTCTGCTTGTCGCCTTGCAAAATACCGCGCGACCCGATGGCGTCTCGGTAAGGGCCGTAAAAGTGGGAGGCGTATTTCACAGCATAGGACAAAATAAGGCGTTCCGTATACCCTGATCTATCAAGTGCCTGTCGAATGGAAGCGATCCTGCCATCCATCATGTCAGAAGGCGCGACCACATCATATCCTGCGTCGGCTAACACAACGGCTTGTTCCGCTAGGATGGCAACCGTTTCGTCATTGACGATATGATCACCGTGAAGGAGGCCGTCATGTCCGTGATCTGTATATGGATCGAGTGCCACGTCGCCGATCAGCCCGATCTCCGGCACCGCCGCTTTAATGGCGCGGCCGGCCTTGGCCATGAGATTGTCGGGTGAGAGAGCCTTTGTCCCTTTCGCGTCCCGGTCGGTCTCGCTCGTAAACGGGAAGAGGGCGAGGGCGGGGATCCCCGCGGCTTTTGCGGTGGCAGCCGCCTCAACCGCTTCCTCCACGGTGAGGCGTTTTACCCCCTCCATCGCGGGCACAGGGCCGGTAGGGGTGGCGTCATCTCGCAGGATCACTGCCTGCACTAGATCGCTGGCTGAGATATCTGTCTCCGCTACAACCTGACGTATCCAGCGGGCGCTACGAGTTCGCCGTAACCGGGTGTTTGGGAAGCGGCCAGGGAAAGAGTGGGTCACCATGGGACAATCCGTATCAAAAAGGGGCAAAGAAAAATGCAAAGTCT
>CALFRH010000080.1 GCA_937919225.1 uncultured Parvularcula sp.
TACGGCCGAAGCGCAATTACTGGATCGTCTCAAAGACGCCGCCAAGCGCGGTGCAGTTTTAACACACAGGCTGCTAGCCTACTCTCGACAACAACCGCTGTCGCCAAAATCGTTGGAACCGAGAAAGGTCCTGGGAAACTTGGACGATCTACTACGCCGTGCGCTTGGTGAAAAAGTCGACCTGCAGATCGTTAGCAATGGCGGCGTCTGGACATGTTTCGCAGATCAACAGGAACTTGAAACCGTGATCATGAATCTTGCGATAAATGCCCGTGATGCGATTCCCGATGGTGGCAAGATAATGATCGAGGCTTTCAATATTCGTTTGGACGAAGAATACGCAATGGGTGGTTTTGAAATCTCGCCTGGAAGATATGTCTGTTTTGCCATCTCTGATGACGGAATCGGTATGAACAAAGAGACAATCGAACGTGCTTTTGATCCTTACTTTACAACCAAGCCCATCGGTAAAGGATCTGGATTAGGATTGTCGATGGCGTTCGGATTTGCCAAGCAATCAAATGGGCATATTCGGATCTATAGTGAGGAAGGTGTTGGTACGACAATAAAGTTGTACCTTCCTAAAACGTCTACATCGCCGAACACAGAAATGGATAGTGCGCCGTCCGCTCCTATCGTTTCCAGATTGGAAGGGCTCAGAATACTTGTCGTTGAAGATGACCCATCAGTACGTCGCGTGATGGAAATTCACCTTCGGAAGCTGGGTTGCATAACAATTCTTGCATCAGATCCAAGTGATGCGCTGAAAAAGTGCTCAGCGAACCCGGGGTTTGATCTTTTCCTGCTGGATGTGGTGTTGCCAGGCCTGATGAAAAGTCCAGATTTGGCCAAGAAACTTCATGAAATAGACCCGGATGTGCCGGTTGTCTTCATGTCGGGCTATACTGAGAATTCTATTGTTCACGACGGGCAGATCGACGACGGGGTACGACTTTTGACCAAGCCATTCTCCATAGGCGAACTCCACAATGCTCTTGTCAGAGCCTTAGAGCAGACGAGGTAAATCCAACACAGAAAAGTTTCAACTTCCGCGAAAGGTCGAAAGATGCAAAAAAATTTTCCGAAGCCATTGAGAAGGGCAGTTCCACTAAGGTCGCGGTTAAGGCTTTTAGCCTTAAGCTTGATGATTCCTGTCTTTATAGTGTCCTTTTCGCAGACTGCTGTTGCCGAAGACCGTGTGTTCCGCGTTCTTTTAGATGGAAACAAGGTGTTTCCAACATTGGGCATAAGTGCGACCGGTATCGACGGAAGCACGACAAGCCTTGAAGTGAAGGACTGCCTAGAGTTTGATCATGAGACATTGATTTCGGCCCTTCGCTTTGAGATGGAACTGACCATGATCTGCAACGTGGTAAGGGACGCAGATCTTGCCGACAGATTTGAGTTTGTACCATACCCAAATCTCAACCGTGCAGTTGCGGATTTGGAGGCTGGTAAGGCCGATTTCGTCGGGGAGTCTGTTTTCCGTTCAGAAGCAGGTCAGGTGGCTCTAGCATCAGATACGATGATCCGGATTGGTGACTTTGAAGTTGGAGTTTTCACGACCCCAAACCGGCTTGATGTTCTGAGTACGGTGACACAAGAACAGCTTCGCATGCTCTCCGGTATAACAGTAAGAGCATGGACAATAGACGTGCAGACTTTAAACGGAATGGGGTTGCAATCTGTTCAAACAGCTCGATCATTGGCGTCGATTCCGCCAATGATTGAATCCAGACGAGCTGATTTCACCTTGTCGTATTTAGATCGGACAGAAACTGACCATATGGGGTCAATGCTCGTGCGTGTTGATGGATTTCGCGTTTCCTTTTCCGATGAACGGGTTTTCATCTTCTCCCCAGGAAATACATCGTTACAAGAGGCAATGAACTCATTTATCCAGACAAATCGGCAAAACCCCGTAGATCGAATACAAGACGCATACAAGAATAGTGGCTTCATTGTTGAAGGTTATGATGCCTGGATTGATGCAACGAAACCCTAGGGCGTAGACTCATAAGAACCAAATGACAGTTGCTGTGAGATGCGCGGCAGCGAGGAAGGTTTCAGGGCAACGGAAGGTGCGTAGTATCCTCCCGGTTGGCACCGCCTGACTGCATTTGGCGTGATGTGAACGCGAATATTGATGTTGCGACAAGAAATGGGATTAGGAACTCGGCAGTTGGCATTTTAGGCCCTCTCTTTTGAGACATCGCCTACCATGTCGGGTCGCTTTTCCGAGGGCGTCATCCTGTCACCCGCGACTTATCTGCACCACAGCAAATTTCTAACTGCCGCCCTTCACTTGCCGCTCAATGGATAGTCGCAT
>CALFRH010000081.1 GCA_937919225.1 uncultured Parvularcula sp.
GCAGGGCGCCGAGGGCGAAAACCCCCGGGGCGGCCGCAAAAAAGAGGAGGGAGACGATGGGAATGCGCATATTAAACCGCGTACACCGCAATCCGGTGCTGCATATTGTTTAAGTACCCCCGCGGGTTCCAGCCCGGCGGGATGGGGGGTTGCGCCTCTCCCGCCTCATCGGTGGCGCGGGCCCAAATTTCGAAATAGCCCGCCTCGGGCAGGGTGACATCCGCCTCCCATAGCTGCCACGCATAAGGGTTCGCCGGATCGGAAAGGTCCGCCTTTTGCCAGGTGGCGCCAAAATCGATGGAAACATCCATCTGCGCCACCCGTCGATCCCCGGCCCATGCTTTGCCGCGGACGGCGAAAGGCTGCCTTGCCCCTTGTCGGACGCCGGTTTGCGGTGCGGTGATAAGGGACTTTACCGGCATCGATTCAATGATCACCATATCCTCGTCAGGAACCTCCGTCCCCGGCGCAACAGGGTAGGCCGGAACCCGGTAGGATTGCCCCGCCATCTTGGCGCCATCATGTACCTGATCGCGCACCCAAATGCGGGTTAGCCATTTTTGTGAGCAGGAGGCGGGCCAGCCGGGGACCACGAGACGCAAGGGGTGGCCGTTAAGATCCGGCATCTGGTCGCCATTCACCGCCCAGGCAATAAGGGTATGGGGATCCATCGCCTTTTCAATCGGTACCCCGCGCGAAAGCGGCACCTTGTCAGGATCACCGGAGAGGTGCGTGTCCGCGCCATAGTGGCCAGTATAAACGGCCGTTGATTTCAGTCCCGCCCGTTCCAAAACATCCGCTAGGCGAACACCGGTCCATTCAGCGCAACTGATGGCGCCAAAAGTCCATTGGTTCCCCGATGCGCCAGGGGTGAAAAACCGGCGGCCATTCCCTCCGCATTCCAGCTGGAGCTGAAGCGTTTCAGTGTCAACTTGCGACTTTATATCGGCGATAGACAGGGTGAGGGGGGTGTTGACCTCGCCATCAATAGTGACAGACCAACTCTCATCCGTCACCTCATCTGTATAGGGCGGAATACCATTATTGCGGACGAACATCCGGCTGGCGGGGGTGATCGCGTCGTCAAGCAGGTGAGCCGGCGTCTCCATGTTCACCGGACGGCTATTCAGAAGGGTCAGCTCCGGTTTTGCGGCCAGGGGTGTCGCCGCGCTTTGCATCAGGGCCAGGGGAGCAACCCCTTGGGGGGCAGCTTTGGCAAACGGAACGGGCATGCCGAGCAGCGCGGCCAAGCCGGCGCCATCTCTTAAAAGCGCGCGGCGAGACAAGGTCATTGAGGGAGGGAGGGGGGGTGTGCGATGGGTGCTCATGGCGTCTCACTCTTTGGGGGGCTAGCGCTTGGGTTAACGCGCGCTGGTCCCGGGGCCACTTTGTAATGGAAGCCCTTGTCGGTGGTGGCCATTAGCCTTGGCCGGCCTGGCAATCAACTCACCTAAACTGGGGCTTAGAATTCTTAAAGGGCGTCGCTTACGCCCGCCATTTGCCTCGACCGCATGCCTTATTTGGCTCAGGTACGAGCGAGTGTTTATGTTTTATTGATGTAGGTAAATAACCGTTAGGTCTGTCGCTCTACTATACTTAAGCCAAATTTAAGCGTGCATCGGCTACACCGTCAGGCGGTAAAGCGGGTAAGGCGTACTCCCCCATGCAGACCGTCACGGCGCAGTCCTTTCGTATTGGTTTTGTTTTCCTCATGCTGGTGGTTGTGGGGGTCTGGCAGCTGGACTTTGTCCGGACGGCGATTGGTGCCAACCCCGCCCTCAACATGATCATCTTCGGCACGTTTGCGTTTGGGGCCACGCTCGTGGTGGCGACCCTTCTTGGGTTCCGGAATGAGTTTCGCGCCCTCTACGCTCTTATGGAGCTTTACGATGATGTGGCCAACGAGGATCGCGCGGCGGCGGCGGATCCGCTTTGGCGGTTCTATCGCTGCGCCAAGGTGGGCATTGTCTTCAACAAGCCAAGGGTGTTGGGGCAATCCTATCAACTCATTTCTGAGCAGCTGCATCGCGATGGGGCGTTGCAAATTTCCACCTCGACCATGCAGACCCTCATTGCAGGGATTGAAGAACGGTTGAGCGAGGAACGGGCGCTTATTTCGTACGTGGCGGGAATATTGATTTTCTTAGGGCTCATCGGGACATTTATTGGCCTCATGGTAACCCTTGCGTCGGTGGGGGCGATCTTAGGCGAGCTTGATCTCACCGCCGAGGACCCCACCCAAACCGTCGCGCTCTTGATGAACAATTTGCAGACGCCCTTGGGGGGGATGGCGACGGGTTTCTCCTCATCGCTGTTTGGTTTGGTGACGTCATTGGCGCTTAGCCTTACGATCCAACTCCTTGGTCGCGCCGGGGGGCGTCTCAAGGCAGAGTTTTCTGACTGGGTCTCCAATGCGGTGGAACTTCACGACAATGCGGAAAGCGCGACGGCAGCGGCAGCCCCCGGCGCGAGTGCCGCACGACTAGAAGAGCGTCGGCTGACCCTCCTGATGCGAACGGCCCGGCATTTGGTGCAGTCGAACCAACGTCAGTCCCGTAGCTTACAATCCCTCACCGATGAGGTGCGCGCCCTCACCGCTGCGGGGCACGCCACGCGTCAGTCCCTTGACGAAGTGACGGGCGGCTTGGGTGTGCTCCATGAGCAAAACCAGATCGTACACACCTCACTTGCGCGTTCGGTGGACCTGTTTGCTCGTCTCGACCACGGCGCACAGATTCGGGCGGAAGTCGAAGAACTTAGCAGTGTTTTGACGAAACAGCTTTCTGTCCGTGATGCCCAGCGGGAGGACCATCTGCGCCATATCCATGAGCGGTTGAGCGCTATCGAAACGGGCTCCGGCACTGCATCTCAGAAGGCCGATGACAAAGACGCGGACGAGCTAGCTCTTGAATTAGCGGCCGATACAGAGCGGCTGAACATACGCCAACTTAAGCGGCTACTCGCGCTTGCGGCCCGTCAAATGCCGAAGGACAAGGCGGCTGATGATGGCGACATCTCGCCTGCTCCAGAAGCGGCACAAGGAGGGGGGTAAACCAATGGTCAAACAACTGATCAACACGCTCACCAAAAAAACGGCTGCGTTCTTTCCCAAAAAGAGAAAGGTGCCGGGGACCCCTGACGGACGGGGGACGGCTGACCAGTTCGCT
>CALFRH010000082.1 GCA_937919225.1 uncultured Parvularcula sp.
GCTCCAGACGGGTGTGTGGGAAAATGCGTTGGCACCAATCGGATTGCAGCACAGCGCGGCAATCGCTGGCGGGTTTTGCCGCCAAATCACCCGAGTAACTAACGCAAACAAATTCCAGCTGCGGGTTGTGCCCCAGCATCCAAGCTGGCCACGCAACAGAGATCGCGATGGATTTCAGGTAACGCGGCGGCATTGTTACGATCAGGCGGGAGTTTTTGCCACGCAGGATTTGTTCTAGCTCCCAGGCAATCGCATCAATGTGCCAGTTCGGCAGGAAAGTATCCCCGCCGGAAACTTCCGCGAAGACCTTGGCAAGAAACGATGGGAAGTCATTCCGAAGGATCGCGTCGAGGAGTTGATAGTCTTTATGCATCGGTCGAACCTCCCGCCTTCCGTTTGATGAACTCATCGATGATCGCGCTATCCTCGGGCGGCAGAGTGGCTTCAGGCTTTTGCACCTCATCTTCCGGCCCAAGCAGCGCAATCGCGAGATCAGCCAATTTGCTGATGGCGCGGATGTCGCCCTTGACCGCTTTCGCGGCCAATTGCTTCACCATCAGCTGCTGCTTGGTCAGGTTGACCTGTTTCCCGTTCTCGGTGATCTCGACGCGTTGACCGAGTTCTGCCCGGAGGTCTGTTTTGAGCCCCCGTGCATCTTTCTTTCGTCCCTTCGGATTGCCCGACTGACCCTTTTTGAACTGGGTGTGCTTCGGCGGGCGGCCATAGCCGACCTCATAGTCCTTTTCAGACATCGGTTGCCCCCTTTTTGCGGAGCTCGGACATGGTCGCGAAGCTTTCCAGGGTATCGGCATGCACGGCGGTTTGGCCAGTCTCGGCTTCAAGCCGCTTTAGGGTCAGATCGGCGTAATGCGGGTCGATCTCAATGCCTGCGGCAGTGCGACCCGTCCGAGCAGCTGCCACCAACGTTGTCCCGGAACCGGCGAAAGCGTCCACAATTAGGCCACCCCTATGCGAGCAGTCGAGGATCGCGTCGGCAACCATCTGCAGTGGCTTTACCGTGGGATGGGCCTGCAGGTCTTCCATGCGGCCAGCGCGGAACGTGTTCGCGCCGGGGTAAGTCCAGACATTGGACCGGTGGCGCCCGTTAGCCCCAAGGCCGAATGTGTTGATATGGGGAGCTCTGCCACATTTGAAGACAAAGACGAGCTCATGCTGGGAGCGGTAAAAGCTGCCCATGCCAGCATTGCTTTTGGCCCAGACGCAGAGGTTCTTCAGCTCAATATATACATCGTCGGCCGCAGCGAGCAGTTCACCTATGTGCCGCCAGTCCATGCAGACAAAATGGATCGCGCCGTCCTCGCTGAACTCCGCGAGACGCTGGAACGTGGTCCGCAGGAAGGTCGTGAAGTCTTCTGGAGACATTTCACCAGTGGCCATAGCGAATGCGCGGTGCTTCTTCTGCCCAAGACCACAGACGGGCCCGTCAACGCGCACATTATAAGGCGGTTCGGTAAAGACCATTTGCGCCTTGTCGCCCTCGAGGAGCGCATCCCAAGTTTCGCGATCAAGGCTATCACCGCAGATCAACCGGTGCGGGCCAATCAGCCAAAGGTCGCCAGGCCGGTTCGTCGCGGGGCTATCGATGTCCGGCTCGGGTGCCGGGGGTTCTTCTTCCGCGACACCGTCGCCCAGAATGACGTCGATCTCACCCATCTCAAATCCGGTGAGCTCAAGATCGAAGTCCAAGTCGAGGTCTAGCAGCCCCTGTAGTTCGGCGGCCAATAGCCCGTCATCCCAGCCCGCATTTTCCGCCAATCTATTGTCGGCAATAATATAGGCGCGTTTCTCAGCGGAATTCATGTGATCAATGCGCAGCACCGGAACCTCAGTTATGCCAAGCTGGGTCGCGGCCTCGATGCGCCCGTGGCCCGCGATCACACCATTCTCAGCGTCGACCAAAACCGGATTTGTCCAGCCAAAACGCTCAATGCTTCTCGCAATTTGGTGGATCTGCTTCTTCGTGTGCGTGCGCGGGTTGTTGGCGTAAGGGCGCAGGCTGGCGATCGGCACCGTCTCGCAACTTGGCATCGTGACCTCCGAGGTCATCGTTGCAACCTCCGCTCAACCTGGGCAAGAACGTCGCCTGGTTCTGGCCGAAAGGAGAAGTGCCAGCGTCTAAAGATTCTGTGTTCTGGTGAGGCGTGCACTTCATCCAGTACAAAACCTGTGCCCAGGCCGGTGCTCGATGTTTGGATCTGGTAGCGGCGGCCGGTCTTGCTTTGTGTGGCGTCGGGCCGTCGATATTGCGTTGTGGGCATTTCTACATCCTTTCTTAATTCAGATGCAGATCCTTTGCCTTCTGGGCGGACAAATAGCTTTCACAACAAAAGGGGCAATATTTCTAGGAGGCTCTCTTAGGCGTCAAGGGCGCATGCTTCGAAACAAGATTGGCAAGGCTTTTGTACTCACCTTGATGCCCCGACACTAAGATAGAAGTCAGGCGCCAAGCCTTCTCGCTTGCTGCGGCACCTTCCGGCAGCGACAGGGCGTTTTCGTCTAAGAATGCAAGAAGTTCGGGGACGGTTGAGCTACGGTCTTTCAGGGCAGCCCGGATCGACACATAACATAGTGCCGCACGACGCGCAGCCAATTGCTTCTCGACTGGCGTTAAGCCCTTGCGGCCGCGTCTATCGATGCGGCCGTCCAAGTGATCGCAAAGGAAGCTCACCACCTCTTCGGGCATTTTTTCAATGCCATGCTTTCGGATCTCGCACGCGATTTCCTTTGGTTCTATTCGGGATGCGTGTACGTCCTCTAGATCACGTTTCAGCTTGAAATAGGGCTTGAGTTCAACGGAAAAGCGGGACCTTGGCTTGTCGCTCAATCCTCAACCTCCTCTTCAAGAAGGCGCCAGGTTTCAACGTCCAGTGGCCCTGCAAGTTTTTCAAGCACCGTCACAGTAGGATTGCGGATGCCGCGCTCAACACCGCTGACATACGTTCGATGAAGCCCACATTCGAGCGCGAGGCCCTCTTGCGAGAAGCCCGCCTCCATGCGGTACTTCTTGAGATTGAGGCCAACTCGTTTGCGCACATCCATTCCAATTCTGGACCATGAATGCAGACGGTTGATCTACAGATTATAAGTCTCATTTTGCTTGACTGCTCTCAGCCGGCAAGCATTGCTGTCCACATGTGCGACCTAATACATAACCACGCGTCGTGCCTCTGGTAACTGTACCTTGAGTACGGATTTCTC
>CALFRH010000083.1 GCA_937919225.1 uncultured Parvularcula sp.
CCTGCTGATCTTGATACTCACTATAGTAGGCGGTTCCGTTGAATGTCAGCTGACCATCCAGCCACTGACTGCGCCAGCCGGCTTCGAATGTGTTCAAAAACTCGGGGTCAAATGACTGCACGTTGAAGACGTTTGACGCATCCTGAAGGGATTGAGCGATAAATGTTCCACCCGCTCGATAGCCACGGCGCGCGCCGATGAACACGGAAACATCATCATTAATATTGTAAGTGATCGCAGCACTTGGCAGCAAGACCTCGAAATTGTCAGCTTCAATCGGATTGGACGGTGGCACCAGGAACTCGATCCCATCCGCACACGAAATTGTAATGAATGGAATGGGCAATCCGAACACAACCCCCGGGACCGTAGCGGTGCAGGTATCAGGGGTTACGAAGAAGCCATTGACCACGTTTTGCACGCTGAATCGCTCATCATCAAAACGAAGACCGGCATCAAAGTCCCATTTTTCATTGGGCGAGAAACGCCAAGCCGTATAAAGCGCCATATTTTCGGTTTTGTTAGACGTCGTCCCTGTGAAGGTCAGAATGCTCCCCTCGGGATCGATCGGGAATATGTTGGTGGGAATAAGCTGTCCCGCTGCCGTATTACCGTTGGTGTCAGAATCGAAATAATATCCACCGATTAGCCCGGTCAGTTTGTCAAACTCGAAGTTCAAGCGGATATCAGCACTGTAAATCTCAGCCTCTGTTTCGCTAAATGTCCCGACATCGCCAAATGGATTTTCTTCAATCAGGAAGTTATCGTTGGTCCGATCTGTTTTTTCATACGTGCCAATGAAATCGAGAGAGATATTGTCCGTGAAGTCGTAAGTGACATCGCCGATCAGCTTCTTCGTTTCGATATCGGCGGCCACTGAAAAGTCGGAAAACGTGACCCGCTCATTTGGGTCAAAACTCGCCAAACGCTGAATGCGCTCGGGAGAGAGATTCCCTTCGCCCGCAGGACCTTCACCGCTGACGACCCCCGGTGTGATGCGGGCCAAATCACTCTCTGTATATTCCAGGGTCAATTCAACCCGGAGGTTTTTCAATGCATCTGGTTCGGCAAGCAGTTTTCCACGCAGCGTGAGATTGTCTTGCTTATTATCGTCTTCGCCGCTGATACCGCTGGTGATAATGCCATCCGTCTCGTCAAAATCGCCGCTTAAGCGAAACGCCAGCTGATCCTTGATGATGGGTCCGGAGATGACGGCCGAGTATTGTTGCTCACCAAACTCGCCCACTCTGACACGGCCAGCGCCTTCCCATTCATAGGTCGGGTCATTCGCGGTCAGAACAACCGCGCCCGCGATGGAATTGCGGCCCTGGAGAATGGACTGAGAGCCGCGAAGAATTTCAACCTGGCTGACATCCCAGATTGAGTCGCTTCCGAGCAGAGCATTGGCGGAGAGCGGCGTCCCATCGAGGAAAATGTTAATCGCCTGACCTTGACCAGCTCCGCCCGTGCCATTGCGGTTAATTCCACGAATGTTGATATTGGTAATTGCACCGCCGATCACTGACGCGTTTGGGGTCCGTGCGATCGCATCCGACAATTCGAAAATAACATCATTCTCAAGCCGTTCGGCGGTCAGCAATTCGACCGAGTCGACGGTCTCCTGGAGGTTCAGGCCAAGCTTTGTTCCGGTGACAATAATCGTGTCTTCGACACGTTTTTCATCTTCCGGTTCCGATACAGCTGCTGGATTTGTGATCGGTTGCGGCACGCGCGCTGATGAACCATCGGGGGCTGCTTCGACAATCGTATAGCCGCTGCCATTTGAATTGGTCGCAACCAAGCCAGAGCCGGACAGAAGCTCAGCCAAGGCCTGCTCGGTCGACATTTGTCCCTCTAGTGCGGGCACGGCTATACCGTCCACAAGTTCGCTCGGCGCCACGATCGTGACACCGCGTTGCGTAGAGAGCGCAAAACGCGCCTCGCCACGGCTTCCCGCCGGGGTGCTCACACGCTCAATCGATGGTTCGGGATCATTTACTTGCGCTATGGCGGCTGGAACCATCGCAGAAAGAACAATGGCAGATGTTGCTGCGACCAAAGCACGTTTGTGCCATGGGTTTTGATTTTGAAGATTCACTGAAAATACCCCTCGTAATCTCTCATACGCGAATGCGTTGCAATCTCAACTCTAGGGGTAAGACAGTTGAGCCGCGGTATTTGCCCCTCAAGAAATCAAATAAATTCGATAAACGTAGTTATTCGGGGGCGACGCTCGGCCGTATGACGATCTTGTCTGCGGCGGAACGATCAATCGTAATCGGATAAACGAAGGTAAGTGTGTTTAGGAGGCCGTCTAAATCGGTGGATTGAAAAGAAGCGTTTATGCTTTTTGCCTGTAGGTCAGGCGACAAGTCTTCAAGCTGAATTTCCAATTCAGAATACCGATTGGCGTCGTCTATAATCTCGCGCAGGGTGGCGCCGTCATAATATAGGATATTGTTCCGCCAGGCGGCGATCCGCTGAATATCTACGGCGCGAATGACACTCAACCCAATACGATCAGAGGCTGAGACCATTTCGCCGGCCGCGACCTGGCGAAGGGATTTCAGGCTGGTGCTGGCGCCCTCTCCCACCAAGGGAAAGGCAACATCGACCAGCCCTTCGCTGCCCGAACCCCGCAGGATGCCGGCGCTTTCGCTGACGTCGAATTGCGTGCCGATCGCTGTGGCCGACAAGTGGTCAGACTTTACGGTAAATGGCCTGTTCGGATCGGCCTCAACATCAAATAGGGCCGCCCCTTTTACCAGGGTTACAACACGACTTTCATCAGAAAACGCGATACTGACGTGGGAGCGCGCTGCGAGGGTGAGTTCGGACCCATCGGGCAATGTGATCGCCCTCACCTCACCGGTCTCTGATGCATAGTCGAGTTGCCCTATGGGCGCCTCGGTCGGGACTGAGCGATTGGCGTTTGAATAGATCCAGGTAAAGCTCACCACCAAGCAGGCCACCATCGCGGCCGCCCCGATTGCGATGGCCGGACGACGTCCCCAATGCGCGAACAGATCCAGCCATGCCGTTACGCGCTCTGAGAATGATGGACGCAACAAGGCCGGATCGAGGTCCGTCACAGCCAAATAATCATAAGCGGACCAATAGGTTTCGGCTTGATCATAGACTTCTTCGTGGCGGATATCTTGCTTCAGCCAAGCCTCGAAGGCGCGGCGCTCGTCGTCACTCAAGTTTCCTTGACCGTGTTTCGCACGCCAATAGTTCGCTGTTTCTACAAGCGCGCGCTGGTCCCGATCGTGCTGTGTCATTCTACACCTTCATGTCTCAGACCAGAAAGACGCATTTGAATATCCTCGGCGGCCCGACGTATGTGCCGATCTGTCGGACTTCTCGATAGTCTCAATCTTCGTGCAACTTCCGACACAGACAGCCCTTCCACACGATGGAGGATGAACGCCCTCCGGCGTTTTTCGGGCATGGCGCGCAGAACCTCGTTAATCGCTTGCAATTCCTCATTTGCACTTAAGACAGCTTCAGGAGTCGAATTGACCCCTCGGCTTGGAAAATAAAGATGTTCAATCTCGAAATCGTATCGCGTTCGTGTGCTGCGCGAGCGTTTCGCATTGATCATCAGATTCCGAGCTGTTCGCCACAAGAACCCTTTAATGCTTCGAATATCCGAAAGCCGATCGCGTTCAATGAGTTTTTGGAACGCTTGTTGAGCGATATCATCAGGATCCGGCGGCCCATCTCCAAATGTACGCCGCAACGATCCGACGAGCGCCACCCAGTGATCTCTGTATAGTCGATCTATTTTGGCAACATGAGAGAGCGTCTTGCCATCGTTCGGGGCGCGCGCAGGCGGCGTCGAGATCAGATCCGATTCCGGCCCCGTCTTTAGATTCTCGAAACTGCTCTTCACGAAACCAAGACTCTCTAAGACGGCTCATCCGTCGGCACGAAACGCCTTATAGAGGAGAAAATCGTTTCGTACACGTTCGTTGAGAATCATCCGCAAACCCGGCAGCGTCAGAGACCACGTCATTAAGTCCCCGCTTCAAATGGTACGACGGGCAGGGGGGGGGGG
>CALFRH010000084.1 GCA_937919225.1 uncultured Parvularcula sp.
GGCATTGAATGACGCTCTAGAGGGGTCTCTCTCAGAAGCCGACGGGTTTAACTACGCCCGACTCTCCATCACCAAAGGTGGCGTCAACGTTGTGGGTGGCGTGCTCGAAGGCTGCTCGGCGCGGTACAATCCTGTGACCCAGGGCGCTGTCGTTCAAGCCGTACACCAAGCAATCGTCACTAATCCTGCTTAACGCCGTCTGCTAGCGCCCCGTTTTGGGGCGCAGCAAACCTAGGAATCCGACATGACAAGACGTCCTGCAAAATCATCCCCAGCACCGACGACTGATGAGGTTACGTTTTTGCGGGACCGTCAAGTGAAGGACCATCTCGGTAACGTCGTTGCTGAGTACGAAAAAGACGGGACCTACGCCCTACCGATAAAGTCGTGCGAGCACTTTATTCGTCTGGGAGACGCAGAGGCTGCAGATCAAAATGGCAAGCAGCAGTCAGAACCGCTGGTGAAGCAAGAGGCGCCTGGGCCGACCGCACAAACACCTGAGGTGAGCGACGATGAAACCCCTCCTAAAGAGCCTGAGCCAGGTGCGCCCAGCAAGCCTGAGGGCGCTGATAGACCAAAGCCGCGCCCACAAGGCCGTCGTGCTGCAGGACGTGACGGGGACGGATCTAACTGATCTCCTTGATGACGCTGAGCAAATTGCTGCCACCTGGTGCAATTGGCCGGAGGTTTTTGGAGTACGCCAGTTTCGTCGCCGTGGTCTCCAAGAAACCATCACCTTGGATCCAACGGAACCGGTTAAAACGATCTGGCTATCGCAAAGTCAGGCAACGATCCAATCAGTCACCATAGATGAGACAGTGCTGGTGAGCACTGACTATGCCACAAACGCTCAGGGTCGTCTTCTTTTCAAAAATTATCAATGCGCCGAGACGATGATCATCGACTATGACGCGGGCTATCTTGGCCGTGGTGCAGCGCCCGACACTGAAGCCACCGATGCTGTAGTGGATGGTCCGTTACTGCCCGGGTCTTTAATCCGTGCCGTCCTGCTCATCGCTTCCCATGTCTACCAACAAGAAGCATCAGATGACGCGCTGGGTGTCGTTGCCACCAGTCATACCCAGGACGACGTAAAGTCTGATTCCATCCGATATGATCGAGACTCGATCGGCAGGACGGTGCCGCGGGAAGCGCTCACTTTGTTAGAGCCCTTTACCATGGAGCGTTTTTCATGATCCTGGGGGACATGGCCCTCGGGGACTATGTCTTCGGCGGCATTGATCCAGACTTTACGATTGAAACAACGCCGGTGCCATCGGCGCCCTTCGTTATTTCGCGCGATCGTCGCCGATTGGCGGCTGATATTGAGGATGTTGGGCACCTCCACAGATTTTTCATTACCGGCGAACCGTTCAAAGACTGTTTTGCCTACGTGAGGGATGTCGACACGACACCTGAACATGGTCAGCAGCGCATCGTCGAACAGCGCATGTTCGTCGCCTACAATCACTACAATGCGGCGGGCTTCTTACGACCGCCGAAACGGGGTGATGAAGTCGTCTCTACAGAGACCGAAGAGAGTTGGTACGTTGAAGAGGTCGAGACGGACCGCCGGCGCGGCTATGTGCTTCGTTGGATCCTGTTCATCACCGGTCACCAGCATTGGGACTCCACCGGCGAGCGAGCGACCCTGCTTAAATGACCAATTCGCAGGCATACGAAGCGTTTTCTGATCAATTTGCTTTAGAGCTTGATCGCATACGCGATGAGGATTTGCCGGAGTACATCGAGGAGGTCACACGCCAGTTGTTTGGCGAGGCCCGTGAAGCGAACATGGCCATCCTTGGCTATGCGCCCGACGAAGAGATCATCACGGACGGCGTCAGTGGGCGGCCACCTCGTGATATGCGGCGTGGCGGCTTTACACGAATCCAGTTCGATCTCGACACAGATGTCCTGGTTTTCACCCTCGAGGTGCTCAAGCGTCTGTCCCCGAGATCTGGCAGCAATCGGAAGACAAAAGCTCAGACCTATGTTGAGAACCACGCATTGTTTGTGGACGGTGTTCGTGTTGCGGATCCGCGGCTTGCACCGAAAAATTGGAACCATGCGCGGTATGTGAACCTGCGTCCCTACGCCCGAAAGATCCACTTTGGTCTGTCTAATCAGGCGCCGCGCGGGGTTTACCAGACCATGGCCTTTCCGCTGGTGCGCCGGCGCTACGGCAAGATGTACCACGTCGAATTCGAATGGTTCACGATGCCGAGTTTTCTCGTCGGTGATTCAGAGCGCCTTGGCCAGCGGCAAAAGAGAGATACCAAGGCGTCGGATCAACGACTGATGCGGCATCCCAGCCTGGTACTGAGAGTGAAGGGCTGATGACCGCGATCGACACCACTTATGTCCCTCAAGTAGTTATCAATGCGATGACTGCCCAGTTCGATACAGACTTGGCTGTTTTCTACGACATTGAGGATCCGGACCATGTTAATCGGCGCTTCGTCGATGGGGCCGGTGGTCGGGCGCGGCCACGCTTGCCCGCTGTCGAGTTTCAATTCGCCGGTGGCATCCATCTTCCCGAAACCGTGGGCGCGATGGGCGCTAACCTTTGGGATGAGATTGGGACGTTTCAATACCATGTTGTCATTCATCGCAATGCTGCCTTTCAACTCGCACGGCAGATCGACAGTGCCGTGATGAACATCTTTCTGCGCAAAGAGATTGAAGGCGTCTTCTTCAACGAGGCGATGACACCGGACATCGATTTGGTGGGGGAGGGGCTCATCCGCGGCCAATCAAGGGTGATCAGCTACTCCTACGAATACGAGCACTATTAGGGCGCCTTGAGCGCTCTCAAGTTGGAGTGCTCAATGTCTGTCGCCGATTTTGTTTCCGTCAGTTATGCAATTGAGCGCGAGCTCTCAACCGTTTCAGAATTTGCGAAAGTCACCGCGTTTCCCATCCGGAGCGGTGAATTCATTCCCACTCGGAATTTCGACAACGCGAATGAGGCGCGGGACGATCGGTTCGATACCGAGGATGATTTGCTGTCCCTGGACGGCAATGCATCGTTCGATCGGGTTTGGCGGCCGGGTGTTTTTGATGATTTCATCGCCGGCGGGATGTTCAATTCTTGGGTGGAATTGAACAACCGCAAAAACTACCTTTGGAAAGAGAACGCTGGCAATACCGCTCTTGAAGCGGAGATTACCAACGTAGACGGCGCTTCTGCCACCTACACGGTTACGGCGGGTACAGCGTTTGCCGCCGGTGACCTTGTTTTCATGACGGGGTTCACCAATGCCGCCAACAATGGCCTGAAGGTCACCCAAACCGGATCCGATGGGACCACGGTCATCGTGAGCGGCGTTGTGGTGGACGAAACGCCTCCTGCTGGTGCGGAAATCAAATTTGTCGGGCGCCAGTTCGCTGCAGGGGACTTAGCCCTCTCCGGCAACGTCTTTACCGACAGCAACGCGTCTCCATATGATTTCACGGCACTCAACCTTCCGGCCGGTATCCCCATCAAAATTGGCGGCGAAGGGGCGGCTTTCCAATATGATACGGCCGCCGTGAACGACGTTGTGACGGTCACGAGTTGGAGTAATGGCAGCTTTGAAGTCGAAGACACGCTGCCAAACTTCGCCGGGGACGCGGGCGCGGGCAAAACCATTCGGATCTTCTTTGCCGAGTATCTGGTGCCTGGGACAACGGCGACCACCTTCACCTGGCAAACGGTCATTCCACGGAAGACCGGCGGCGACAAAATTCGACGGTTAGTGGGCCAACACCCAAGCGAGGTGCGCCTTTCCTCGCGTGCGCGGGACCGCTTCACGCTGTCCTGCCAAATGCAAGGCTTGGGCTTTAAAGAGAACCTGCCGGACCTTCGGGGCGCGGGGGAAGCCAATCTCATCCGTCCTCGCTTCCGTCGTTCTATCAGGGCGCTGGATGGCGGGAACCGGGTCTTCATGGACGGTACATACGTGTTTCGTGAGCTGGCCATTCGGTCGTCTGAGCTGACGCTGAACCCCAACCTGTTGCCGGTCGATGTGGAGGGCTGCGAGAGCTACCTCGACATGGAGGCGTCCAAGCAGAGCGCCATGCTGTCGGGGGATTGCCATTTCCGCTCAAACGTCTGGCACGAAAAGTATGAAGGCAACCAAACCTTCAAGTTCCGCCGCGTTATTCCGCATGGTGATGGCGCCTATGTTGCCGACTGGGCCCGCGCGCAGCTCATTCAGCTTTCGGACCCCATTCCGGAATCAGGCAACCAGGTGATCGTGTCCTACGAATTTAAGGCCACCCCTGACGACGCTGTGAAGGCTGCTGGCGGTATCAACCCGTTCTTCATGATGAGCCGCTTCCCGTATGCGGACGGCTTCACCCAACTCTGTTAGGACCCCCCTATGGAAATAAATGCGCTCTCGCGTGACCTCGAAGCCGTTGAAGACGGATTCTGGGTTGAGGATATTGCTGACAACACTGGTGACCTGCGTCTTTAGGTACGTGGCTTCACCGCTAAAGACATCAAGGCCCGCAAAACCCGACTGGAAGCGCGTCTGGAGCGCGAAGCTGCAGAAAAAATTCAAGCCTTCAAGACCAGCAAGGGATCCAAAGGCTTTAAAAGGGACTCCGACGAAGAAGAGCTGTTCCGCTCTCAACGAGAAGACGAGAACATTCGTGAGCTTCTCAAAATGGGCCTCGTTGGTTGGGAAAACCTGACGGACAAGAAACAAACGGTTGGCTACACAGAGGCCCGCCGTGATGAGTATCTCACTGATCCGAAGTGGGAGCCGTTCCAATCCGCGGTCATGATTGCCATGAACCGTGTCGACAACCTTCGCGCCGATGAGGAGCAGGAGGATATTGAAGAGCTGGGAAAGCTCTCCGACAGCTCATTGGATCAGCCGGAAGTGGATCCGATTGGGATCCTCGACAACACGCAGACCGACTAGAGGAGGAACAGTGGTTTGACCTCGAACCCGGTCAAATCACTGAAGACCCGCAAGAGGACGCGGACCCCGATACCGACCACATCGCCGACCTGCGCCCCGACCTGCGCCTCATCTTAGTGGACTTCATGTGGTGTTCCGAGCGCCGCAACATGATCACCTCCATGGCCGGCGCCGACCCTCTCCCCATTTCCAGCGAGCACATTGAGCGCCGTTTCGCGAAGCATGTCGGCCACCTGGGCCCTGACGGGCTCAACGACTTCGACAAATACGAGACCGTGCTTGAGCGCCTCGATCGTTCGTGGCGCGGCGACTTCCGAGAGAAGGTTGCCACCGCCAAGAAAAAGGCTGAGCAGGAAGCCAAGTCGAAGAGGGGAAAAGGGAAGGCGATCTGACGGGAAATCCCAGGTGGTCAGATTGGGTACTGTTTCATCTCGCACGGAATTTCCGGTGGCTGATCGCCAGAAATCCGCTCTCAATTCTTAGATCACGGTCTGCCGCGATGGCAAGTGTGATCATTTTTTTTGCTATGGTCTATGGACCTGGTTGGTCTTTAAGCTGGACACAAGTGACCAGCTTAGGTGGTCAGCGGAGTCCAGCTTAGCTGGACATTTTGACTAGCTGGCCATTTTTTCCACACCCCTGAAACCCGCATAAACATTGAGCTGGTCATTCTGACCACCTGGGATGAACTTAAATTTCGAAAAGTTTTACACATTCGGGGGGTAGTTTTCCACAATGGCTTAACTGCCGAGGTGGTCAATTTGGGTACTGTCTCAGTTTGAAGTGACGCTTCAAACGAGGTTTCCAAGACAACGCTCGACCCAACGGCCCACGTTGACGTCCCCAGGGACCAGTACGCCCCCGCGCCGCGCAATGTTAATCGCGGCATTATGATCTGCACACCCGCAGTGTCCGCATGATGAGCACGTGAACTGATCACGCGTTCGCCTGTTGGCTGCATCCACCGCCCCGCAAACGGAACAGGTTTGGCTGGTGTGCTTTGGGTCGACTCTTACGACTTTCCCACCGGCGCGTTCAGCCTTGTAGGTCAGTAATTCTCCAAATCGGCCGAGTGCCGTGTCTATTAGGGCCCGATTGAGCCCTGCTTTTTGACGGACATTTTTACCCGGCTCTTGGACCGTACCCTTTGCACTCCTCGTCATGTTGGAGAGTTTGAGGTCCTCCACCACAATCGTGCCGAAGCGCTTGGCCAGATCTGCTGTGACCTGGTGAAGGTGGGTTGTCCGGGCATGGGCTTCGCGTTCCCGCAGTCTTGCCAGTCTCGCTTTGACCTTCGCCCGGCTTTTGGATCCCCGCTTACACCTTGCTAGGGCCCTCTGGGCTCGGCGGACGGCGGCGCGGCCCCTATCGTCACTGTGACGGTTCGGGATCGTCTCTCCGGTGGACAGAGTCGCTAGGTGCTTCACGCCCATATCTATGCCGACGCTTTGGCCGTTATGGGCATCTTCATTGGGCACACGAACTGTTAAACAGGCGAACCATCGTTTGCCGTATCGTCTGACGACGCAGGTCAAGGGGCTGCCCGGCAACTCGCGATGTGTGGACAGTCGGATCGCGCCTATCCCCTTCATGATGAGATAGCCGTCTCTGAGTCGCCACCCCTTGTCATCGACAAACCCGAAGGCACGAACCCGATCTTTGCCTTTGAACCGCGGGAAGCCTGGGGTTTGGCCCGCCTTCACGCGGCGGAAAAAGGCCTTAAATGCTTGGTCGATCTGCTGGAGTGGCCATCTTTGCAGGCGTACCGAATAGTGGGCGTATTCGCTACACCGTCTTAGCTCCGTCAGCCCGCCAAACTGATCGTACATAGATATAGACTTCCCCGCCTTGCGATAGGCACCAATCCGCTCCTCCAGCGCCGCGTTCATCAGCTCACGGGTGTGGTCCACCGCGGCCTGAAGCTTGGCGTGCTGCGCCTTGGAGGGGCACAGTCGATAACGATAGGTGAGGATCTGATCGGACACGGGTGACCAACAACTGCGAAAGCGGGAAAGGTCGAGCTGGGCCTGAACAATGACTCGGTCGACCGCTCGCAAAATACTTGCTGTCTATGCTGCGGGTGCGGTCAGGGCCCGCGCTTCGTCCCAGAATTTCGATGCGTCCCAATAGGGCAGGTGCTCCCCGCGGTTGGTGAAGATGATCGCTTTAGCGGCAAAGTCCGCGGCGCAGGTTGAGGGCAGCTCTAATAGTTCTGCCTCGATGGCGTCCGCCTCGTTGTAGAAATCTGCCTGCATTCGGGCGTCGCAATCATCCCCGCCACCGCGTTTAACATGGGCGTCTGCGGCATCCATGAGCGCCTGATGCCGGTGGAACAGCCGCAGGATGGGGGTATCGCCACCGCCTGAACTGGCTTGGGCGGATGCGGTCATGCCAGCCAAGGGCAGGGCGATGACGACGCCACGGCGGGTGAGTTCTTTTTCTGAATTGAGTTTAGGGGTAGGTGCTGTGCCAGCCATTGCGCGATCTCCTGTTAGATCAAGTTCTGGTGAGGACTGGTTTGGCGTTGCAGCGCCTTGCCAGTCCGCTAAGTTAATGACATTATGATGTTGGAAACCATCTGGGTTGTCAATGTCAGAAACTAAAAGGTCAAACAAAGGCGGCAGGCCTGCCGTAAACGCGACGCCAATAACGCTGCGTATTCCGCCAAACTTGTTGAGTGCATTGGATGAGTATCGTCGAAACGAGGACGATCTACCTACTCGCCCAGAGGCGGTCCGTCGCATTCTCCAAAAAACGCTTTTAAGAAAAGGAAAGAAGTAGGGATCATCGTAGGGTTATTCCGTCTGCCCTAGGAACTCTCGCATGCAAGACCTAAAGAGAAAAAGGTCATCTTCGCTCGCCAAGATATCGTAATGATGGCGTAGCGTTCCATCTGGATCAATCCAAACGCGAAAATCCTCTTCTCCAACATATCCCCCAAATCGGTTTTTCCCATTCGCCCGACCGCATGCCATTCGTGCACCGCTGTCAATCGGTGCACTGATCACAAACCGTAGTCGAGCGGCCTCCGGATCGAAAAAGTCTTTCCGCACAAAGCTATCGATTTTGTTTCGGAGTTTACGCTCTGGGCTGTCTACCCAAATCGAACCAATTGCGAAACCGACCGCCGCTGACAAGATCACGAGTAGAATTATTCGCTCTACAAGAAGACGCATCAGGTTTCTCCCGACCCTAGTGTGCGAAGTCTAGCAGTACAAACTTCCAAATCAAACACCTCTCCACGCCCTGACATTGGGCCCGATTCAACGGGTCCTCGTCGTGGAAATTCGCAATCTTACATACTCGCTGTCGCTCGAGGACAATTCCAGACAAGGCGTCACTGCGTTTGGCAGAAATGTCGATGGCGCCGTCAAGCAAGCCGAACAAGATGTTGAGGCGCTGCGCACGAAGATGCGCAACACAACATCTAGCCTCGCCAAAGACTTCCAGCGCATTGAGCGCACCTCCACGCCACCGCTGGAAAAGGTTCGCGCCTCTTTTGAGAAAAAGCGGAAGACGGTTGAGCGGTACCGCCGGGAGATGGCGGGCGTTCCGAAAGAGGTGGAGCGCGCCACCCGAGTCCTGCGCAATCTTGACGATCAGCTCAATCGGACCGAGCGCAAAATCAAGTCCAGCACCAATTCGCTGCGGGCGATGGCGTTGGCCTTTCAAAAGGTTCGGAGCCTCGCCGCAGTGGGCTTTGCTGGTTACGCCGCCTCGCGCGTGGGCGCCGGCGCGGTCGGCACCGCCGCGGGTTTTGAGCAGCAAATGTCGGCCGTTCAAGCGGTCACGCGCATCTCGTCGAAAACCAGTGAAGTCTTCGGTCAACTGAACGACCAGGCGCGGGAGTTGGGCGCCAACACGGTGTTCAGCGCCCGCCAGGCCGGGGAGGGCATGGAGTATCTGGCCCGGGCGGGCTTCAACGCCAATCAGGTGCTGTCGGCGATGCCCGGCACCTTGGCCTTGGCCGCGGCGGGGCAATTGGATCTGGGGCGCGCAGCGGACATTTCGTCCAACGTGTTGACCGGTTTTAATCTGGCAGCGGAGGAAGCGGATCGCGTCGCAGACGTGCTCGCCGACTCGGCGGCCAGTGCGAACACCAACGTGACCCAGCTTGGCGATGCGATGAAATTCGTCTCGCCGGTGTCAGCGGGGCTGGGGGTTAGCCTTGAGGAAACGACGGCCGCGATCTCGGCGCTTTCGGATGCAGGTCTCCAGGGCGAGATGGCGGGAACGGGCCTTCGCCGTGTTCTTATCGGCCTGGCCGATCCTAGCGATGATCTTAAGGCCAAGCTGAACGGCATTTCGATTGAAAGCGACGGCCTGGTCGCTGTCCTTGATCAATTGGCGGTGTCCGGCCTGAGCGTCACCGATGCGATTGGTGAATTTGAGCAACGCGGTGGCCCGGCCGCTTCGATCCTGGTGGAGTTTCGCGACAAGGTCCGGGATCTGAACGATCAGTTCGAGGACGCGGAAGGGTCGGCCCAATCGATTTCCTCCGTGATGATCAACAACCTCGCGGGCTCCGCCACCCAGGCATCGGCGGCGATCCGAGATCTGGCGATCGAGATGGGCGAGGGCGGCCTGTTGGCTGGGTCCAGGAACCTGGTCGATACGTTCACGGAGGCGATGCGGTCCGATGGCGCGTTGGAGCTTGCCCGCAATCTGGGGTCGGGGCTTGGGACGGCGCTAAACGGCATTGCCGATAATTGGGAACTCATCGGCACACTGACGCAGACAGCGACGAACTTCGCCCTGGTCTATGGCGGGATCAAGTTTGCCGCCTTCCTAGGTGGGTTGAAGGCGGTCCAGGCGGCGTGGGTTGGACTTACTGCAGCGGCGGTGACCAGTCGAAACGCTTTGATCGGCTGGAACGCGTTGTTGCTGACAACTTCAAGATCAGCCGCCGCGGCCGCTGTTGGGATGACAACGCTCAGCGCCGTGATGCGTGGTGTCGTGGCAGGGCTGTCAGCACTCCGAGTTGCAGCGATGTCGTTTATCGCAACTCCATTAGGCCTCGCTCTTACCGCCGCTGGGGCTGCCTTCCTCGTGCTCCAGAACCGGTCGGCAAACGCAACAAAGCAGGTGGAAGACGACGCACGTCGAATGCGGGACGCCGCCGCTCGTGTTGGTTTGTCCTCGGCTCTAGAAGACGAAAACACCACAATCGAACAGGCCTTAGATCGTCGTCAACAGATCATTGACGATCTGGGCGATGGCCCGGCCGCAGCCCTTGAAGCGGAGGCCGATCGTCTACGGCGCAAATTGAACCGGCTGGGACTTGGCTCCGCCATCGATGAAGAAGCGGCGGACGCCAAACAAGCATTGGATCGACGCAACGAGATCGTCACCTCGTCCATTCGAGACATGGCCCAAGAACTTGGGTTGGCTCAGTCGGAGGTCAAAGAAGCGTTCGAAACGTTTGATTTGGCGGCGGCGCTGCAAAAGCAGGTGGAGCAGGTCGAGCCGTGGAAAGAGCTCTACAACAAGGTCGTTGACGGATTTATTCAGGATGCCAGGGCTCAACATGAGGAACTGAAAGACCTCATGGCCGACGTGGAGGCGTCAACCAGGGTGTTTGGGCCCAGGGGCGATATGGCCGCCATTGGATCAACAAACCGCTTCCGGCGGGCTGTTGAACCCATAGATGCAGAAGCTCGAAGGCTAGCCGAAGATCGCACTCGCATCGCTGTGACATTTCCTGAAGGCAGTCAAGGATATGAGTTAGCTCTCAATACTGATAAATCGGTCGAAGAGATTCGGGCCATCCTAGAGGAAGCCGAGGCCCTCAAGGTCCTTTTTAGGGACCTCGAAATATCGCTCGACAATATGGACGCCTCGAAAGCGCGGAAGGCGCTGGAGGAGGCGACGGCGCTGGCGCGTCAGTTGGAGCAGCTTGAGAAGCTGGAGGCCTCCCGTGGGCAACAGGCGGCGCTGCTGGACAAGCTGCGGATCTCCAAAGAGGCGTACGAACTCGAGCAACAGACCCAGCAGATCCTCCGGCAGAATGATGCGATCACGCGGGAGCAGGCGGAGACGGAGGCGCGGAAGCTGCTGTCCATCCGGGCTCAGACCGATGCGCTGAATGAGCAATATCAGGTCAATGCCCGGATCCAGGACCTTAAGGACAATCTCAACCGGGATGAGAAGGAGCTGCGCGTTCTCTGGGAAGCCTTGGCGATCTCCAAGGAAGAGTACCAGATCACGAAGGAGATGCTCCGCCTGCGCGCGGAATATGGCCTACAGCTTGATGATGAGACCCGGGCGCTGGCGGAGCGGAACCTTCGCCTGCAGGAGGGGCTGGAGACGGCGGAGTCCATCGCGGAGGCGTATGACCAGGTCCCAGGGGGGAGCCCAGGTCGCCGGGGGCGCCTGGAGCTGCAGCAGGACGCGTTTGGCAATTTGCGGGAGCGTACCCGAGAATTTGGGGACCAACTGAAAGACGTCTGGGCGGACGTGTTCACGTCCTTTGTGGACGAGGGCATTGATGCCTTCGATATCATTACGGACTATTTCCGTGATCGCGCGCGGCAGAACTTCCGTGATGTTCTCGACACACTTCTCACGCCTGATGCCAACAGCCCCTTCGGTGCTGCGACACCGGGCATCAATGGGCCAAGTCCCGTCAGCGCTATTAGCCTTCGCGATCTGTTCTTCGGTCAGGATAATCGCGGACCCATCGTCGGGCAGGACGGCACGCAGGTCACCGGGGACCCCTTTGCAACGCCAGCGCCGAGGAGGGGGCTATCGACTCAGCAGGTGGCGCAGGGGGCTGCGGTCGGCCTCAACATTTATCAGGGCTACCAGCAAAACGGCACGGCCGGCGCACTGAACTCCGCTGCGCAAACGCTCGCAGCGTCCTCGCCACAAGGCGCCTTGGCGATCTTGGGCGGGCAAATCGGTTTGGCGGTGGCGAATGAGATCGATGGCAATGGCGCGAATGAGACGACCGCCGCATTCGGCCAGTTCTTCGGCGCGATTGGCGGTCTCATTGCAGGCCTGACGTCTAAAAGATCAAACTTTACAGGCGTCAGTATCACCGATCTTCGGCAGGGCCGGGTGATCAATGCGGATCAGCGGGACAATTCGGAAGAGTCTACCGCTAACCGTCAGCTTTCGGAGCGTATTGGGACCACGGTTGCGCAAACACTGGGGTCGGTCCTCAATATTACTGGCGGTAGCCTCAGAGATAATCGCAACACCTCGTACCGCGAAGACCTCCTCAACGTTGATGTTGGCAGTCGCGACGGTATTCAAATTGGGTTCCAGGGCCAAGATGGTCGTCCAAAGGCAGGGCGTACGTTCGAGTCGTCTGAGGCCGGCGCGCGTGATGCGATCGAATATGCCTTCCAGCTTGCGTTCGATCAGGTTGAGGGCGGTACGCAAAGCTTGGTGGAGTTTGCCAAGGCGGCGCTGGATGCGGGGCAGGGCGTCGAAGGCATGGTTGAGGGCCTTCAGAATATTCAGACTGCACTGGATTACAACAAGGAGCCTGTATCCGACCTTGTAACGCGGTTGAACGATATCAATGAGGCCTTCGACCTAGCGGACGCAGCATCAAAGTCCGCTGGCGGGATTGACTCTTTAAACCTTGATGCAGAGCGAAACCAAGCGTTGGGGCGTGTCGCTACGGACTTCGACGATCAGATTCGCGCTGATCGTCTCGCGATTGATTCCTCCATCCAGGGGCAAGCCGAAGCGCTTTTCGATAGCCAGATTGATAGGCTCTCGGATGCGAAGGCTTTAAGCGATGAGGTGGGGGGCAGCTTTAAGCGTGCCCTAGAGGTTATCGCTCTCAACCGATCCGAGCTGACGCAGTTTATCGAGCAAGCTGCCACTAGCCCTGAAGCATTCCTTGATCTGACGGAAGCGCTGAGCGCCGTTTCTGATCAAGCAGCAAAAGCTGGAGTTGATCTTGCGACCGTTTCGGCGGCGTTAAAACTGGCAGGTGAGGACGCGGCAGCGGCATTTGATGAGCGGGTGCGTACCGATCGATTGGCCGTAGACTCACCGTTACAGGCTCAAGCTGAAGCGCTGCTGGAAGGGCAGATCGCGCGTCTTCGGGATGCGAATGCGCTCAGCGCACAAGTCGGCGGTGGCGACCAACGTACGGCAGACGTCATTGGGCTTAACACCGCTGAACTGGCAGAGTTCATTAATCAGGCAGCGGAGGGGCCCGACACCTTTTTGCAATTGTCAGATGCGCTCAATGCCGTTTCTGAGCGTGCGGCAGAGGCCGGCGTTGACCTTGGCGCTGTCAGCACCGCACTTGAGGCGGCCCGCAAAGAGGCGGCGAGTAGCTTCGACGACGCGCAAGAAAGCCGGCTGGTTCAGTCAACCAATGACGTTGCGTTTCGGTACAACGAGATCATTAAGGCACAGAAAGATCTCGTTGAGCAGGCGAGGAGCTTGGGAGCCAATGTCGACCTGGTGCAACGCGCCAATGCCGCTGAACGTCAAGCGTTCCTTGATGGGCTGAGCGACGAGGACCGTATTGAACTTGGCGACGCGCTTGGCCTTCTTGAGGACAATCTTGGGCGAACCGCGTACCTCCTGTCATCCCTTAACCAAGCATTCTCTGATCAGGTGCTCTCTGCGGACGAAACTGCTGCCGAGGCCCAGCAGCTTGCCGATCAGTGGCGGTCTATCCATGACTCGCTCGACCAGGGCATAGAGCAGATTTTCGATCGCTATCGCCCTGGTACGCTGGCAGAGCAATCTGAACAGCTGCGTGGAGAGTTCTTCGCCGCCGATGCCCGTGCGCGGGACGGTTCATTGTCGATCGAGGACCGCCAGCAAGCCGCTGCAGAGGCACTGCGAGCGGGCGAAAGCTTGCTTGGCGTGGAGCGGCAACTGGGCTTCACCAGCACCTATTTCGATACGATCTTCAACCAGGTGACGGAGCGGCTCGGGTCCCTACAAGACCTCGTCAATGAAGAGGGCAATAGTCAACAAACCCGCGCCGACAGCGCCGAGGCCACCGCCACTGCACTGAACGATCTGTACCAAGCGCTGAACCAGCCTTCAGTTGAGGTGCCAGAACTTATCAATATCCAGACGCAGCTCGCTGAGGCCAATCAGCATCTAAGTGGTCAGGCGGACGCTGTCCTTTCGTTACTGGATGAGTATATTCGAAGTCGTCAGTCTTCGGATGGCTTGGCCGCACAGGCAGATCAAATCCTGTCCGTGCTGGATGGCCAGATCACAGCCGACCAACTGGGCGTGGGGGCGACCACTTTGGCCACCGCGGCGAATGATAATGGCGGGGCTAACGTTGTTGGCTTTGCGGGTGCGAACCAAACGGCGGTGGTTGCAGCAACAATTGGTCAGGTTCTATCACTGAAGCAGACTCTCGCAGGGCAGGGGCGCACCGCAAACGAGACGGCGTCCCAGGCCTTATCCGTTGATCGGGACATCCTAGAAGTTTTAAGCGCTATGCGCAGCGAGGAAAGCCAGCGGCAGATTGATGTCATTCAATCGTTCGTAGACGCTGCACCTCAGTTCCAGCAAGCTGGGCAGCCTGCTGGGCAACCGAGCTTCGACGATCAGCGCGCGAACCAGCAATTGGTGCAGGCGGTGGAGCAAATGCGTGATGCTCTCGCCACCGCAGTGAATGAAGCCAGTGCCAGTAACGCTGCTGCCAATGAGGATGTCATAAAGGGACTAAACAACCGCGTTTCCACGCTGGAACGGGCGGTCGATGAGGCGCACGATACTCTCAAGCGCATTGAGACACATCTGAAGACTGGCTCTGCGCTGACGACGGGTGCTGCGACCGGGACGGGCGGCTGATGATACCAGGCCTGTTCCTTGACGAAGAAGCCTTCGTTCTTGGCGATATTCCCCTGGGTGGGGATGTCGAAGAGTATGAAAGGTTTGTCAGACGTAATCATATTGCCGACACTTGGATCCTACAGCTTGAGTATCGTGAGCGTGGGGTCGCCGATGAAACCGATGCCGAGATGGACATCCTCGGCGATATCAATCTGGGATTCATGCCGCCGGGTGGTGTGAACAGCCCGCCTCTTCAGGAAGAGCTGTTCTCATCCAACCTTTGGGTTGCCCGGCCGGACGAACCTGGGCCTCGTAACCGGTCAGCATATTGCCGCTTGACCGAACCGCTATCGGTCACGGTAACTGCTCCGATTACACCGGATACGGCGAATAGATCGCTTCAGGTGAATGCGAACTCGATCCTGAAGAACGACCAAGGCGAACTCGACTGGTTGGCGTCAGGAACCACCATTGATGGCCTTAACGCGACGATCCGAAATGGCCGTCGGCGCGGCTATTGGAACGACTTTGCCATCAGGTTCCGCGGCCTGGGCCAAGCAGCGCGCGGCGGGTCTGGCGAAGTGCGGATCGACTATGATTTGTCTACCAAGGCGGCTCGCACGGCTGTGACGTCGTCCGTCTATGACGGGCGAGGGGGTTTTGGTGGAGATCCTCAGCTTGCTGGTGTCGTGCGTGACCTGGCGCTTGGGGAGCCGTTTAACATCTCGCCGCGGTTGGTCTCTATACCCCACCAGGTCTATCAGTTTTCGACCGGGCGTAGCCAAGCTGTAACAGGCGTCTATGAGGCGATGATCCCGCTCATTCCGACGCAGGACTATCCCGACTTTAACTCGCTCATCGAGGCTGACATCCCACCAGGTCACTATGCGACCTGTCTGGCGCACAGTGCGTTCCGGTTGAGCGCGGTCCCGGTTGGGACGATCACCTGCTCTGTGAGAGGGTTCGTTACGCCCGCTGGCAATTATCTTTCGACGGTCAGCCAGTGGATTAATTATATGTTGCTGAGCCGTCTTGGGCTGGCACTGTCTGAAATCGACAATGGCGCGATTGGGTTCCTTCCGCCCTATGCATGTGGCTGGCATACGGGCGGGGATGTGGTCACGGTGCAGCAGCTGTTTGATGACATTTGTGCGAGTGTGAACGGCTTCCACGGGATCAATCGGTTTGGGCGGTACACGGTTAAACGCGTTTTTGCCCCCGAGACGTATGTCAGCGCGCCACCTCTGCGCATCCCAGGGCTAACCTTGCAAGAGGAGCAGCTCGACGAGTTCGTTCGGTCTGAGCAGGCGGTCTTGGTCCGACAGAATTGGACCATCCTCAGCCAGGACCAAGTTAGCGACCTAGCGCCGGCGGATCTCGCCGCCCGTGCTCAGCAAGAGGGCGAGACCTACACGGCGCCAAACGGTCGGGCGGTGGCGGAGTACCCAACGTCAGAGCCGGGGGCGGTCATTCGGTCTGTGTTTACAACGCAAGCTGGGGCACAGGTTGGCACCGACGTCATTGACCTACTTGGCATCGAACGGGACACGTTCCGCGGAGAGGTCTCGCGCATGACGGGGCTTGATGTCGGTGACCCGGTTTTCATCGAGGCCGATCGATATGGCGTCGGGGGCCGCATCATGATCGTCCGCGAAATCATAGAGCGCGCGCGTGACCGAAAAACACAGTTGAAACTGTTTGGCGCCGCGGTGCCAGCCGAGCGTGACCGCCTGCTCTCGAGGGCTGATCCGATGGCGCTTGCCGCATAGGAGGCTTGCTTGGGCAATTACGTATCTGCGGTGAGTCACATCAATTGGGTGGACCAAGAGGATTGTGAGCTGACGGCTACTCCTGTGGTGGACAGGATGGAGGCGTCCAATGTGGCGATCTACCACCTTGGGGACGTGTGGCGTGGATCTGACCTTGCGAGTTCGAGCAATGAGATCACGCTGACGGGGACGTTCGGGTCGGACCGGCAGGTTGATCGCGTGGCCTTCTGGCTGCCAGAGCGCCGAGACGATGCCTCCGACATCGATTTTGAACCAAGCCTGACTGCTGCTGATCTTGTGCGCTGGGAGCTCTCTCCTGACGTGAATACGAGAGGCTCGCTGGCCGCGGGGGGCGTGGACACCAACTTCGTTGCTTCGGGTATCGACCCCTATTGGGGTGTGCACGACAAAGCTGTGGCCCTTGCCAATTGTCGCCGCTTTGATCTGACGATCCGGTTCGCAACGCCGAAGGTGGCGCCCTTTGACCAGTTTGACATTGGGCGTGTCTGGCTCGGCCCCGCCTTCCGTTTTGCTGTGAACTTTGACTACGGCAATGCCTGGGAGCCTGACGAGGATGAGTATGCCAATCCCATCCGGCGGTGGCAGTTCCAATGGAGCCATATCCGCGAGAGCGAACGACCCGCGCTGGAACAATTGCTGTTCACGACTCGGAAGCGTCGGCAGATCTTGCTCATCCCGAAATGGGGTACGGAGAATGGTGCCGCGTTTACCCGGCGCACCAGTGCTGCACGGATTTCGACGAGGCACTTCAGGGCCCAGCAATTGCCGCTGACCTTCCAAGAAGATGTCGCGGGAGACTGATTCAACGGGACCTGACCGCCTCCATTCTGCACGCAATTCAATCAAGTGCAGGGTGCTATGTCGGACGGCTTTGTAGACTATTGCAAATTCGGCGCGACGCGCTCTTCCTCTGGTCGCCGTGCCAGCGGCACAGCAATCTCCCCGTACCGAAGCCCCTTTGCTATCTGTGCCGAGCGGACGATCGTCTTCCTTCTCGTCCGAAGGGCAGACGACGACACGATCTGGGAACGGGGTTGGTTTCGTCTTGAAGCCAACGGTGAACTCTCCGTAGTCCAAATCACCGAGAACTATCTCTTCTCGACAGCCACGGACCCCGACGCGCAAGTCTCACCCCTATCGTTCAGCGGTGCGGTTGAATGCGGCGGGACGGCCTCGCAACGCACGTTAGTGGGCGTCCTGCCCAACGGTACCGTATCCAATGCAAAGGAGATCTCCAACACCGTCATCCGTGAAACGATGACTCAGATTCAGGATGATACGAACCTTGAAGATGGCCAGACCTTCTTTGTTAGGACGACGGATCATCGTCCCGACGGCGGTGGCGCCGTGGAGACTGGCGGTCCAGGGGGACTGTTCATCTATGACGAAAGCGGCGGCGTAGGGCCCCATAACGGCCTAACGATTTTCTCGCATACGACAAAGGCTGGTCGGATAAGGCGTGTGGTGTTGTCTGCGGAGGGGCCGCATCCAATTGCGCAGCTTCCAAACGCAACGGCGGTACCCAGCCTGAAGCAGAGGCGCTGGGTAAGGCTACCCGACGACGGGACACCGGTCACCGGCTTCGCGGATGGCATTGATGGCGTCGAATACAAGGTCTTCTCAAGCCTGACGAACCCTTCGCCGCTGACATACAATGCGGGTTCATTGGTCCTCCCAGAAGCAAGGTCCACCGTGTTACCGCGCGGCAAAGGGCCCTTCGATCTCGTCTTTGTCAATGGCATCCCGCACCTTGATACGGGGAGTACTGATACTTCAACAGAGAAAACCCATTGGATCGTTCAAGGGCTGGCCTCAACGCCCCCTGTAGCACCGAGCCAGGGACAGGTATGGCTCATCGGCGACAGTGCCACTGACGCTTGGGCAGGTCAGGACGGCAATATCGCGATCGCGAACACCGGCGGCACGCTGACCTGGGAGATTATCTCAGGATCACTGGGTCTTACCGCGACTGACGTGACCAGCAATACTGGCTATGCCCATGATGGCACGACCTGGGTCAGTACAGGGACGTATGCTGGGCGAAAAGCTGATCTTGTTGATGGGAAGCTCTCCAACGACCAGACTCCAGATTGGCTAACGGTTGCCGCTCTTGTGTCGGTCCGAGCGTCGGGCGTCGGCGGAACAGCCGATGCCATTATGCTAGCAGTTAATGGCGGCCCCTCGCTAGCGGATGGGCTGGAGCTCTCATTTCTGCCGAGCGCGGAAAGCACTGGGCCCATCACCATCAATTACAATGTCGGCGGCGCGGTTGATCTGTTGGTGGACGATGCGGCTGCTCTGTCTGGAGCGTTGCTTCCGACAACGCCCGTGACGGTTAGGTACGATGCGGCCGTCAGCAAGTGGCGGCTCATATCCGGCGGTGGCGGAGGTCCAACCACGCCAAACGCGTTGCCGGGTACGGAAATCACGATTGCGTCAGGCATTGTGACGCCGACGCGTGCCTCTCACATTCTCGCGGCCGAGAGCGGCACGAGCGATAGCGTCACCAGCCTCGTCACGACGCCGTTTAAGGATCTTGCCCAAGGGTCCTTCGTCATCAAGGCGACGCACAACATCTCGTTCGTTCACGATGGATCAGCCATCACATGCGTGTCTGGAGCCACTATTGTTGCCGCAGGTGGGGATATTGTTGACTGGAAATGCGATGAAGCCGGTACCGGCGTTATTATCTCTAAGCGGACCACCGATGGTGATATCCGCAGTCTGCTTGGTGAACAGGCGTCGGTGGCCGCGGCGACCACCGAACTGGCCGCCCGGTATGGCTCGACCGCTGCGGCGCCCGTGGGCGTCACGTTCTCCCTGAATGATGCGACGAGCCCCAACCATCTGCGGATCTTTGTCTGGATCGGCGATAGCTGGATCCCCTCCAGCCCTGAGTCAAAGGCGGTTCGCTATGTCTTTACCGGGGGCGGAGCCGACCCGTCCTATTATCTTATCGACTCTGAGCTTAACGACACCGAGCATCTGACGGTTTTCGTTGGCGGGGCCTTGGCGACAGGCTTTACCCTAGAGCGCGGTGACTGGACGGCCAGCGGCGGTGGGGCCGCAACGCGGATTATTCCCGACGGCCAAGGCGGCGGCACAGAAACTGGCGACTGGGTTGCGAGCGCGACCGGCGATGATGTTCGGATCACCCTGGAAAGCGGTGACACCGTGGGGTCAGCCGAAAAAGTGACCATGCAGGCGCTGGAGGGGATCACCGCCTTCGATGGTGTTGGCGATGATGCTTTGAACGGGGCTACCCTGACGGGCGTGTTAAGGGTTGATGGGGGAGAAATCCTGAGCGCCATTGCGACGGAGACCTATACCGTTGGACCGACCGGGGACTATGCAAGCTTTCAGGCAGCGTTTGATGCTGAGTTGACGCGTGTGCGACCGAAGGGCCAACAGGTCGATCTGGTTGCCCAGGCAGGCTTCCAGCCCACGTCGGGCATCATCTGCGCCAATGGTGACTTCGGTCACATTTTTTTGAAGTCCACCGACGCCATCCTTACCCTATCCTCGTCCTTTGGAATCTCAGATGCGCCGTTCATTCGCGCGACCAATGCGGTCGCCCCGGTGCTGGCGTGCTTGGTCAACGCCAATGGGCGCGCCTCAAAGGGGTATGACCTCTACGGATCGCGCGGTCGGGTGTTGGCGGGATGCGGGGTCACCGATGCTTATGGTAGCGGGTTACACGCAGACGATGCGTCAACTGTAAGCGCAGATCTGACGGTATGGGACCGATGCGCGCAAAACGGGGTAACGGGCCACTGCATTGGCGGCCTTAAGGCGTCTTCAGTGGCGGCTGACGGTGCGTCTGCGGAGGACTCCGGCTATTATGGGGCGCAAGCGGCGTGGGGCGGTTCACTGTCTATCAGTGATGAGAATGGGGTGACCCCTGCCTCCGTTGATGGTGCTTTCCGATACGGGTTGCGGGTGACCGATGGGGGCATCATCTCGGCCAACGCCATAACCGCCCGAAATTGTGGTCAGGGAAGCGGTGTTGGGAATGCCCTGCGCGCGTTCAACCAGGGCTTCATCATGGCGCGTGACGCCATCCTCACAGGCTGTGACGGCCAAGCGCCTATTTCCTGCTCTGGGGCGGGGGCCGCGATTCACGCGCAAGATGCGGACCTATCGGGCAACCTCTCCAATGATGAGGTTGTCGCGACACAAACCGGCATCGTGAACATTGTCGGCGCCACAACCAACTATGCCAGCCCACTGCCCACAAATCGCATGATTGCGCAGTCGGGTGCACGGATCATCAATACCGATGGATCAGTCTACGAAGGATAAAGCATGGCCTATATTTCACCTGTCTCGTTAAAGCGTGACGGCGTTGTCGATGATATTGTCGAGGTGCCGGACGAAAGCTGGGATCGTGTTCCGCAGGACTTTGATTTTCCCGAAGTCTACTATGATTCCTCTACGGATAAAACCTACGCGATTGCTCCGCATCCAGAGCCGAATAATCGACGCCGCTTCGACGGCCCGCAGGACAAAGAGGAGTAGACCATGGCAATTCAAGATATCCAGCCCGCACGCGTCGGGCCCATGTTTGACTTTGTCGCGGGCACAAATGTGCCGGGCAATGTACCTTCCTTTACCACGACGCGAGACCCCGTCACAGGTCAGTACACGGTCACGCTAAACGACCTTAAGGGCGCAACGGGTGCATCCGGCTCAATCGGGAGTGCGCCCGACGGGACCGCTGGTTCGCCTGGTGTCGCCTTTAGCAGTGGTGGCGGGCTCTTTCATATAGGTTCAGGCGTCATTGGCATATCCGATGGCACCTCCGAAGTGGCCCGTTTCGCCAATGGGTTTTGCGGCATTAACTTCAACAACCCTGCTTATCCGCTGCACGTCTTTGGAGATATCCACGCCGATGCCGGATCATTCTTAGGTGAGTCTGGTAACCTCGAAACCACGCCTAACTTCACCTTCCGCGGCGACGATGACACCGGCATGTACCGTGCGGGAGCCAACATTATCGGCTTTTCCGCAAATGCCATTCGTCAGGCGCGTATTGGTGCCACCGGGGTGCTGCTTGAGGGCGCGACCGGTGGTTTTAAAGGTGCTGGCACAATAAACACAGTCGGCTGCTATGACGATGATACACTGCTGAGCTGTTACGTCTTTGACCAAATCTTGGACGGCAAAATCAGTCTTGCCAAATGGGACGCCAAGGTTCCCGACTATATTAAAGAAGGTCGTGTTGAGGCGCAGGAAGATCCAGAAACTGGCCAGCTGATCGACGTTAAGGTCGAGGACGATATCGTCGTTGAGCGACAACATGACGACATGCGGAAGTTTAGAGCGCGCATCGGTACCTACTATGATCCGCTGACGCTCGATGGTTATGCCCGACACTGGAAAGAGAAGCGTCACCTGACCTCCATGCCGAACGAGGAAACGTTCGATCCCGAAACGGGCATGTCCACGGGCGCCTGGGTCCAGCGCCTTATTGAGACTGTCGAAATCCAAGCCGTGCTTATCGAGAAGCTGAATGAGCGCACAAAGTGGCTAGAGTCCATTTTGAAGAAGGATCACATTTACGCCGGCGATACTGTGAGCGGCGACCAAGTCCGATCGAGTAATTGACCTGTCGGTGCGATTGGCGTGGACGGATTAAAGGAAGATGCTGTGATTACAAAGGATTGGAAATCCCGCCAGCGTCGCCTTCCCATAATCGACGATATCGTCGATTTTTGGCCAAACACACCAATTGAAGAGTTGGCGCCAGGCATCAATCGAGGATGGAGCCGTCGGTCGTTGCGCAACCGCGAAGGCGTTCGCGAAGATCTTTGCAAGGTATGCGACTTGTCTTTGATGATATCGCCTTATGACTTCGTTCTCATTGATGGGCTACGGACAGAAGCAGAGCAGAAAGCTCACGTGGACGCGGGGCGATCGTGGACGATGAACTCCCGTCATCTGACCGGACACGCCATTGACTATGCAGTTTGGCATCAGGGCCGCATCCGCTGGGAGACAGAGTATTACTCGCCTGTGGTCGACGCCTTTAAGAAGGCTGCTTTCAAACTGGGCGTGTCTATCACTTGTGGTGCCGACTGGCGCTCCCGTGACATGGGTCATGTCGAACTATCGTGGTCTGAGTATCCCATCGAATAGACTATCGATCTATTCCTGAATCAACGGACCCGAACTAAGGGCAAGTCAAGGCTGCTCATACAGCAAAGAGGATTGCTCCCAATGTTTAGTTCTATCGACAAAGCAATCGTTGCCATTCTCTCTGGCATTGTGTTTCTTGCCGCCGAGTTTGGCCTCGACGTTCCCATCAGTGAAGGCGTCATCGCTGCGATTGGAACGGTCATCACATCCATTTTGGTGTACTTCGTTCCAAACAAGTCGGTTCCGAGCGCGCAGCCCCCTTCCTAAGAGCTTCGCTTAAGAAGCACCAAGGGCTATAAAAACAGTGGGCAGATCTATCACCGAGGATGCGGTGTTGGATCTGTCCCAGACTACCCACAACCGAGCGCTATGAGGATGATCCGCTATGAAATCGTTTCTCGCGTTTCTGTCAATGCTGATCCAGGCCGTCGCTGCCGCGGTGCTCAAACATCAAAACGATGAACGCTCCCATCGAGCGGCGCTTCAAAGAGAAAAGCAAAGGGTCGACGACGATGCAAAAGCTGATCATCGCGCTCGCACTGACCCTAACGGGGTGCTCCTCGATGAGCTTGATCGGCAACAGGGCCAATAGGCCTGAACTGGTTTTCTCCTGCGCGACCCCTATCATACAATTACAACCAACCGACGCTTGGGCTCTATGTGAGTCGCTTGGTACCCGCCAGGGTGATGGCGTTTGTGCCGGTCTGTATGCTGAACGCGTTGGAGTTGACGCCACTGAGCTAATGGAGCGTGGGCGTCACCTTGCCGCTGCAAACGCTATTACCCCAAATTTTGCCCAGAGCGTCGTAGACGCGATTTCAGCCTATCAGGTTCAATGCGAAGGGTAGGGCGGTAGCGCACTAGAAAGTTGTGGCATGGCAGACTCAAGAATTGATGAGTTGAAGAGATGAACCCAGGATCCCTAGATACATCTCTCGTTTTCCTAAAGGCTGTGTCGGTCAGTGTGGGCGTTGGCAGCAGCGCTGTTGCTGTCGCAATCCCAGAAATGAATGTTCTTGCTGCCTATTTGATGCTGGGCGGCGTCATCGGCACCATTCCGCCAATGTGGTCGGCCCTCCATCGTGGATTGCCGGGGTTCCTCAGAGCCATCATATCGTCCGCAATCATTGGTTCGATCATAGGCTCTGCCGTCGCCGAAGTAACAGGCCTTCCGTATATGGCGCTGCTGGCGGTTTTGTTAGCCGCTCTGGTCATTCCCGACATAGTAGCGCGGCCATTTGAGACAATTGCGAAGCTTTGGAATGCTGTTCGCGGAAAGTAGACGCCATCATGTTCGTGACACCCGAGTGGATCCTTACCGATAAGAGCGGGTGCGACGAGAATCCTACTGACCTTCAAGTGTTGACGACTGTACGGGTTTGGGACGATGATGTGATTCTATTACAGCCTATGTCTACTCATATCCTTGCCCATGCAACTTGCACAGACGTTGACCGATACGCCCTCGGGGAAGATGCCACTCGTCAGAGTGGCGATCGCGGCTGGAGGTCATCCGAGGGAAGGCGGTCCTTAACAGAGCGAGTACAAAGAGTACACAGCTCTGATTGATACAGGTGCAGTTTGGTGCGCTGTTCCAAGTAAGATCGTTGCTGAGCTTTCTATGTCCTCTTATGGGACCGGTCCAGTTGTTGGTCACGGAGGGGAGAGAGTCGATCGAAGACCCTACGGGCTATTTGTGCTTAGTCCCATACTGGAGTCAAAAATTCACCTCCAATGTCATGAGGTCGGTGAGTTTCCGTTTTTTGATTTTATCTTAGGTCGAAACTGGCTGCTGAACTTCAATTTTGCATTGAGCGGGCCGAACAAGGCATTTGTAATATCTATGCCGGACTAAATCTCCCAAAGAGTAGGCATTCCTTCTACTGAGGAAACCGGGCTTGTGGAGTTTTTTACCCAGGACTATCCACAGTCTGACCTGCCATCATAACCGGTTTTCCGGGCGCTGATTGTCCGATAGCGCAGACGGGCATGAAGGTCGTCAGGTTGCGATCCTGAGCCCCATCCAACGGGGCGCTCATGCTGGATTCCTATTGGCTGGACTGTTCGCTCTTTTCGCGATCTCGGAAGTCTGACCGAACAGTAGCAATTTCTGTGATGATCTCAGCCAGCTCGGTTTTTGTGCGAGCCACATAGGAGCGTCCGCCTTTTAAGGTCCGATCGTTGTAAGTGGCGTCAGTGGCCGTGATCAGATAGCCGTTTTCTGTTTCTTCGATTTGGGCGAGTGATTTTAGCATTGCGTGCTAGGCCTCCTTCTTCAGCAGATCAGCCATCGCAATGACAGCATCGTCGGGAATGGCGAGGGTAGCGCTGTTGTCTCCGCAAACCTCAGTGATCAGAAAACCGCTTCCCGCGGCATCGTTGTGCGAGATAACCAACCGCACGCCATCAATCGTCAGTCCATCAACCTCGACTGGGGATCGGGTTACTTTGTCGAAAACTAGAGCAGTCATCGAGTCTATTTTGCCCCTTTTACACGGTTTAATTGCGGGTGGTGGGCGCTATCGATATGGCCTTGCGATTCCCCAGCTTCGGGAAGCTCCACAATCTTTGCTTTAAGCAAAGCGCACACTAAGCCGACGCCTGGAAATTCATCTTTGTATTGATCGCCTATGATCTTTTCGATTGCGTCGTTAACGGCTTTCAACTGTTTTTCAGCAATCGCCGCCCGTCGGCTTGCAGCATCGCGCTCCGATTGGAACTGAGCGGCACGGGATATGAGCCCATCACGATCATTCCAATTGCGATCGGCTGTTTCTTTAGCGATTTTGGCCATGGCCTCCGTTCGGGCCAAATCTGCGGTCAGTTTGTCCACAATAGTTCGTAGGCGCACATTATCATCTAAAGCCTTTACATAGCCAGCGACAAAAGACGCGGGATCACTTTCCAATGCCTCTGCGCCTTCGCGAAGGCGTGTTTGCCATGGCATGTCATTGGCGTCAGTCATGCGGGATTCCTTTCGTATTTTGATCAGCTTTAGAGAGTGAACGACGGGCCCGGTCAGTCAGGGTCTAGAATTAAACCGCCTATGTCGCGCCCGTGGCCCTTGGGCGGGTGGGTGATCACCCCACAACCTCACTCACTAAAACTGGCCTATTTTCCCTCGTACTGTCGTTGGATGATCACGGTATATTTTGCGCCTACCTCGAAGGCGTCAAATTCCTTCCGGTCCCAAACCTGAAGTACTAAGTCAGATTCTGGCTTCGCCCCATTCTCCCAGCATGGCGATAATACCAAGCGTAAATCGGTGCTTCGTTGGTTTCCATGGCTGGTTTCCAACTTCTTTGAACACCGAAGCGTTACGGGTGTGACGGACATTCGGCCTTTAATCCTTCTTTTTTGGGAACTCGCGTTCCCGAATATTTTTCGCTGCTCTGCCGACCTCGTTCATGACGGGTCGCATGTCGTTGGCAAGATCGGGGTCAGCGGCCCACTTTTCGACCAGCTCAGCGCTAGAGTTGTAGCCTCTGGCCCGAAGTGTTTTCGCCTTCTCGGCAAAATGCTGCTGAGCTTCGTTCACCGGGCCATTCCTTTCTAAAACGTGATCTAGTCGCCAACGTCCTCAGCAACGTACAATCAGTCGGCAGCTTCGCTTTCCAAAATTATCTCACCGATTGAGAGCGTCTGTATGGCAAGCTCCAGCTTTGCGTTCTCAATTTTCATTTGCTGATATAGACTTAAGCAAAAGAAGGTTGCTGAGAGAGTGATTGCGCAGAACGCCAAGGCGCCGGTCGCCAAAAATGTTCGTTCAAGAATTTTCACGGCACTATCCTTTCTTCTTGTTGAAGCCATTGATCTCGCGACGGTAGCCATCGGCAACCTTGGCTGCGGTGCGTCCAATGCGAGAGGGTTCAAGTATCAAATGGGCCCACGTTACGAATACGATGCCGGTCAAAACTCCCTCCAACATTCCGAGCCTACCCTTTCGCCTCACGGGCGTGTTGATTCTTTCGACCGGAAAGTAAGTCATCCAACTTACGGCAGCGACGGTCTCGCCACTTGGCGGATGGTTCACGCTCATTGCCTCCGTCCCCTGACCAAGTGCACGTGATGGAGCACCAGTCGAATACGTCCCAAAGCGTTGTTGGCTCATTCACGGGGCCTATCCTTTCAGCTTTTGAGTGCGCAATCGGCGCGAGGGCATTTCCTCTCGTCCGGACCAAGAAGAGCGCTGCAGTTCTCATACAAACCCTGAGCGTGACGCTCTCGCTTCCAGGCATCCCGCAGGATCCACAGCGATAGCCCAAATAGCATGAGGCAGCTTCCGAAAGCTAAAAGCTCAACTGTCATCGGGCCGTCTCCTTCGAATTAGTGCCACTGTTCTCAGGCTACTTTCAGTTCACCTGATGGGGCTTAGGGCGGTGTCCAGCGCTTGGCGTAGTTCCTGCCTTCGTGGCTCTCCCCGGCAAATCTCAGGGACTCAACTCGTTAACAAATGCAATGTAGCATTTCTGTTTTATGTGTCAATAAAAACAGAATTGCAACATGCGAAAATTTGGTCTATTATGGCCCCAAGGCGACGGTGAGCGCTCTGTCGCGATGCAGAGAGAACAGTTGCGAGAGTACGGATTGGGTGACGATGACATCGGAAAGCCAGACGAGTTTCCAGATGCTCGCGATGACATTCCAACGGAGTGCATCGCGATCCATCTCGCCGCTCTGGCCGAAGACCCTGGCGGGAAGAAGAAGCAGTATCCGAACTTTATCAGCGCAGCCTTTCGGCGGCTTGTCGGTGAGAACGGCTCTTTGTTCGTGCATGAGACGGGAAAGACTTACACAGGCGTTGCCGGGCTTGATGAGCTTATCAATGACTGGACGCAGCGATATCGGCGTGGATACACGCAACTCGCGCGAGACGCCCGATCCCGAGGTCGCTTGCCCAAATGGTGGCGGAAACTTAGTCCCTCAGAGCAGCGTCAATTGCGAAGTGACTTTGAGGCCTCTCCGCGGCCAAAGGCAGCCATCGACCTCGCTGCGGACGCTGGTACAACGCGGGAGACGCTCTATCGCTTTGCCAAGCAGCAAGGCTGGAAACCGCCAGAGAAGTTCAAAGGCGAAACATAAAGGACCATCGGATGCCTGAAAATCAACTGAAGTTGGGACCTGGAACGTTAGATTGCTCCACCATCGTCTGGCTGGACGACCATGGGCGCAAACACATACTCAATGAAATCGCCTGCAGCTTGGTTGACCGGGTTGTCATAGACGCGAGCTTTACTCGCTGCATTGCCAAGGAAATCGCGGCAATCATCAATGCTGATCATTCCTTTGTCGACGAGGTGGTGAATAAGTGAACAGTTAGCTATCATTAAAGCTGTTTGAACTTCTCTTTCAGTAAAGCCGGATCTTTTTGGGGTGTATTTGTTTGTCATTGAATAGCTCCGATTGCGGGGCGGGAGCTGTTGACTTTGGTGTGAAATTCTGTGTACAGAATCACGATGCGTTGCAACCTGCTCCCGGCGGGTTGACAACGGTGGTGGCGGTGATTCAGGCCGCCACCACAACACTTAAGTGTGATTCTCCTGCTGCAAACACCTGTCGATGTGCCCCTTGCAGTTGGTTAAGCAAAGCGATCAAACCGTGGAGCACGAAATATCAGCGCTGGTTTAAAAAAAGGACCCGGGAATGACGCGCGCGTTCGAACTTAAGACACAGCAGGGCGATGG
>CALFRH010000085.1 GCA_937919225.1 uncultured Parvularcula sp.
GTCAAATTTCTAGCATTTTCATTCATTATACTGTATAATTAGTCGAGAGTGTTCCCATTACGGTCGCTCGGGAGAGACATGCAGTTTGCCACCAATGACTTACTAACCCTATTCCTTGCCGTCCTCGTACTGGCCTTGAAGCCAGGCCCCTACATGATGGCCTTTGCCAGTATGTCCCTCAAAGGTCAGTGGCAGCCTATCCTCATTTTTTGGATAGGGTCGGTTGTCGCGGGTACATTGCTCTACGCCGTCCTGCTCGGGGGCATGTCGATGATCCCCATCGGGTTTGGGATCATCTTCCTGTTCATTAAATGCGCGGCGGCACTGATGTTTATCACCTGGGGATTCCAGGGGCTATCTGGGAGCAACAATTTGACGACGCAAGTTCCGCCGGGCTCGGTTGAAAGACTATCGACAGTATCAGGGAGTCAGACACTCTTCAGCGGCTTTCTCCCGACCTTAAGTAACCCGTTTGACATCATCTTTATCATGACGGCAGTTCCAGCGATCATGCAAGTCACTCAATTCAGCATAAGTGATATTGCTGTCATCCGCGGTGTTGTTGAGGAAAGCGCAAAACCAAAGCTGCTGCAAGTCGTCAACACGGGTGCAAGCATCATCTTGATTGGGATCGGGCTCCTCCTGTTGGCAAACATTTTGATGCAGCAAGACCTCTACTCCACCAATCTCATCAGCCCACGATTGTGATCTTTTCTCCGTCAGACCTGAAATCTCCCAGCCACCATTGAAGTCAGCCAAACTGTCGGCCGGCTGCAACCCACAGCCCGCATAAACGTGTGGTGGGTTCCCCTGTCGGTGCAGCAGCCCTCATCCAGTTCGGGCCTTTGATCTTCAACGGCTGGGATGATCCAGTCCGAAACAAAGTAGAAAAATGATGAGCACACAATCTAAAATACCAATCGAAACACTTCGTGACGGTCTTTTGAAAGCCACAATATGAGCGAACGGCAAAGAAGACGCTATCTTCTATTCAGTTCGGATGACCCGCAGCTACAAAGACGATGCTGGCAACTGGCACGATACCGGTAGCCTCTCGAACGGTGACCTGCTGAGGGTCAGTCGCCTGGCAAGCAAGGCATACGATGCCATCGCAGACTTGCGAGAGCAACAAGCCTAGACAGAGTAAACACCTGGAGGGGGCCCAACACCGGGCCCCCTGTATCGATTTAAACACTTGATTATAACTGTATACAGATTACTATGAGGATATGACATACTACTTAACTATAATAAAAGATAGAAAAGCTGAGATTTCAGAAGAGAAAAAAGCCACCATTCATCCTATTCTCAGCCCATTCGAAGGACCTGATGTTCTGAATAAAGAGGTATCCCTAGAGAGGGGAATAACAATTATCTCCGATATGCAAGAGGTAGACGCAGACAACGATCAATTTTTCAATGTCTCCGCGCGCATTTCCGAAGGGCGCATCGCTGAAATTTGGGTCGATGATGATTTCAGTGCACCAATCCTCTTTATGAGCTTACGTGATCAAAGAATGACGCCTAACGAGTTAAAGCAAGTAAGGTCGTATTTTCCCGAGTAGCGTTTGTTATCAACAACCCATGCAGAGCAAAACTCAACTCGCGCAGAAAAAGTTATCACCGGGCTGCCTCGGTCAAGAAAAATGTGGGTCGTGGCGTCCTATTTTTCTGTGACCTTCGGTGCGCGCGGTGATGTTCTGAACGTGTCGGCGCCAAGGGAATGTCAGGTTTTCGTCCCACTAAGGGAATAGCTAATGGTGCCGATTGCAAAAGCTGCCGTCCTCTTCTGGGTCCTTCATAACACCCCATTCAATTGAAATACGATCCAGCTCCAGGGCAAAGATGGGCTTCAGTTCAATCATAGGCATCTCCCTTTTCATCATTATACGTATTTATAATTGAGATACCATCAGATATTGCGCCACGGACGATTCGGAAAGCAAAAGTAACGGGTGAAGGGGTTGGTTGGTTGGGCTGTCCGTGGCGCGGGATGAATTCCTGTGGGTAAGTGTGAGGGTATGAGAATAAGTGATTGAGGCCCGCAATGCTGTGAATATCATAGGTTTACGGAGGGGTCATGGGATATCACAGACAGAAAGGCAGAGGCAGAGGCAGGCAGAGGCAGGCAGAAGTTCAATGCCGCCAGCTTTGGATTGGCAACAGGCATCATGACCATTGTTGTTGCGAGTGCATACATGAATGTGTCTGGCTGGGTCGTGATTGCTGAGACAGCCGAACAAGTCCGAGTGAATGCGGCCATGTCATCGGGCTTCGAAATGACCGCGTTGTTCGCCTTTCCCCATGCAGCGCGGGTCATGGGACGCGGCACTTATATTAAGGCGCTTTCGACACTCGCCATCGGCATCTTCGCAATCGGTGTGAATATATGGGCGACACAGAATTTTTTGTTCGATCAAATGGATATCGCCGGTGAGATAGTGCAACGGTCCAATCTTGATCTTCAGACGATAAATGAACGTATCGGGGATTTGGAAGCCGAGCGCTACGGCATCTACGAACGCTACGACGGCGCGCCTCGTGACATAGAAACCATTGAGCGAAGTTACTCCCGCCTTGATGAGGAAAGTAATCCCATCAACATGATGCGCCGTGAGGCGGAGTTGGGGGGATCGAAGTCGCTACGACGAGCTATCGGAGGAAATCAATCGGTTAAGAGAAGCCCGTACAGCCCCTGCCCTCAGCGCCAATGATCCGATCAGGTCAGTTATTCCACCTGAGCATGTGAAGGGGTTTGTCACGGCCCTAGAGGTGATGAAAGGCTTCGGTCTCTATGTGATCGGGAAGAACCGAATTTTCTTTAAGCCGAGATACAGACCGAGCTCGCTTGGGGCGCATCGGAGATAATTTAACTAATAAAGAAACGCAATCCCCCTTTTCGCCGAAGGAGTTTCTGAAGCTCTGATATCGCAAAAATCGGGTCGAACTTTCGCCGCGATTTCGCACTTCCTAGAGGTTAATTTTTCATGCAGGATACCAGCGGCGAAGGGGATCGGAATGAAAAAGCTAGTGGTTGTCTTCCAGTTCAGAGATGTCACACCTGAATTCGAAAGTAAATTCACCCCCCTCAAAGAAAAGGATATCGGCAGTCTTGATTTCCTAAACTTATCCCTTGGCTTTGAAGAAGCGGTCAATCGTGCTTTTTCCCGAATCAAGGTGATTGAAGAACGTATTGAAATTCAAATTCCCAAGACCGATCACAAGCTTTTTCTCGATACGGGATTCATTTTCGAAAGCGATAATTCACGACTGCCTGAAACACACAGCCATGATATCTTTGTCGCTCTCTATGCCAGCTACGAAGAAGGTACGACATACGATGTGATCCATGATGCACTGGAAAAACACTTCGAGAAGCGTGACACTCGAGGCTTGGCACTAGGGCAGCTTGTGAGCGGTACACAAATCAAAGAGATCATCCAAACGCTGGACGATCCCCAACCAGGATATCATTTCGAGGACGTTTCGAATGATATTAGTGCTGATTTTTCTGCTGAGAAGGCAGCGCTAATCGTCACATTTATTCGCTATGGATCGATACTGATTTCCAGAGCCGAACAAGATCTGGGCGCACTTACCTTGAATGACCAGCCCAGCTTGAGCGACCTGAGCAAAGAAGATCCAGAGCGAAAACGCTTATGGTCCCTATTGGCCAACATAAACAGATACTTTTGTCTTATGTATCCTGCTATTCGCGATCAAGAACGCGAATTCTGCGAGAGAATAATGCATCACTATAGGATGAGAGAGCGTCGGAGATGGCTTGATGGTATTAGAAGGGATATAGAGGCAATTCACCGAGATGCCTTGGCAGACGTTGAACGTAAAAACTCCGAGTACGCTCGCGCCGCTCTCAACTACATTGTAATATCTGCCGTTCCTGCGACCATCTTCGCCGCCATTGTTGCTGTGAATTCCAGCTCAGTTGCTGTTGCAAACGCACAAGGAGAGATTGATATTGGGAGGCTGATCATCAGTGTTATTCTTGCTCTGAGCATAGGGCTTCTTCCTGCACTGGGCATAAGAGAGTTTTTGCGACGACGTGCGAAGTAGTGCTATCCACTAACGCCCCTTTTCCTTCGTAAATTTCTTGGCAGAAAAGAATTTAGCCTCAATCTCTGCCTTCCGCTTTGCCAACTCAGCCGCCCTTTGCTCACGAGCCTTGGCTTCAGCCGCAGATCGCATAGGTCCCGTGGGTACCAATTGAGGCGCTTGCGGTTTTAGCGGTTTGTTCTGTTTCTCCCGCGCCCGACCCTGCCGATTTTGAGCAGCTTTGAACCCGTCAATGGCCTTGTGCTTATCGCGGTCGATCCAGTGTTGTGGCATGACATTCCCTTAGAAACTGGCCGAGCGCTGCTCCGCGCGCTGTGTCAGTGCAGACACTGAAATGGCATCCTGCTCCACTTGGAGGAACCGGTCTTTTCGTTCATTCAGCATCTTGTAGAGGGTGTATTCGCCCTCATCCTTTAGGAAGATTTCGAGATCAACGGTTTGGTTGCCGTAGTAAAAATAGATTTGCCCCAACCAATATCTCTCGGGGCGCACAAAAAAATCACCCATATCGGACAAATCGTAGGAGGTCGTCTCTGTCTTCACCGGGTACTGAGAGTACTTCCCTTTTGGCTTTCCATAGGTCTTTCGTCGCGTAATGGTCAGCTTCTCTGGAGTCATCTTGATGACGCAAGGCCCCGCTCGTCGCGGTCGCCACAAAAGCCCATGGGGATGACGCCCAATCGATGGCATGCTTTTGGGGAAGACAGCGAGAAACAAATCATCGGTATCTTTCTTGGTAACCATTCCTGGTACGCTGTATTCGGCTTTTTTGTGTTTCGCACCCATCAGCCATCCCCCTGATGATAACTTGGGTCAGGATCGAACTGCCCCTCAAATAGGGTCGCCGTGTCATAGTTCACACGGTCAAGCGCCATAGGATCAGAGCCAGGCCAGAGCACCAATTGACGACCTGATTGCCGTGAGAAGAAACGGCTGATTTCTTCGGCGGTCATCAGGGAGACTTGCTGGTGGGATTTGGATTGGCCGGTGAACCCTTGCGCAACTTGAGCCTGTGAAATCTCACTTTGACTAATGGTTTCCAACGTCATCTGCCCAAGTCGCTTCGACAGGTATTCCAGGGTCGTGAGATCGTTGATCCCAAACCATTGGGTCAGCCCGGCATTCCCAAGGAATGTCTCCCAGCTTTTCGGATAGTCCCGTTGTAGCTGTGTCAGGTCTTGAAGAATTGGCCACAGCCGAACACCAAACCCGGCAATGAGGCCCGCGGCGCGTTCGATCACTTGCATCGGCCCCAGGGCATGAAACTCATCCATGATAAGCAGAACGGGATCTTTCGGTTTCGTTCGATGCCGCTACATCGCTTCGATGGTCAGCGCGATCATCAAACGCAGCCATCGTGAATGGGTCCCCATCCGTCCCGCAGGCAGACTAAGGTAAACGGTACACGGCCTATCCTTAAGATCACGGAGCGAGAAGTCCGACTTAGAAAGCACCGACTGCATCGCGGGAGAGTCAAAAAACTCGGTCTGAACGATGCAGGTAGAAATTACCCCAGAACGTTCCCTATCAGCCATGGCAATGATCGCATTGGCCGCTCTGGCAACCACGCCATTCGCAGCTTCGGAAAGTGACATCTCAGCGAGCAAGGTGGTGAAGCCATCCTGGTCGGCTGTCAGCAACCTTCGCATTTGGATCAGATTACGCGTCTTTTCATCTGCACTTTCGCAAATATGAAGAATGAGCCCGGTCAGGAACTGACGGGCCGCATCGGTCCAATGTGTGTCGGTTTGAGACGGGATGATCAGCGCGTCTGCGAGCAGTGCTGCATCATCCCTTCCGTCCTCACCATGGGGATCAATAGCATCCAGGGGATTGAACCCGGCACGATAGTCTCGCGCATTCCCCTGGGCCACTTTGAACGGGTCCAGCACAAAGACCTCTTGGCCAAGGCCCTCACAATGCTCGGACCCCTGCCCTCGTCGGGCGGCGGTCACTGTTGCCAGATCCCCCTTCGGATCGATGGCCATCACCGAGCCGCAATACACGCATAGATTGGGGATGATCACTGAGCGGCCTTTGCCCGACCGAGAGCCCGCCACCGTCATCAGGTGGCGGTCATCATGAATGCCGAGGGGCGTGCCTTCGGTGCCGCCCACAAAGATCGCACCCGGATCTAACTGCCACTTCTCGTGGCTCGCAAGAAGACCTGGGTCCGCCCAGGCGGCATCAGGAAAGTTCCGCTTTCCCGGATCGCTAGGAACGCCACGAGGGAAACTACTGATGGTCATGACGGACGCCTCCACCGCTCACACCCGCTGAAAGGTCTTGATAACACTCTCGTTTCCTGCAATCCGTTAAAAACTGTGGTTAATTGTTCCTTGTGCGATGTAAGGGACTGTTCACATCTATCTGGAATTGTCAGTATCTGTATTTGCAAGATATGGGCGGGGGTCCCGCCCGATCTTGGCAAGGGGGTTTTCTGCGAACCCCCGTTGCATCCCCCAGGCCTCGGTCTGGACATCAGGGTGGAGTTTATGATGTCGAGCAGCGAACAAAGACAGCGCCAGCACCAGCTTAAAATGCGCCTCAATGCAGGCGAGCTGGCCACGATCCAGACCCAAGCTGACCGTGCCGGGTTGTCCCTCGCGGGCTATGTTCGGTCCACTGTGTTGGGCAGCGAGCCCCCACGGCAATCGCGTCGTCCATCTGTCAATCATGAGGAGCTGGCCCGGGTCCTGGCGCAGCTCGGCAAGATTGGGAGTAACGTCAATCAGATGGCCAAATATGCGAACTCTGGGGGCTGGCCCAACCATCAGCGGATCGCCAATGCCCAGACCGATATTCACGCGATGCGTGTGCTGGTGATGAAGGCTCTGGGCGTCACAGCCCTCGAAACCGGGACCGACGAAGAGCCTCCCTCAGCATCATGATCCTCAAAGGCAGCACGCGCAAAGGCGGCCGCAATCTCTCTGATCATATGCTCAATGAACAGGACAACGATCACGTTGAGGTTCATGAGCTCAGAGGATTTGCAGCCGAGACCTTCCCCGGTGCCGTCCAAGAGATCGACGCGCTGGCCAAAGGCACACGCGTTCAGAAAGCTTTTTACTCCCTGTCCCTCAATCCGCCGGAGACGGAAAATGTCTCAGAGCGGGACTTCGAGAACGCCATCGAGAAATGCGAAAAAGCCCTGGGGTTACAAGGCCAACCCCGCGCCATCCTCTTCCATGAGAAAGAAGGCCGCCGCCATGCCCATGTGATCTGGTCGCGGATTGACCCGGACACATTGAAAGCGAAATCGAACTCCAATGACCGCTACAAACTCCGCGAGGTGAGCCGGGAGCTTTACCGACAACATGGGTGGAAAATGCCCCCTGGCCTGGCCGCTCGTGAAGACAAGGGGGCGTCCAAGGATCATGGTGAACAGTCCGTTGAGAAACGATCCGATGTTAACCTAGAGGATCATCAAAGATTGATCCGTGAGGCCTGGGACCGCTCCGACGATGCCCAGAGCCTCGCGGTCGCCCTCGAACAAAATGGCTATATTCTCGCCCACGGAAAAAGGGGTCACGTGGCGGTGGATATCACCACCGGCGACCCCCATGCCCTCACCCGCCGTCTCGGGCTGAAGAAGAAGGAGGTCGAAGCCAAACTAGGCCCGCCCGCCGGATTGCCCACCGTTGAGGCTGCCAAGAAGCAAGCCGCTGAACGAAGACGGGCCAAGCAAGATGCAGAGAAGGCCAAGACAACCCGGGAGGCGCGCAGTCAAAGTGGACACCGGTTTGACGGTTCGCGCGCCGATCAAACCAAAAAACGACACGATGAAGCCCGCAAACAATTGGCAGCGATGAAGGATCAGCAACGGAAGGAACGACGGGAACTGGTCCGACGACAAAAGGCCGAACGAGACGCCCAAGAAAAAGATTTCGTTGCCAAGCTTAGCTCAGAGATCCAGCGAGGCTTCAAAATCGCAACAGCCCATCTCCTGCGCTTACGTGATCAGTTCATGGGCAAGGACAATGACTTCGAAGCTCGCCAACGCATTATCGAGGCCCGGCAGAGGCTAGAAGACAAGCACAGCGTCGAGCGGGACAC
>CALFRH010000086.1 GCA_937919225.1 uncultured Parvularcula sp.
GTCCTATAATCTTTGGGATCGCGGGATCGGTGGCCGTTGGCAAGAGCAGTTTGGCTGAAGCTGTTGCTCATACGTTAGGGCAACTACTTGAGCCCTCGAAGGTAGCAACTGTCAGCACTGATGGCTTCTTGTACTCTAAGGAGGTGCTCATAGATCGTCGTCTGATGGACCGTAAAGGCTTCCCTGAAAGCTATGATCGAACAGCTCTTTTGAGCTTTTTGTCACGTGTGAGTCGCGGTGAAGCCCGGCTTCCGGTACCAGGATATTCGCATGACCTGTATGACGTCGTTGATATCGGTCAAACCTTAGGGCCTGACGTTTCAATAGTCATCCTCGAAGGGCTGAACATCCTCCAAGATCCAGGAACGGTGCTGGATCAGTTGGATAACGCATGGGTTCGTTCGTATCTTGCGTTTTCCCTTTTTCTTGACGCCGATGAAGCAGATCTGAGGCGATGGTACATCCAAAGATCCATGAAACTGCGCTCTGCGGGCGAGCCAGCCGTCAAAGATGGTGACCCAAGAAAAGGTAGAAGCACCGCTTTGAGAAGGCTGGAAGAGCGCTGGACGAAGATCAACGCTGTAAACCTTGCAGAGAACATTCTTCCGTCGCGGATCAATGCTGACATGGTTATCAGATTAGGTGAAGAACACGACGTTATCGGAGTAGCATTGGCCAGACTGGATCGAAACGGCCGCATCTTTGATTTGGGGCGGCAAAGCCTGGAATGCAGTAATTATGTTTAGCCACGTCACAGTTGGGACAAGGGACTTGGCAGAAGCAGCCCGATTCTATGACGCTGTTTTTTTGCCACTCGGTTTCGATCAAAGAGAGGTCGAGCCAGATGGAGGCCCGCCGTCTAGATGTTGGGTCAACAGTACCATACCTCTGCCGAGGTTCTACGTTTACGAACCATTTGATGGTAAACCTGCTACGCCAGGCAACGGTGTCATGATCGCCTTCTTGGCGCCTTCAAAAGAACCCGTGGATCTAGTACACGCTGCTGCAATATCCGCCGGGGGAACAGACCGCGGTCGCCCTGGACCACGAGAAAGGTACGGCGAGGGGTATTACGGCACCTATTTCCTCGACCTGGATGGAAACAAAATACACGTCGCGTTTCGCGGCGACGTTCTTACACAAACCTAGGGTCAGCTCCGGTCATCATCTCAAGAAAGCTACGCAATTCTCGGTAACGAACTTGAGCTTGAACGCCTCAAACTTCCTGCTTGGTGGACAATCAGAGAGTTGAAGCCAAAACAACCTATTCGAAATCCGAATGCTCCGCATTCGCATTCGTGCGTTTCGCCCGAACCCGTGTCCATGCAGTGACGTCACAAAACCTCCCGCGCGTGCAACTAGACCCGCCTCGTCGCAAGCCTTGGCAAGAACGGGCGCGTGCGAATAGAGCAAAGTAAGAGTATTTCATGATCGATAAAAAATAAACTGCACGGGACAACTTCACAAAAGAACCCCGCTCAAATGAAAACAACGCAGATCCGAAGAAAACTCATTTCGATCAGAGGCTTGAAGGTAAGCTGTTGGCAAAAGCCACTAGTGCCGATACGGGGCACCGCGTTGGTTGGCTGTACTCTTGGAACACTGGCGAACTGAAATCACCTTGGCTTGAGGAACCGCGAGAGATCCAAAAATATGAGGTGCTTTAGAGCAGAAATGTTGATCACGTCGCGTTGTCAAAATGCGAGATGTGTTGATCAGGTTTATCCACTGCCTCGATGGCAACTGGCCATAGCATGCGTTTTTCATTCATGAGGTAGGCTTGCGACTCGGAACCCGCTGAGTATCGTACTTGCAAATCAGGGGGGCTGCGTAATGCCGCGGCTGAGATGAGGACGCCAAGTCTTCGTACCCTTTAGCTGAACTGGGTAATGCCAGCGTAGTGAGGTCTTAGTCATGAATGGCTGGAAACGCCTTTCCTCGTTCGTATCGACTGTTCAAAAACCGAAGTATCCTGGGTCTGCAAAGCCGTCAGGCCAAGAAGACTCACTGCAACATCAAGCCTCGTTCGATGCGGCGCAAGTGGCGAGCGCTTTGGTTGGCTTGGCCCTGCTGGCTGTTCTTTGGGAGGCATATGTTCGTCTCTTGGATGTGTCAGCCCTTATTTTACCAACACCGTCCCGGGTTCTGTCGCAGATAGTTGCTAACTGGGACCTTCTCATTCGAAATTCCGGACCTACCCTGCAGGCTACTGTGGCAGGTTTTCTTGTTTCGTTGAGCCTTTCTTTCTTCCTCTCAGTGCTCTTGGATTTGTTCGCTTGGCTCCGCAGGGCCGTTGTCCCAATATTGGTCGTAAGTCAGACGCTGCCTTTGACCGCAATCGCACCCTTGGTCGTTCTTTGGTTTGGGTTTGGCCTGATGCCGAAGGTCATTCTTGTTGCGCTTGTCACTTTCTTTCCGATGCTGGTCGCACTCCTCCAAGGTTATGAGGCGACCGACAGGGAACTGACCTCGCTGTTGCGTTCCTTTGGAGCAAACCGTTGGCGAATCTTCTGGATCGCAAGGGTCCCGACTGCGCTGCCATACTTCTTCGCAGGTCTCCGGATCTCAATAACCTATGCGGTGGTCGCAGCCATTTTTGCAGAATACTCCGGCGCCCGTGCTGGTTTAGGAATCGTGATACTGAATGCAAAGAACAGTTTCAGACCGGACCTGATGCTTGCTGCAGTGGTTTGCTGCTCTGTCCTCACATTACTCCTCTATGCAATTTGCGCTTTGGCACAATCGCTTCTGGTCGGTGACAGATCTGGGAGACGACTCCATGTCTGAGCTTGCGATTGTGGACCTACATTTAAGTTTTGGAGAAAGTCAGATCGCTTGCGGCCTCTCTCTGAATGTTGAGCCCGGCGAAGTTGTTTCAGTGCTTGGACCTTCCGGCTGCGGGAAGTCGACACTCTTAAAGGTGCTGACCGGGGAGGTTCACGCGCAGTCCGGCGAAGTGCTCTTTCGCGGCCGGAAAGTGACTCAAGATGATGCTGTGTTTGCTCTCATGCCGCAGCGCGACGCTTTGATGCCGTGGCGCAGTATCCTCGACAATGCAATCCTAGGTTTGGAAGTGAATGGGGTAGCTCGAAAAGCAGCACGTTCAAGTGTCCTGCCAACAATGCGAGAGTTTGGTCTGGAAGGTTTCGAACATCACTATCCCGAGCAGATCTCCGGGGGCATGAGGCAACGGGCTGCACTTCTTAGAACCATCGCTGTCGAACGACCGATCATACTTTTGGACGAACCCCTCGGCGCGTTGGACGCCCTTACAAGAATCCAGATGCAGCGGTGGTTCGAACGGCGTTGGATGGAAAAATCATGGACCGCCATACTCATAACACATGACGTGCGAGAGGCGGTCACGCTGTCCGAT
>CALFRH010000087.1 GCA_937919225.1 uncultured Parvularcula sp.
GACGGCCCGCCGTAAACGGAATGTCCGGCGCCTTGGGGACCTGCATACCCTGAGAGAGAAACGTGCCACCCTGCTCCGCCCGCAGGGGAATGCCAACATCAATGCGGCCCAATCCGACAAGTCTGGCAAGCGGGTGATTGAAGCCGAGGGGCTGAGTTTTGCCTATGGTGACCGGGCAATTGTGTCTGACCTCACCTTACGGATTGATCGGGGTGATCGGGTGGGGATCATTGGCCCCAACGGCGCGGGAAAAACCACCCTCCTGAACCTGCTTCTTGGCACCCTCGCCCCCCAGGCGGGGACCATCCGCCACGGGACGCGGCTGGAGGTCGTCACCCTCGATCAGCAGCGCGAAGGGCTTAAGGATGGCACCCGGGTCATGGATGCCGTCACCGGTGGGCGCGGCGATATGGTCAGCGTTGGCGGTGAACAGCGGCACGCCATGGGATATTTAAAGGACTTTCTTTTCAAACCCGAACAGGCGCGCCAACCCATCGATGCCCTGTCAGGGGGCGAGCGGGGGCGGCTGGCGCTTGCCATCGCGCTGGCGCGGCCCTCAAATCTTCTGGTCCTTGACGAACCGACGAACGATCTGGACCTCGAGACCCTTGACGTGCTGCAAGACGCCATTGCGAATTATGACGGCACGGTGCTTCTCGTTAGTCATGATAGGGATTTTCTAGACCGGTTGGTGACCAGCACCCTCACCCCTGCGCCCGAGGAGGGGTCCGGCACCTGGCGCGAATATGCTGGCGGCTATAATGACATGGTCGCCCAGCGCAAAGGTGCCGCGAAAGAGAAAGAAGCCCACTCTTCTTCCTCGCCCTCAAGTAGCGGCACAAAGGCGCCAACAAAACGCCAAGAGAAACTATCGTATAAAGAGAAGTATGCCCTTGAGACTCTCCCCGCACGAATGGAAGAGCTAGAGGCGCAGATCACAACCTTTCAGGAAAAGCTTGCCGACCCCACCCTCTTCCAGGTGGACCAGGCCGCCTTTCAAACCGCGACCAAAGGCCTGGAAGACGCCCAAACCGCCCTCGCCGCCGCAGAGGAGGAATGGCTGGCCCTTGAGATGAAGCGCGAGGCGCTTGAGGGCTGATGCCATCCTGGTTCTCATCGGGTTGGGACAAGCTGTCGCGCGTGTTATAGTCTTTGTTTTTCGCGCGTGAGCCAACTTTCTCCGATCCAATGGGGTCGCCCGGCGCGCTAAAGATGAGAATAACTTACTCGCCTAACCGACTAACCCTTAACGACGCGATACGGCCCCAATCCATGACGACCCACACACCCGAAAAATGGTTCGCAACGCCCATATGGCGGATCAATATTGAAGATGTTGACGTCGTCAACGAAACCATTTTCGCCGCCATGGCGTCCCTCCCAGAGGATGAGGGCGGCATCAATCGATCCAATGTCGGCGGATGGCACAGCGGCACCCAGCTCTATAAAGCGCCCGGCTTTGAAACCATCCGTCAACGCATTTCGACAACAGCCGTTGAGTGTGCGCAGTCTCTCGACTTCAACTTTGACACCCACGCCCTGGTCCTCAAAGAAATGTGGCTAAACCGAAATGGTCCTGGGGCGTATAATAAAGCCCATATTCATCCGGGATCGTTTTTGTCAGGCGTTTATTACGTCACCGTGCCTGAGGGGGCCGGCGCCATTGAATTTACCGATCCCATCACGGCCCGGACAATGGCCGGATACCCGATGGCAAAGGCTAACGCCTTCGCAGTACGGTCCATCAGGGTGAACCCCAAACCGGGCCTGATGGTGTTTTTCCCAAGCTGGCTACAGCATTCCGTGTCGCCCAATACGGGCGAGGAAGAACGGATCTCCATCAGCTTCAATATCGGCTATCGCCCCCGGGGGAAGGCTCAGCTGGCGGATGATCAAGCAAATAAGGGCAGCGCGTTGGGATCAAAGTTCGAATAGTTCGGGAACACAGTGGGCAAGGATGCCTCAGAAACCCCAAGCCACTTCGCCATTTCCGCACCGTACTGATCAACAGACATAGAGGGAATAAGACGCCCCCGCCCATAATCAAGCGGATGCCCATCCACCGGCAGGACTAAATCTCCGAAAATGCGGCCGCCATTAACACCGCCCCCAATGACGAAATGGTGACCAGCCCACCCATGGTCCGTTCCCGAGGCATTTGGCTTGAACGTCCGCCCAAAGTCCGACGCGGTAAAGGTCGTGACATTGCTGCTGATACCGCTCGCCACGAGCCAATCGTAAAAGCTGCCGATAGCCGCATCAAATCCCGACTGTAAGAATGGGAGACGGCCGGCCTGGTCACTGTGGGTATCAAAACCGCCCATAGAGACAAAGAACACCTGCTTATCCACGCCCAACGCCCCGCGGAGGGAAATCATCTTCGCCACGATGGCGAATTGCTCAGACAGTTTATTACCATCAATCTCAACAGACTCGCCTTCAGTCGTCCCCCCCATGAGCTCGGAAAGCTGGTTGGCCGACACAACGCCGCCCGCTTGGGCCGCAGCATAATCACGCGAGAACAGATTAGAGTGATCGATCCCCAATTGAGCATAATGGTCTCGTAATAGACCCGCTAACTCTGTACTGCCCAAATATTTTTCACCTGTGCCGGCGACGGGGCTCACATTGGGCGACCTAATCTCAAGGCTGCGCTGTAGGTCACCGACCAAGAAGGTGGGGTTACTACTCGCCGAGATCGTTGAATAAATGGTTCTTGTACCGCCATAAATCGCATCGGCAATACGGCCACCCCAACCGCTTCTCGCCCCTTCGGGAGAGGAAGTTTGCCACAAGGATTGCTGGTCATTGTGAGAAAAAAGCTTCGGCGGCAATTGCGCGATATCGTCGTCAATGTCCTGGCGCGTTGTCGCCCTGATCAAAGGGCCGACACCGCCTACAATAGATGCGTCGCCTGCGTTAAAGATACGCGCCAACTCCGGCATTTGCGGCGCAAGGCCATAGGCATTACCGCCCAGGTCACCCGCGTTAACAGGGGTCAGCTCGAGAAGATTATCCCGTTCGCGGGTCCCTGCCACAGCGGCATCCGTATACGTCTCCAAAAGCGGATCACGCACTGTCGCCCATTCATTATAGGCTGACTGATTATAGGGAATGATGGTGTCAAAATTATCGAGGGCGCCGTAGAAGAAAAGACAAACGAGCGCGCGATAGCTGGCCCCCTGCGCCGATGCCATGCCCATCTGGGTCATGGTCACAGGCATCATGGTGGCCGCACCGGTGGCAAGAGATGATGTTAGAAACTGCCGTCTTGTGGTCATAACTTTCCCCTCCTCTATCGCTGTGTGATATATTCAGGAGACGTGACAATCATAAGAAGCGCGATACGCAATCGTTTGCGTTGATCGCCTTCTGTATTGTTGTCGTCAACGTTGATGGTGAGCATTGCCTCTTCGATCCGCGCCTTTGTGGCGTCGGACAAGGTGCCATAGGTCAAAAGACTGTCGAGGTAATCGATAAGCGCCGAAGGGTCCTCCGTCATGGGCAGCTCTGTGGTGTAATCCGGCACAAAGAAGCCGTCACCAAACGTGCCCTTATCGATCACCCTCTCCATATAGTTGATGTACCCCGCAACACTGGCGCTGGTGGTGATCTGTAGCTCCGGCGCGACGAGACCCGCCTCTGCGGTTTGCGTGCCAGCAGCCACATAGCCGGGCCGGTAGAAGTTAAAGACAGATGGCGACATGTAAGGCTGTTGGGAAAGCCGGTCCGCCCTCTCGGCCTGGTTCAGCGAACCCATATTGGGGATCGGTCCGCCCTGCCACTCATCTAGAAAGGCACGTGCCCATTTTCTAAAACGTAAGACCGGCTCCCGCACACGCCCATAATTTGGATCGTTCATCATCGACCGATCACGGGCCTCAGCGTCAAAAAGGATAGCGGCGACGGTCGCCTTCATGTCACCTCGCCTACCTTCCCCGATGACCGTCCCAGACGGAAGCGCATAAAGCCCCGTACTAAACGCGTTGGCGACACGCAAAGTATAGGCCGGAGACGGATTAGAGGTGACCAGACGTTGAATGAGTTGTTTGGAGATGAAAGGCGCCACATTCGGGTGCGCAAGCAAGTGATCAAGCGCATCGTCAACACTTGTCAGGGGATCAGCACTTGTTACCGTCGTCGTCAAAAAAGACTTAGGCGCAGGCTCGTGATACTCCGCATAGCCGCCCATCGGACTGATGCGAGATTCAAGATCTGCGGGAATCTTTGTGCGGAACTTTGTCTGGTTCGCCCAGCTTAAGCCGGTAAACACCGCAGCGAGGCCCCTGACATCGTCATTGTCATAGGTTTCTTCCCCACGGGGGGTACCATCCGGGTTAAGCTCCAAAAGCCCAATGGTGAAGAGTTGCATCACCTCGCGAGCATAATTCTCATCCGGCGAAAAACCTTTTGCAGGGTCCGCCTTTCGGTTGGCGAGATGGGTCAGCCACATGCCCATGGCGGGGTCGAGACTGACCTCCCGCACAAGATCCGTATAATTCCCAAAGGCATGTTCCTGAAGGAGGTCCATGTAGACCGCGTAGGTCTCTGGCGTGCTAAAAAAACCTGATCCGTTGAACGAAATGACGATAATTTGAGACAGGGCAAAGGAAACGCGCTGGCGGAGCTGGTCGTCATTCTCCGTCGCAAATTCCCAAAAAATACGCGGTAGCTGGCTGCGGTTAGGGCTATCATCGTTGAGGAGCCGGTCGGTAACCGACCGGCGAGGCATCGCCATTTGCGCCGTCACCCATGCCTCGAACCCCATTTGTTCGACAGCATCAATATCCTCCATGTTGGCACCAAAGCTGGCCTGAACCAGGAACCGCGCGGCCTCTTCGCGATCGTTGACCACCAAGCCGCCCTCATCGCCGAGAATAATGTCGTCGCCGTCGCCGCCAACAATCAAGTCGTTCCCGCCCCCGCCCTCGATAAGGTCATCGCCTCCACCGCCGGTCAGTGTGTCATTACCTGGCGAGCCGCCAAGGCTCTGGCCGTCCCCGGGGGCGGCCGATACAGTTGGTGCCGAGGCGACGGCGGGTGTCGCGGCCTCAACAGCGGCCTGAACCGTAAAGGGGTCGGTCTGCGCGGCGTTGCTATCACCACCGCCATCGTCCTTACACCCCGTAAGAAGAGCAAATGCGCTGACACTTAAAAGCGCGATCCGGTTCGCCATGTTCCCACCTCTGGCCCGGCATTGAGGCCGAACTCTAGCTATGCCCCGGTCTGTGAGCTTTCCCACAGAATCTATGAAAAACAGCTTATGATGACGGCTAAAATATGTCGATGAAACCCGAAATTCGGTAACGAAATGTCGCGACAAAATGACAATCGCCGCTGGAGGCCCGGTCGATAGAGGCCTTAACAATTTAAACCAAAAAGCTGGCAATGCTCGCGCGCGCGGTCTGCGTGCTAAAAACGGCAAAGCTTGAGAACAGGGCGAGCACGGAAAGTGTAAACCTGAAAATCAAAAACCAGAGTCCAAGCCGCCGATTTCATTGAGATATTGTTGATAATGGCAGTCCCTAGGGGAATCGAACCCCTCTTTCCAGGTTGAAAACCTGGCGTC
>CALFRH010000088.1 GCA_937919225.1 uncultured Parvularcula sp.
CGTCAGAATGAGACCTTGCTGGAGGCACCCGTCGCGGTGGCTGCCTTTGACGAGAGCGCCATCCGCGATCGCGGCTTGCGGTCGATCGACGATATTGCGCGGAACACAGCTGGTCTTAGCTTTTCTCAAGCGTTTGGTCGGACCACAGAACGTCCGGTTATTCGGGGGGCAGCGAACATCCTCGCCGGTGTTCAGTTTGGCGTGGAAAGCGGGACCGCCTATTTCCTTGATGGGGTTTATTACTCCGGGGATCTTCAGGCGCTCGACACCCGTAACTTAGAGCGTGTGGAAGTTATCAAAGGTCCGCAGTCGGCACTCTACGGTCGGAACACCTATGCCGGAGCCATCAACTTCGTCACCAAACTGCCCAGCCAAAGCGACAGCGAGTATTCCCTCGACGTTTTAGCGGCGCAAGACGGTGAGTGGGAGATTTATGGCCGGGCGTCGAAGGCGCTCATTGAAGACAAGCTCGGCGTATCGCTTTCGCTTCGCAAATATGAGTATGACGGCGATAATTTCTGGCGCAACGAAGAAGACGGTACCCAATTGGGGTCTGAAGAGACGTTTGCGGCAAATTTCGTCGCTGATTTCCAGCCCACAGACAATTTTTCAGTTGTTGGTCGGCTTGGCTATGTCGAAGATCAGGATGGCCCTCGGCCCTTCCGATTGATTGGAGCTGAGCAGAATAACTGCTTCCCAGGATATCGGTCCGGCGAGTTTTATAACCCCGACCACCTGTCGTTCCTGAATCCTCCATTCGGGGGTGTCTTCCCCGACACCGTTACCACGGATAGAAACTTCCAGTACTTCTGTGGTGAATTGAGCCAATTTGATAATCTGCGTCCGACCCAAACGCGGAGTAGTGCGCCGTTTATGGGCGTTGAGCGTGAGATGTTCTTTGGTACGCTCAAAGCAGACCTCAGCTTTGGTGGTGGCTATAATTTAGCGTTGCAGGCTGGCTTCCGGGATGAAGAGCGCAAAACAGGTGCTGACTCCGATCACCAAGTTGGCGAAGCGCAATTGCCAGATGGTTCAGCGTTTATCTTCCCAATTAGCCCGTTCTTCTCGTTGACCCAGACCAACGGGACATTCAGCTTTTCGGACAAAGATGAGGCAACCGACTACAATGTTGAAGTTCGGCTCTCCTCTCCCGACGACGCTCGCTTGCGTTGGTCCGTGGGAGCGTTCCACTTCGACTTTGAGCAAGATGAGTTTGGTATCAATTTTGGAAATCCAGCCCCATCTTTCTTAGGCGCGCGCGATGAGCAGGAGCGGATCGAGAATACCGCGGTCTTTGGAACGCTGGCGTTCGATGTCACTGACAAGCTGGAGTTGGCTTTTGAGGCTCGGTATCAGGAAGAAACAAAGGGTGTCACCAACTTTGATCCTGATGGAACCGTCAACTTCGAAGCCGATGCTGAGTTTGATGACTTCATTCCAAAAGTGATCGTCAACTATAATCTGCGTCCTGACTCCACGATCTATGCAAGTTGGGCCGAGGGGCTTAAGCCAGGCGGCATTAACGGGCCTGATGGCGAAGAAGTGAATCAGGTGCAGTATTTGCCGGAAGACGCTAACGCCTACGAAATCGGGTATAAGACTCGGTTTGCAGATGGTCGAGGAACGCTGACGGTTGCTGGGTATTTCAATGAAATCTCCAACTATCAGCTCACCACACCGATCGCTTCGGCTGGCCAGGTGAACTCTGTGGCCACCAACCAAGGGGACGTCGAGGTTCTTGGTTTGGAACTTCAGGCAGAGTATCAAGTGACGGACGATCTCACCGTTGGCGGTACCTATGCGTACACCGATGCTGAGTTCACTGAAGGGTGCGATTCCTTCCAGTTCACGCTCACCAGCGGCGGTTTTGTAATGGCGCCGATAACGGTTGGCGATCCAAGCACGTTCAATCAATTCGCCAATCCTGACCCGAATGACCCATCTCAGCCTGCCGTAGATACTGCTGGATTGTTCACCGGGACAGCGGACTGCTCGATCGAAGGGAAAAAAGTACCATTGACGTCCGAGCATCAGTTCAGCGCCTTTGGGACCTATGAGCGGCCTATTGATCAGGATTGGAGCTTCTTCGCCAATGCTGACTATACGTTCGAATCATCCAAGTTTGTGCAGGTTCATAACGGGATCGAAACAGGTGACGTAGGGATCCTTGGTGGGCAGATCGGGGTACGGAAAGATAATTTCCGCTTCGAACTCTTCGGTCGCAACTTGCTCGATGATCGTACGCCACCTGCCGCGACGCGGTGGTTCGATATCTATGAGGGCTTCCGGACGTTGAGCGAAGATGATCGTGCTGGCATCGATCTGTCATCGATTGGGCCGCGGTCAACATTCCTCTCATTCCGCAGGGGACGTCAACTCGGCGTACGGGCCACGTATGATTTCTAGGCTGTCGCTTGGAACATAGAAAAATCAACAAAGGCCCGGAGTATGTCTCCGGGTCTTTTTAATTTAAATATGGTGGAACGCTTGGCGTGAGGGAACGATGGTAAAATCACTATACGCAACATTGCTGGCTCTGTTGGGCATTTTGATCCAAGCCAGCGTTTCGGTCTCCGCGCAGCCACAGAAAATTACACCGCTGGAAAAGGACTTAAACTTTCTTTTGGAGTGGTTCCCCGGTCGGTTCGACAACTCCCTCCAGGTTTTTTGGGAGCCGCAGCTGGAGGTCCCCGAAGAGGACCGTCACTATCGCCGCCACTCCATCTTCCGCCGGGTGGATTTGCCGAAGTTCGGTGACCACGTCCTTTATGCTGAACAATATCGGGATGGCGATCCGGATGCGATTTATCGGCAGCGCCTTTATGTGTTTAGCGTTGATGAAACCGAAGGGGCTATTCGCCTCCAAATTCATATTCCTAAAAACCCGGATCGTCTTAAGGGGGCCTATCGAGATCCCGACCTTCTGAAGCGGCTAAGGCCCACCGCCACGCGGGTGGTTGAGGGGTGCGATGTGCTTTGGCGTCGGCAGGCGAACCAGTTCATCGGGCACGTCGGCGATGGTACCTGCCGGTTTTGGTCTCAACAGTTTGGCAAGGACATTGTTCTCGATGAGTCCCTCATCCTCACTGAGAATGAGCTTTGGCTTGCGGACCGCGGTCTTGATGAGGCGGGCGAATATGTCTTTGGGATGAAAGGCGAGACGCCGAGTAAGTTGCGCCGTGTTCGCCCGTTCGAATGTTGGGCTGCGATCCTTCGGGGGGCTGCCCATGGCGATTCAGGCGAGGGGCAAAGTGATTGGGATTTTAGGCGCGGTGTTTGGCTTCATGATCAGCAGGGGGAGGCAGTGCTCACCACTGATGAAGATCCGGCGCGCCGGATCATGCTCCGCCTTCGCCGGGTTGAATGGCCCACCGGATCTAACCGCCCGTCGCTCACCCTCTATGTTCACGAAGGGAATAATAGCCGCGCGACCTCCTACGCCTGGACAGAGTATGACGCTGAACGGGTAGGGATCAATTTGCGATGGTTACAAGCGAGTTGTAGCCACGCGCCAGACAGGCTGTATGAGGATGGCCGGTGACTTCTGTTTGGGGGAGAGCGTCTACCGCGCGAGCTTTGGCTCTTTCCCGAAATAAGGGGTTACCGCTTCGCTAGACACATGATAGCAGTTGGCCAACATCCATTTGAGATTAATGCCAATGCGTTCCGCATCAGGAGATGTCCAGCTATACCCCTTTTCTTCTCTTTCACCATCTATCCGGGTGGAGACATAAATCACGAACGAATCGCGGGTAAAAATGTTCTCTTGATTGTTCATGGGCCAGACCACATTGCGTAGGGCGATACCAATCTCTTGCCCTTCGGTTGTGGTGATCCAACTTTCCGCGCCCTTGTCATGCATATCGTCAATTTTATACCGTTTGTACGGAACGTCGCGGCCACCGCCGACGCCAGGTACGTCCACGTAGCATTGAAAGGGCCGTGTCCGTTCAAGCTGTAACGGAGATGTTTTAGGGGCGTTCAATGAGGTCGCGCTCATCCAAAAGCCATCTTCGGATAGTTGCATTTCCTCAATATCGCAGCCCTGCTTGATAGCGGTCCCGCGAAAATGCCCAGCTTGTCGCCTCCACAACAGATCGCAACCTTGGCGCGGGTTGGTATTTCGTCCATCATAGATGGTCATGCGGACGGCTTGGGCTGCCTTGTCGACGGAGAATCCATATATCTCCTCTCGCTTTTTGTTGCTCTTCAAGTGCGTGAACGTTGCGAGAAATGAGAGGTCGTTCGGATTGGCGGGCGTGGCGGGTTTCAAGCGAAGGTGAGTATGCGGATGGCGATCGCCATCCGGTACCTTCAAGCGTTCATCGAAATAGGCTTGGTTGGCGTTATCAAAGCTGCCGATGAGAAGCTCACCCATAATGGCAAGATCCCGCTCGGCGGGAAGGCCGTCTTCGCCCTGTGCAACAACGGGACTAGGGGTGATGCAATAGCCCGCCGCCACGATGATGGCTGCCAGGGCTCTTCCAACGGGTTGAGTCATGGCGGCGCTATTTTTCCCAAACTGCTTTGTCGTTAAAAAATCTGTATGCATCTGATGTATCGGTGGGGAGATAGTCAGACATGAGGTTTGTGGGGTACCGGTTTTGGTAGGCCTCGAATACGGGCCGATAGAGATCCATGTGCACGATTGGCTGGCGATGACGCTTCCGGAATGCAGCGATTGGGATCGTCGCGGTCACGCCCTGCTCATGCTCCGACTGTGCTTCGGCAATGAGCTTGCCGTCGGGGCCATAGATAGAGGAGCCGCCGCCCCCTGCATCTGCAAAGAATGGCGGATTGTCTGGTGAGTAGGCATTGTTCGCCAACACCGTATAGACGTTATTATAAAGTGATGTGGCCTGAATATCGATGGGCGTAAAGCCGCCCGTTGCGGTGCGGAGGATAATCTCAGCCCCCTTCATTGCGAAGGCGCGGAACAGTTCTGGTTCTCGCTGTACCGAGCTTGTGGCAATGTTCCCGATGGGGGTCTTGGTTACGGGGATCACATGGTCCTCGCCATACATCTCCACATAGCGATCAAAGACGTCATAGATGGTGGTGGTGAACAGCTCAAACCCTGGTCCGAATACGCCCTTAATATTGCGCGCCTTCCAATGTTTATCGATGACAGACCCGTCTGGCCCCACCATCGTGGTGATGGAAAGCACGTGATCGGGCCAATCGGGATCCTTCGCATAGGATCCAAAGACGATGTAGCAGCCATACTCCTTCGCCTTTGCGCCAATGGCTTGTGTTTCCTCTCCCGGGATTTCGATAGCGGCGCGCAGGGCGTCCTGCCGCCCCCAACGGTTGGAATAGCCGGTAATCGGAAACTCATGGAAAAAGAGGAGATCCCTCCGTCCCCCCCAATTATTTGCCGCATCGATAAGGCCCAGCATATGACGCAAGTTCTCGCGCCTAGTCCGGCGCAGATTGCCCAGATCGACTGCGCGCACACGGGATTGGACGGCCATCACCCGGATAGTATCCTTGGCCAGCGGCACTGTTTCATACCCGCCGTCGGCGGCGACCGTTACGCCGTCGCCGGGTTTCGCCGCATTGGCGCTTGCCGCCTGCGCCCCTTCATAGAGCATGAAGCCTGCCGCACCCGCGGCGGAACCTGCCAATAGACCTCGCCGTGAAACCCTACCTCGATTATCGCTGGCCATACTCAATCTCCCTGCTGTTCGTTGACCTGACGGGCCGAATTTGCAGCCGACGGGCCTTTTCTGCCGAGTGTAAATGTTATAATGATATACTAACCTAACAAATGCCAGTGAAAAGACACCATCCCCCTGGTGTTCGTTGGCGGACCAAAGTGAGGAGATCTGCGGTGCCAGCTTATATGATTGTCACGGCCAAAATTTCGGATCGCGATCGCTTTATCGAGGGGTATGGCAAGGCCGCCGGTGCATTGGTCGCGAAGATGGGCGGTCGCTACGTCCTCCGCGGCCCTGGGGCCACCTTACTTGAGGGCGCGTTCGGGGATGGGGCGTCGATGGTCATCTCCGAATGGCCCGATAAGGCGACCGCTGAGAGGTTTTGGCAATCGCCTGAATATCAAGAGGTCAAAAAGCTCCGTGAAGGAATTGCTGATTGCCAGGTGTTGTTGATTGAGGCACCGGCCATCGGGTCGATCTGAGGGGGTATGTCCATGGCCGATAGCATTAAGCGCACCACACTGATTGTACGGGACGTTCAAAAGGCCGCTCAATGGTATGAGCAGGTCTTCTTGATGGAGCGGTGGTTGGACCGGCCCATTACGTTGACGGGGACGGGGTTGGCCACAGGAAAGGCGGGGGATGAAACCCACCTTATTATCATGAAGGCGAATGACCCCGTAATTGGGATGATCGGCTTGCTGGAGTGGGTCAACCCAAAGATGGACGCGCCGCCGGTGCCCACCCGGGTGGAGTTTGGTGCCCCGATTTTTGTGGTCGGATCGTCGGATGCGAAAAGAGCGTGCGAAGCGGCACGAAAACTTGGCTCCCAAATTTATCAAGATCCGTATGAGTGGGATATTGTTGGTGCTGATGGCGTCAAGAAATATATGATTGGCGTCTCTTTCTTTGACCTTGATGGCTATTTCTATGAGGTGAATGAAGTCACACGGACAGAAGCGTCCGAGTGATGACAGCCGCCATCCACGATAGAGTGCGCTATCTTGAGGGCTTCACCGCCCTCGCCGAGGCACACGCTTTCCGTGAGGATGTGAACTGCCAATGGCGCGTGGCCAAACGGCCCGTCGGTCACATAACGCCCGACGATTTTATGTGGACGGAGGAACCCATCCCCGAACCGGGTGCGGGTGAAGTGCTTCTGAAGACCCATGTGCTCGGCGTGGCACCAGTGATGCGCTTTTACATGCAAGGCACCGGTGCGGCGGGAGAGCGTGTCTTGGAGCCTGGCGATGTCATCCACGGTCGCGGTGTGGGCGAAGTGATTGCATCGAACCGTGATGATATCAGTATCGGTGAGTTTTGGCAGGGTCAGATGGGGTGGCAGTCCTACAAGGCGACGAGCCTTACGCCCCAAGAAAAATTTTTCCCCATGCCCCACCGCGACTTGCCCTTGGAGCTTGGGGCCGGTGTCCTTGGCATGACCGGCCTTAGCGCCCATGCGGGATGGTTCGCATGCGGGGACCCCAAGAAGGGCGATCAAGTACTGATCTCCGGTGCTGCGGGCGGTGTGGGGTCCATCGTGGTGCAATTGGCGCGCATTGCGGGTGCAAAGCGTGTGGTGGGTATTGCGGGCGGGCCCAAAAAGTGCGCCTTTCTAAAGGAACTGGGCTGCGATGACGTTATTGACTATCGCGATGAAGATGTTCCTCAAGCCATTGCACGACTGTTCCCTGACGGTATTGATCTTTACTTTGATAATGTGGGCGGTGAGACGCTGACCGCAGCCCTCGATCATCTCGCCATGCGGGCTCGTATTGTGCTTTGTGGGTCGATTTCTGAATACACATTGGATAACCCTTTCGGTCCGACGAACTATACGAATTTGCGGAAGGTTGATGGGCGGATAAACGGCTTCTTCGTCTATAACCACCTTGATCGGTTTGAGGCAGTGATGGACGAAATGGCAGGCTGGATTCGCGAGGGGCGTTTGAAGCCCATTCAGGATGTGGAGGAGGGGATGGCGTTTATGCCTCGGGCCCTCGCCAATCTCTATTTCAGTGCTAATGTCGGGGTACAGTGTTGTCGCGTCCGCCAACGGACCAAGGCGGATCTCTAGAGGGCGCAGCGGCTAACGTGGACCAGCGAAAGTCGGCTCACGCACTCAAAAATAAAAACTTAGAGCTGTAACCTGAATCATTCAGGCTGCAACAGGCTCTAGAGGAGAATGAAAAACCATGGCGTCGTCAAAACCTCCCGTGCGGTTCCAACGCGCAACCTATGTCGTCAGCAATCTTGAAGAGGCGCTCAAATTCTACGAGGGCGTACTTGGGTTTACCATCGAGTTTATTAAAGAGTCCGATGAGAACTCCTACTCCTATACCGTCTTCGAAATTCCCAAAGAGGCGAAGATGCGCTTCGCTGTTCTGTCTACAGAAGATGCGCCGCGTAGCATGGCCTTGGTGGAAGCGGGTGGCCTTGCGCTCGATACACCGCCTTTACCGCGGCGGAGTGCCATCGTGCTCGATATGGCGGATGTCGATGGTGTGATGGAGGGCGCGCGGGCATTGGGCCTTAAGGTCTATGGAGAAGAAAAGCTCATCACGAAAGATGGTCGGACAGGGCGCGAGATTGGGATTGTCGATGCCGACGACAATCTTGTGGTTATTTATACGATTACGGGTCGCGTTGACGAATAGCATATGCGGGCCCTCGGGGGAGGGGTGCCGCTGAGGAACAATAGCTGTGGAAAAAACCAGTGACACTGACGAAACTGTGTCGTCAACTGACAGTGTAGGCGACGAGGCTACGTACCCGAGTGCAAAATATGCTTGGGGCATGGTCCTGATCCTGACCCTTGCTTATATATCGTCTTTCATCGACCGATATATTTTTGGCCTGTTGGCACAGCAAATTAAAGTCGACCTTTCCCTGACGGATACACAAATTGGCATGGTCGGCGGGCTGGCCTTCGCATCCTTTTATGCAACGTCGGGGATCTTCCTTGGGTGGTTAGCGGATCATCGCCGACGGACCTATATTGTTGGTATCGGTATTATCGTCTGGTCGATTGCAACGGCCCTGTCGGGCTTGGCCAAATCCTATTGGCAGCTATTTCTCGCGCGGGTGGGGGTTGGCGCTGGTGAGGCGACCCTTAGCCCCTGCGCCATGTCGATGATTGCCGACAGTTTTCCGCCCCATAAGCGGGGAAAGCCCATCGCTGTTTATACCTCCGCCTTGGTTCTGGGCGCTGGGTTTGCCAACCTGTTGAGCGCAGCCATTATCGATTGGACGATCCGCAGCCCAAGTGTTGCCATCCCTTTGGTGGGGGATCTCGCGCCGTGGCAGCTGACATTCCTTATCGTTGGGTTACCGGGTCTTCTCATCGCAATACCTTTCTTTTTGATCCGCGAACCTACACGCCAGGCGGTGGCGGACAGTGAGGCAGGGCTGAAAGGCGGCCACCTGCTCGATACGCTGGGGTATATGAGAAAGCGATGGGGCGCCTTCGTCGGCATGACCTTGTTTGTTTGTGCCATGACGGTGACGGCTTATTCTCAGAGCACATGGATGCCGGCAACATTTGAGCGAACCTGGGGCTGGTCCTCCCAGCTTTATGGCACCGTTAATGGCATCACCATCTTGACCATCAGTCCCGTTACGATTTGGGTCACCGGCTGGGCTGTTGATAAGTGGCGGGCCAGCGGTCGGCGAGATGCGCCATATCTCCTCTTGGTTATCGGTACCTTGCTGATGGTGCCCACCGGTGCCATCGCGCCCCTAATGCCTACTGGGGTATCTGCTTTTGGTGTCCTGGTGTTTAACACAGTCGGTATTGGGATTGTTTCCTGCGTCGGCGTGACGGCTCTCTTGCAGCTGACGCCTGGGAAGGTACGGGCCCAGATTGTTGCTCTTTACTATATGGCCATTAGCCTAACGGGAGCCATCATCGGTCCGGTGGGCGTTGGGATGCTATCGGATAATGTATTTGGGGAAGAGAATTTGCGATATGCGATGGCTCTCATGGCTCTTCTCGTTGGACTTATTACTATCATAGGGGCCAGGGCGGGGCGCAGGGCCTATCTCCGGCAGATGGACCGGTTGGAGGGTGGACATTAATGGAAAAGTCCTATGTGGACGGACCAGCGGGTCAGATTCACACGCGCCATTGGGACGGGAGCGCGGGGGCAGAGGCCTCGCCGTCCCTCTTATGCCTGCATCCTGCGCCCTATAGCGGGGCCTATTTCGAGACTGTTGCGCCGTTACTGACAGAACGATGGCAAGTCATCGCGCCGGACTATCCGGGTTATGGCGGCTCTTCACCTTGCCGAGGGGAAGCCAGTATTTCTGACTATGCTGCCGCGATGGCCGCTGTGGCTGATGACGTCTCCCCGAGCACACCCGTCGATGTTTTGGGGTTCCATACCGGCTGCCTTGTGGCCATCGAAATGGCGGCGATGAGCCCTGACCGTGTACGGCGTCTAATTCTCATTGATGTCCCCTATTTCGACGCCGCAACGAGAGAGGCAATGCTAACCAAGTTCCCGGTTCCAAAGCCTCTTTCGACCAGCTTGGACGGGTTGGCCGACGCCTGGGGCTTTACCGTCACCAAACGGCTAGATGACATGCCATTGTCCCGTGCGTATGAGTTGTTCGTAGAACAGGCGAGGGCCGGGGAAGGCACGAACGCGGCTTTTCGCGCGGCCTTCTCCTATCCGTGTGAGGATCGGTTTTCGACGATGATGCATTCGACGACGATTATTGCGACCCAGTCGGGACTTTTGGAGGCGAGCCGAAACGCGGCCAAGGCTATGCCGCACGCCGCTTTGGTGGAGCGGCTCGATATAAAGCGGTCTGTGATGGAGGAGGCAGCATTGCAAATCGCCCCTACAATATTGTCCTCTATTGGAGATGAGGCCCCATCATGACGGTGGTGGGTCCCCTAAACGGTATTCGCGTCCTGGCCCTCTCTCGCATTTTGGCGGGCCCTTGGGCGGGCCAACTTCTCGCGGATTACGGGGCCGAAGTAATTAAGGTCGAGCGTCCCGGCACGGGCGACGATACGCGGCGGTGGGGTCCCCCGTTCTTAGAGAATGGCGACGCCGCCTATTTTCAGTGTGCGAACCGAAATAAGAAATCGATCACGGTGGATTTCACCCAAGATGCGGGGGCGGACCTTATCCGCCAGCTGGCTGGCCAGTCCCATGTCGTTCTAGAAAACTTCAAGAAGGATGGGCTGAAGAAATACGGCCTAGACTATGAACAGCTATCGGATGCGAACCCCGGTCTTGTCTATTGTTCGATCACGGGGTTTGGGCAAACGGGTCCTCTCAGTCATCGGGCCGGGTATGATTATTTGATCCAAGCCATGGGGGGGCTGATGTCGATCACCGGGCAGCCGGATGGGACGCCCGGGGCCGAGCCGATGAAGGTGGGTGTGGCGGTAACGGACCTCTTCACTGGTCTTTATGCGGTGACCGGCATTCTGGCCGCCTTGCGGGAGGCGGAGGCCACCGGTCGGGGGCGTCATATTGACGTCTCGCTTCATGATTGTCAGCTGGCGATGCTTGCGAATCAGGCATCGAACTATCTTGCGTCCGGTACATCGCCCGGCCGGTTGGGGAACGCACATCCTAATATTGTTCCCTACCAGGTTTTTCCAACCCAAGATGGGCACATGGTTTTGGCCATTGGCAATGATCATCAGTTTAAGACCTTTTGCGATCTTGTGGGGCATGAGGCGCTTCCTGCGGATCCTGCCTTTACGACCAATGCGGCGCGGGTGAAGAATCGGGACCGGCTCACGCCCATTTTGGCAGAGGTCATGGCGCAGCGGACAACTGATGACTGGATTGAGTTGCTGGAAACCCATCATGTCCCTTGCGGGCCGATAAACGCCGTTGCTGATGCGCTGGAGTCAGAACAGGCGGCGGCGCGACAGATGATTCTCGATCATGGCGATGGCCAACGCACGGTGGCGTCTCCCATTCGCTTTTCGGCGAACCTCAACGACGCACGGCCGCCACCTACCTTAGGGGCTGACACGGATGAAGTATTGCAATCCGTTCTGGGACTGAGTGGCGCTGAGATCGAAGACCTGCGCGTTAAATCTGTTACGTGATCGCGCCGACACAGATCGGCGCACGACAGGCCTGGGATAGCCTTGCGCTCTTGACCTCCCCCGGGCATTATTATGGTATAGAAATAGGTCATTTAAGGTTGGTGCATGGCACATCCATCGGAATTTGGTCGCGGCTGGCCCGTGGTGTCCGCTGCTGCGGTTGGCGTGGGCTTAGGGTTGTCCCCTTTGCCGTTTTATACGATTGGTGTTTTCATCGGTCCGATCGCGCGCGAGTTCGGATGGACGCCTGCTGATGTTTTGCTTGCCTTGCCGGTCTACACCATTGGCGCTTTTTTTATGTCGCCGATTATCGGAATCCTGGCGGATCGGGTGGGGGCTCGAAAGGTGGCCCTCATTTCGATTGTTGGGTTCGGATTATCGCTCATGGCGATGTCCCTGAATACCGGATCCAAACCGCTTTTCGTGTTCTTATGGGCCGTGTTGGCCATATCAGGGGCGGGCACGCTGCCCATCACCTTCACCCGACCGGTGAACAATTGGTTCGACCGGAACAGAGGATTTGCCCTTGGCATCGCTCTTATCGCAACGGGTATGTTCGGCACGCTGGCAAAATTCTCAACCCAACAGGTGGTGACGGACTATGATTGGCGTACCGCCTACATCTTCTTAGGGGCGTTGCCGATCCTTATTGCGTTTCCTATCGCCCTGTTGGGATTGCGGGACCTCAGCGATGAGCCGGCCAAGTCAGCCCGCATTGTGAAGTCAAAGTTTCTTGTGATGGTGCCCCCTGTGTTGGGCGTTGCTATGCTGTGGGTGTTGGTATTGAACTTCATCCTGCCTAAGATTGCGGAGAATGGCCTACGCCTCGAATATGGGGCGGGCCTCCTATTCTTGGTGATCACGACGATACCGATTGCGCTTTATCTCTTCGGTCGTGTTGGGACAGAGCCGCCTGTGCAGAGGAAGCTCGCTCCTGGTGAAACCCTGCCCGGGGATACGGTGAAGCAAGCCGTATTGTCGTGGCGCTTTGCCTTGCTGGCTGTGTGTTTTGTGCTGATTAGCTATTCGCTTGGTGCGCCAATTCCGAATCTTGAGCAAATTTTGCAAGCCAGCGGCTTTGGTATTGAGGAGGCTGTGGGCCTTGCGGGTCTTACCGGCCTCGCGGTGCTGGCGGGACGCCTGGTGGGCGGGTATCTTATCGATCGATTTTGGGCGCCCCTGGTGGCCTTTGTTTTCTTATCAAGTCCCGCCTTGGCCCTGTGGATCTTATCGGGGGGGAATACCTCGCCGGAACTGGCGACCGTCGCTATTCTGATGATTGGATTTGGCGCGGGGGTTGAGTATGATTTCCTTGCCTTTCTGGTGACGAAATATTTCGGGATGCGGAGCTACTCTGCCATCTATGGCTGCCTCTACGGCTTTTTTGCTATTGGTGCCGGGTTTGGCCCGCCCTTCATGTCGGGCCAAGCCGCGAAAGCGGGGTGGGGCGACCCCCTCATCATGGCGGCCATTGTGCTGGTGGTGGCGTCTATTCCTCTCTTATTCCTCGGTCAGTACCGATATGGGCGAGAGGAACACGGATAAAGGCTTGTCAGTCTAACCGGACCACGGTTTTGCCGATGTTCTCGCCACGCATCAGTTTTTCAAACTGCGCGGGTGCGGCGACAAGCCCTTGCGCGACATCTTCGACGTACGTCAGCTTGCCATCGGCGATCCATTGGGCGGCTTTCGCCGCGTAATCCGCTTGTTCGCCATAAAAGTCGTACACGACTAGCCCATAAAGCTCAGCGCGTTTGCCGATGTAGAGGCCGGGATTGGGCCCGGCGGGGCGGTCATCCACATGGTACTGGCTGGCCAAGCCGCAGAGCACCACGCGTCCGTAAAGCGCAAGGTTGGTAAGCGCGGTGTTGAGTAACTCTCCGCCCACATTGTCCCAGTAAACATCGATGCCCTCGGGGAAGGCGTTGGCGATCTTATCCTGCCAGCCTTCTTCTTTGTAATTGATGCACTGATCAAAGCCATATTTGTCCTCGACCAAGGCGCATTTTTCCGGTGAGCCTGCGATGCCGACCACTTTGGTGGCGCCATGGATCCGCGCAATCTGCCCCGCGGTTCCGCCCACTGGCCCCGCCGCCGATGAGATGAGAACCTTGTCGCCCGCCCGCGCCTTGGCTCGATGGGTCATACCGGCATAGGCGGTAAGCCCCGGCATCCCCAGGACACCAAGGTGCAAAGAAAGTGGGGTGAGAGTCGCATCCACTCTCCGCGCGGTTTCGGCTTTGACAATGGCGTGGTCGCGCCAGCCAATTTCCGCGGCGATGAGGTCGCCCGGGGAAAAATCCCCATCTTGGCTTTCCAAAATCTCCCCAATCCCGAGGCCGACCACCAGCGTGCCAGGGGCGCCTGAGTCATGTCCCATATGGCGTCCACGGAGGGTCGAGCCCACGTAAGGGTCAAGGGACAGGGCGCGGGTTCGCACGAGAAGCTCACCGGCCTCTGGTGCTGGCAACTCTATCTCTTCGAGGCGAAAGTCCGCTGCGACAGGCTGCGCATTGATGGGGCGGGCAACGACGATTTGTTGTGCGCGCATGGGGTTATGCCTCCACCAGTTCAAGGAGGGTGCCATCGGGCCCCTGAAGGGTGCTTGCACGCGCACCCCCATATACCGGCCCCTCATGAACGGCCGGTGGCGTAAGCCATCCTGAGATCTTGTCAAAGTGCTTAGTCTTCAAGGTGGCAAGGGCCA
>CALFRH010000089.1 GCA_937919225.1 uncultured Parvularcula sp.
GGCCCAGACAGCGTTTTAGGTAAAACGCCCCGCACACCGATTTTCAAAGCGGCTCTGACAATAGTGACGTAGCGGTCCCTGACAGGATCACCAACGGAAGGCTGGGATAACGGCTCATCATCTTTTGAGCGCCGTTTAAACCGTCCATACCCGGCATTTTTAGGTCTAGAACAATGATGTCGAGCGCGTCATCTTGATCGGCCACGGTTATCGCCTCTTGAACGGAGGCGGCGTTTAGAATGATTGTGTCAGGGTCGTCGGCCTGCATGAGGGCGGCCACTGCATCACGGACCAAATCATGATCATCTGCTAAAAGAACTCTCATTTTATCTCCAACATGAATAATATTTATTTCTACAGCATCGTTGATTTAGACATTCCCGGTAATAAGGCGCTAAGCGTGTCCGTAAGCTCGGCAATTGAGATTGGTTTACGCATTGTTTTGTCGACAGAGGGCGGAAGGCGTCGCGGTATCGGTTGCCCAGAACAAATCAGTATTGGAATCTTTCGCTCAAGGAGGGGGGTGACCTCCTTCACAAGCTGAACGCCGTTCATCTGGGGCATATTATAGTCTGTGATTAAGGCGGAAACCGCCTCAGGGTTCTCTCTAATTCGTTGAAGCGCTTGGCTCGGTTCGCTAACCCAAACGGATGGATATCCTTTGCTTTGCAAGGTCTCGGCTAACATCTCCCCCACCAAATGGTCATCATCAACCACCAGAATATATCCATCCGAGCGTACGTCTACGGAGTGGATATCCTGACGCGGGTCGGATTTTGGGCCTTGGCTTTCAATAATCGGAAAACCAAGGCGGAAGAGTGTCCCATACCCAACCTGGCTTTCGACACTCACAGCGGCCATTTGCGAATCGGCGAGTCGTGTGAGGGAGAAAAGTCCGAGGCCAGAGTTACGCAGGCGGCTTTTGGTCGAAAAGCCAGGATTAAAGATTTCCGCAAGTTGGCTTCCGTGAAGGCCCGGCCCACGGTCGATAATCTCAAGAACCCACGCGTGATCATTATATTGATCGCCGAGGTGATAGGCACAGCTTGATTGACCGGGCAGGGACGTTGAGTCCCGGCCTATACGCAGGTGGATAGAGGTTCCCGGCTCAATGACCTCGAACGCATTTTTGATAATATTCAAAATACTGCGTGAGAGGAGCATCTCATTACAGTAGACGAACGCGAAGTCAGGAAAGTCAGTTGAGATTGATACGCCGATTGGTTTGATCGCTTCAGCGATATCAAGACATTCCTTCACCACGGCTCTAAGATCAAGGATTGAGCATTCCTGTAACCCATCTTCGCCGCGCTCTTCCAGTGATTTAACGAGATCTGCTGCTTTTTCCGTCGCCTGTTGAATGCGGTATGCGCGTTCCTTTGTTTTTGGCATGTTTTCGGAATCTGTATGCAAAAGATGCGCATATCCTGCGATTGCAGAAATCAGATTATTAAAGTCGTGGGTAAGAGAATTTGTTAATGTCAGGACGGCGGATTGTTGTTCGGCGTGTCTTAGCTTCTCGGCCAGTTCGCGGGCCGTGTTCTCCCGCCGCCGCCGTTCTGTGATGTCACGGGTGGTGCAGAGGATCCCACCCGTTGGTAGCTTGGTGAGGCTGATCTCTTGGGGAAGTGGTTGTCCTGATTTGGTAACACCGTCCGCCTCGCCGCGCCACGCGCCTTCTTTAAAAAAGGTGGGCATAATAACATCGTTGAAGACGGAAAGAACGTCGTCAGAGTAAAGGACGGACCAACTTTGACCAATCAGCTCTGTAACATCATACCCAAACATCTCAGCATGGGATGTATTCATGTAACGGAACACACCGTCGCTATCGGTGAAGGCCACGCCATCCGTGGAGGTTTCTATCGCGGTGGCGAGATCTCGCGCACGATTAAGCTCCTCTTCAAGGCGGCAGTGGGCAGAGAAAAGTTCTGAGGTCTTCTTTTCTAAGAGGAATTCTGCTTCCTGACGGGCGCGCGTTTCTCTTGCCAATTTTCGTTGGAGAATTGGCAAAGTGGTTGCGGTATTCCCGTCAGTTTGCGTGAACCTCATCTTTCACGCCCTTTCCTTTGAACACAACTCGGAAACGTGCGTTATCTTTATAATATAATGGAGTTTCTCTGATAATTGTTGATGAAGCATTAAGACCGTAGTAAGAAATGGCGCCTGCAATAAGACCATGGGCAAGATCAGCAAATGGACGCGATGATCTATATTGTATAGTTATTTCTTCTTTACCTTGTATATTTACCACGTCAAAGCGCGGTAGCTCAGTATTATCATAGATTTTGCGGACATCACGGTGAATCACCGACTCAATTCCCGCTAGAAGGTCAATGCAGCTATCAAAGCCCGCAATAACGTCGTGGTGGGCTGAGGCTAGCCGATGAAAGAGGGCTTCGCCGAAATTATAGATGAGTTGGGATAGGTCGATATTGGTACGATCGGCTACAAAGGCGAGCATTTGTACAAAGTCGTCATGCGGATAGTTGCCGACGGACGTAAATGCGCCCTCGGTCGAAAGCCCATCCAGAGACAGCATTTCATCAACAAGCTCTGCTGACCATGTTTCTTCGACATAGTCTTGGAAGAAGCGATAAACAATGCCTTTCAATGTATCCTCCTTCGCGAACGAGAGGAGTTTAGAGGGGTTCGGCGGCCTATCAAACTGCCTAAATTGAGAGGAACCCTACCCGATCGGATAGGGGCCTATGGTTGAGTGTCGTTCTCTGAAAGCATGATTTCGAAGACTGTCATTTGAGACTCATACTCCGTACGATGGACTTGTGCCCACGACGCTCCTTTTGTGAACCGCCTCTCTTCTAAACGGTTACGGAGTTGGTCGAGGCGGGCGTTTGCCTCGTCCAGGCGGCGGCCATTACGACCGAGCCAACATAAATCATTGAGGGCATATATTGATAAAGCGATACTACCGTTCGCGGTATCAACCCCGGGGTCCCACATTTCCCCTGACCTATCGACGGTCGACAACAGAAACTGCATTGTCGTATCTCGAAGCATTTGCGGGGCCGCAGTGTAGCGAGCATTAAGAAGCGCTGTATCCCACAACCAGTAAACGCGTCGCGCGAGCGTTGCTGGGATCTCCGTGGAGCATGTTTCAATTTCGACATCCGCTGGGCGCGGAGGGGCGTTCGTTCCCGCACTTGAAAATTTTTGAACAACCGGATCATCCGAATGGCGCCAATAGCTGTATGAGTGCCACAGGCTCGTGCTTTCCTTTGCTCCGATAACGGTATAGGTCTGCGTTACAGGGTCGCGTGTTATTTGTAGAGCATGAGCGCCGACAATTGACGATGTCCAAATCGCGTTTGCGACGTCATTAAATTCGCTTTCTCGTAAGAGGACGTCCCGAAGAATAAGGTAGTATCCGTCAATAGTTTCGTTGGCTTGTGTAACACCCCGTTGGGGGCGCAGATAATCTGTTGCTTCAGATTGGGCCAGGGTTTGGTCACTGACAAACCATGCAATGCAGATTGATGCGATACCTGCTGTTAAAGCTTTTATTCTCATACATCTCTCTCCATTAGGTTACAGGAAGGGCTTTCAACCTTCCCCGGCGGGCCCACCACAACCCCGCAATGCCGCTGACGAAGAAACCAAATGCGCCGGGCAAGGGGGTTGGGGTGGGAGGGGGAGCAGCAATGTTTCGGCTCACATCGAAATTATCAAAGGCAATCCCGATGGTACCATTATGCCGTACACCGCTCAACTCTACGCGGGAGATGGGGGCGGCGAGATCTTCAAACCCCACGCGGGTGGCTATCCGGTCCCCTGTTCCAGGGTCTCCCGCTGTGATCGTCTGTGTGGCAAGCAGGACCGCATCGATGGAATAGGCCTCAATCGTAAACACCTCCGGCCCATCAACGTCGGCTATGTCAAAACTAAGAGCGTCAACCGGATCGGCATAGGTAATTTCAAGTTCCGCAAGCGGGCCTTCGAATATGGTTGTGAGGAAAAAATTCCCAAACCGGGATGCAGGGTCCGTCGTATCGTTGGCTCGACCTCTGGATCCAACAAACCCGTATAAGGGGTCCCCTTGTTCGGCGAGTTGCGATGTTTGAGGGGAGGAAAAGGACACTCCAAAATCGTCCAAGAACTGGTCCGTGATCGTGTCGCCTTCTTCTAATCCGTAGAAGCTACTGGCATTTTCAAAATCAATTAATGTATTGACGGGCTGAACAGCCGCGTGGGACGGTACTGTTATTGAAACAGTGAGAGCAGCTGTTAACAAAAAGGCCCGCATATTGATCTTCCTTACTCGTTTTATTGAGTATGCCGGATGCCTTCAAAATCGATAGATAGGCAATAGGGGGGCAGGGCTATCCTTTTGGAGGGGAGGGACAACCAATTTGGCGAACAGCTTTATGGTGAAGCGATCCCCACCAATTGGGGAGTGTCACAAATGTGTGGCCAATTTCCCCTATTAACCTTTCTTGACAGATCGTTACCGTCCGTTAAGGTTTGAGTCAGGGGTAGTCATAGTTGGGCAAACTGATGGGTATTATCTTTCGCGCGACGTCAAAGCTGGTTCTCACTTTCGTGGTGGCACTCGCTCTGTTCGTCTTGTCATTCATGTATTTCCCGCAAGGGATTCTCGCGCTTCAAGATGCGGCGCAGTTTCTGGGGGGCGCGTTAGGGGAGCCTGGGTTCCTTGGGGATCAGGCAAAGGTTCTTTACCGCACCTTCATCACGGAGAGCACCATTCTGTGCAGTTTGGTGACCGCGATTGCGCGGGTGTTGAGTGAGGCGGCAGCTTACCTGTTTGGGGGCATGTTCGGCGCCCGGTAAATCCGCGGCGGCCGAACGGGGGTGTTAAAGGGCTCGCTGCGGCGGGCCCTTTTTCTGTTACTGAAGGGTGAGTTGACCGGGCGCCCCTGGAAGGCGAGTTTATGGGTTTGGATTCGCTTGACCGCCTAAAGGATATTCATGCTCGCCCGCGCTCTTCTTGCTCCGCTTTTAATTACCGTTTTCTTGTTCACAACCGCAGAGGCCGAAACCCTCCATGTCTCTCTTCCCTATGAAGAGTTTCGGCTGGGTAATGGCTTAAGGGTTGTCGTGCATGAGGACCGTAAGGCGCCCATCGTCGCGGTTCAGGTGATGTATGATGTGGGATCGAAAGATGAGCCCGCAGGGAAAACAGGCTTTGCCCATCTATTTGAGCACCTTATGTTCAATGGGTCGGAGAATTTCGATCGGGATTTTTTTGTCGCCCTCAAAGATATGGGCGCCACTCAATATAATGGTACCACGAGTACGGATCGTACTAACTATTACCAAACGGTCCCCACCGCCGCGCTGGAACAAACCCTGTTCTTAGAAAGCGATCGGATGGGGCATTTATTGGGAGCGGTCACCCAAGAGAAGCTCGATAACCAAATCGGTGTCGTCAAGAATGAAAAGCGTCTTGGTGAGGATCGCCCCTTCGGCAGTCGCGTTTGGCAGGAAATTTACAAAAATCTGTATCCGGTGGGTCACCCATACCATCATCCGACTATTGGATCGATGGCGGATTTGGACAGCGCCACCCTCGACGATGTCAACGCTTGGTTTTTGCAATATTATGGTGCCGCCAATGCCACTATCGCCTTGGCGGGGGATGTGAGCGCGGACGAGGTGCGTCCGTTAATGGAGAAATATTTTGGGCACATCCCTTCGGGCCCGCCTCTGTTAAAGCCAGAGGTGAACTCCACCCCTCTTGCCCAAAATAAGTCGGGTCTATTCTATGATCGGGTGGCGCAGCCCAGGCTCTATCGTGCCTATGTGGCGCCGCCCACGGGGACGGCGGCATCGCCGCTCCTTGATCTGATGACCCGGGTGCTAGCGGGGGGAAAGACCTCCCGACTGTACCGTCGTCTCGTCGATGAAGAGCAAATCGCCAATGGGGTGAGTGCGTTCTATTTAGAGGCGATGCTATCGGGCCAGGTGATGTTCATCATTGATGCCAAATCAGAGGATGTCCTTGGGCAAATCAATGACATTCTGGACGAAGAAATTGATCTTTTCCTTCGGCGTGGACCGTCGCGATCAGAACTTGATCGGGCCAAGATCACCTATTTGTCGGCGGAGGTGCGTGGCCTTGAGGCGGTGGCCGGGAAGGCCGCGAGTTTGGCCAGGGGCGCGGTGTTCGTGGATGACCCCGATTTCTACGTCGACGAAAATCTCGACCGAATGCAAGCGGCCAAGGTAGCGGATGTCAAAGCAGCGAGTGCCGATGTGTTGGAACAGGGGCACTACACCCTCACCGTTTTGCCGTTTCCAACCTATGGTGTCGATGCGCCCGCCTATGATCGGTCCCAGGGCCTACCGGCCCGGGGTGCGCCTGGGCCGGTCAGTTTTCCTGACATCACGCAAGCGACCCTGTCTAATGGTTTGAGAGTGGTAGTCGCCCCGCGACCCACCGTGCCGGTGGTCGAGGTGGCGCTGCAGTTCGATGCGGGTATTGCAACCGATAATATCCCCTTGCGTGAGCGGCGGGTTGCCATCCGTGGTCTGGCGGATATGGCGATGGACCTCATGGATGAGGGAACTGCACGCATGGATGCCCAGGGTCTGGCAGAAGAAGCCGAGGCCCTTGGTGCCCGGATTAATGTGTATAACACAAGGGACGACTCCAAGGCGTATTTATCTGCCCTTAAACCCAATCTTGCGGACAGTTTGGATCTTCTTGCCGATATCGTTCAAAACGCTTCCTTTCCTGAGGGAGAGGTCGAGAAATATCGCCGTCAGGTGACGGACGGCCTGCGGCAAGAAAAAGCTGATGTGAATGCTCTCGCCCGCCGGGCGCTGCGGGCGGCCCTCTACGGACAAGACCATCCCTATGGGGAAGATGAAGATATCGAGACGTCCGTGGCAACCATTGCCGCCATTACCCGGGATGATCTTATTGCGTGGCGGGATGCATGGCTGCGGCCGGAGGGGGCAAAGCTGTTCGTATCCGGCGACATCGAGGCGGACAGTGTGCTACCCTTGCTAGAAGAGGCCTTTGGCAATTGGCGATCTTCAGGTCCTGCCACAACGAAGAACCTGCCTGTCCGGGAAAACCCAGGCGCGGCGCGGGTGATTGTAGTGGATAAGCCGGGAAGCCAGCAGTCTCTCATTTTGGCGGGGCGCCTTATTGGCCCCGCCGGTACGGATGGGGACACCGCCCTGGCCGCCATGAATGATAGCTTTGGCGGGAACTTCCTCTCACGGATTAATATGAACTTGCGGGAGGATAAAGGCTGGTCTTACGGCGTGCGGTCAGGCACCCCCTTAGCTGCTGGACAGCGTGTTTACTCTATTCAAGCCCCTGTCCAGGCGGATAAGACCGGTGCGTCCATCAGGGAACTTCAATCGGAGATGCGTGCCGTCCTCGGCGACCGTCCGCCCACCCAAGACGAACTCGATCAAACCGTGGCCAGCATTATCGGTGCCGCCCCTGGGGAATTTGAAACCGCCCGGTCTGTTTTGTTCTCAATGATGACGAATAATAGTTATGGCCGCCCCCTCGATTATGCGACGGGCCGCGTTGATCGGTATCGGGCGCTCCAGATTGATGATCTAGCGGCGGCAGCTGAAGCGACGATCAACCCCGATGATCTTACATGGGTCATAGTGGGGGACTGGTCCAAGATTGAAGATCAGATACGGGCACAGAATATTGGCGCTATTGAGGTGAGGTCGGCGGAATAGGGATCATATTGCCTCCCCGCGGGGAGGCGGGATTTTGGCAACCCCCAATTACCGTCGTGCGGCCCCCACCGCCAATCTCAGCAGCGTTCGTTCGACCACTTCCCGCTGGGGCATGCCGGTGCGTTTGGCGTCAAGATCGGTTTCAAACAGTTCTTTGAGGCCCGCTTCTAGGGCTGGCGCGGGCCAACGGCGAAGCTGATCTTCGAACCGTCTTTGTTCGGCGAAAAAGATAGGGGGGCGGAGTTTCTTCATTGCCGCGCTTGGCGCGTCCCCCTCGCGAATATGGTTTTGCACCGTGAGGAGACGGAGGAGTTTCCCTTGGGCAATGCGAATGGCGGCCATGGCGGATACCCCAGCGGCCTCAGCCCGGTGAAGGGCCTCTGACAATTTGCTGGGCTGTCCGCTCAACGCCAAATCCACAATATCAAAGGTGGCGTCAGCCGTGCTATCGGCGAGGCATGCGCGGACATCGTCAATGGTGGCTTTTGCAGCGCCCTTTCGGGTCGATTGAGGCCCCACATATAAAATGAGCTTTTCAAGCTCCGTACGCGTTAAGCCCCGGTCGTCGCCCAGCCGGTCGGCGAGAGCCAAAAGCGCATCATCCGTCGCGGTGATGCCTTCGGCGGCGAGGCCGTCTTTGATAACGGTCACCACATCTTTTTGATTGTCTGTATAGCACGGCAGGGTGACGGCATGCTTTGACGCTTCGCAGGCCTTGCGTAGGGCGTGAGATTTTTTGAGGTCCCCCGCCTCGATCACCACAAGGGCATTGGGTTTCACCCGCCCCTCTTTAATCCCATCAAGGAGGAAGAGGACGGCCTTCCCCACCGCATCACCCCCCCGGCGTAAGCGGATAAGCCGCTCCCCCCCCATGAAGGAGAGGGCAGCGGCCTCATCGGCCAGCTTACCAATTTCGGAGAGATCTGTGTCGGTCAATTCGATGGCGTTAAAGGGGTCGTTTAAATCCTCGACCACCTGGTGGCTAAGCTTTTGGGCGCGCTCTCGCACCAGGCCCTGGTCCGGCCCGTAGATGAGCGCGACGGGGATATTTTCTGTCCGCCTGGTGACGAAATTCTCTATATCGCGGCCTTTAAGGGCGGTCATTATTGCCCGATGCCGCCATCGCCGAGAAGGTCGTCGTCGATAATGGCGGGCAATTCGGCGCCGGTGGCCTCGGGCGCCCTGCCTTTGAGATATAGGGCAACATCGATCTCAATCTGCCGTGCCATTTCTAGGGCCGCGCGGCGCACCGCGTCCTCCCGCCCCACAAGAGAGGAGTACTGACTTTCGACAACACCGTAGGAGACGATGGTTTGAAAGCTTTGCCGACGGGTCGCCCCCGTATCAGTGTCGGTGAGGACCATTGCCCCATTGAGATAATAGTCAAACCGGGTGGTGTTCGCGGATCGCGTCACGGCAATGGCACGCCGTTGGTCCTTAAGCTCAAGGGTGATTTGATAGCGGGCGCTTGAGCCCTGGTTGCCGGGCAGGGCATCGCGCAGCGCACTGGATAGGAACCGTGCGGGCTCCGGCGGCCCTTCCACTTCGGCGACCGCCACATTTCTGATTTCGCTCCGGATCCCCGCTTCCCCTTGGGTCGAATAAAGAGGGGTGAAGCCGCATCCAGCGACTGCGAGGCAACTTAGGGCAATGAGGATCCGATTTAGCATCAGCTTACCACCATGTTGACGATCCGTCCGGGGACCACGATCACTTTGCGGATTTCTTTGCCCCCCGTAAAGCGGTCAATCTCAGGGTGGGCCCGCGCGGCTGCCTCGACCGCATCCTTGTCCGCGTCGGCGGGGACGGTGAGGTCACCGCGCTTTTTGCCGTTTACCTGGACCGGCAGGGTGATGCTGTCCTCTTTCAGGAGGCTGTCGTCCGCGATGGGCCAGGGCGCATGGGCGCACAGCCCCTCGCCACCAAGGAGGTGCCAGCACTCTTCGCCGAGGTGCGGTGTGAAGGGTGCCACCAGCAGCGTCAGGGTGCTGAGGGCTTCGGCGGCGACAAATTTTTCAGCGTCGGTTTCGGCTTTGAGGCCTTTGAGCGCGCCCAAGAATTCGTAAAGCCGGGCAATGGCCTTGTTGAATCGGAAATGTTCAATATCGTCCGTCACCCCCGCAATGGTTTTGTGGGTGGCCCGGCGGAGGTCTTCTAATTCTGTCGTCATCCCGGCCGGAGGCGCAGCCGGAGAGCCGGGATCCATGGACCCCGGTCCGCCTTCGGCGCCCGGGGTGACGGATGAGAGAAGGCCCTGATGCTTCTCCACCGCCTCATAAACCCGGTTGGCAAAACGCCAGGCGCCCTCGACCCCGCTTTCGGTCCATTCCACATCCCGCTCAGGCGGTGAGTCGCTCAGCATAAAGAAACGGGCGGCGTCCGCGCCATAGGCGTCGGCAATCTCATCCGGAGACACCACATTCTTCTTGGACTTGGACATTTTTTCGATGGGTCCCATTGAGACCGGTTCGCCGTCGGACAACCGCTTCGCGGCCTTTCCTTCAACCTCGACTTCGTCAGGACTTAGCCAATTGCCTTGGTCGTCCTTAAACGTCGCGTGGGTCACCATACCTTGCGTAAACAGGTTCTTGAACGGCTCGTCCGTGTCGAGATACCCGCAATCCTTCATGTTCCGCGCAAAATAGCGGGCATAGAGAAGGTGCAGGATAGCGTGCTCAATCCCGCCAATATATTGATCAACCGGCAGCCAGGCATTGGCCTCGGTCGGATCCACGGGCTTATCGTCTGGCTGAGACGCAAAGCGGGCATAGTACCAGCTTGAATCCACGAACGTATCCATGGTGTCGGTTTCGCGCCGGGCCGCCCCTCCACATTGGGGGCAGCACACGTTTCGCCAGTCGTCACAAATGGCCCTGTCCATGGGGTTACCGGGCTTTTTAAACTCCTCCGCGGGCACCTCGGGCAGTTTCACCGGCAGCTCGGCATCGGGCACAGGAACGATGCCGCAGGTTTCGCAATGAATGACCGGGATGGGGCAGCCCCAATAGCGCTGGCGGGAGATCCCCCAATCGCGGAGGCGGTATTGTGTTGTGCCTTTGCCCCAGCCCATCTCTTCGATCTTGGCGATGGCCGCGGGCAGGGCTTCAGTTGCGTCCATCCCATCGAGGAAGCCCGAGTTCACCATAGTGCCCGGGCCCACATAGGCTTCGGTCTCTACCTCGGCACTATCGGCGCCTTCTGGCAGTATGACCGGTATGACGGGTAGGTCATACTTCCGGGAAAAGTCTAAATCCCGCTGGTCGTGGGCGGGGCAGGCGAAGATGGCGCCGGTGCCATACTGCATGAGGATGAAGTTGGCGACGAAGACAGGCAGCTCGCGGTCGTCAAACGGGTGCTGCCCGGTAATACCTTTGATCTGGTAGCCCTTTTTTTCCGCCTTTTCGATGGCTTCTTCGGAGGTCCCCGCGGCCTGGCACTCCTGTAGGAAGGCGGCGAGGCCGGGGTCATTTTCGGCGTAGTGCTTGGCCAATGGATGGTCCGGGGACACCCCTAAAAAGTTCGCGCCATAGAGCGTGTCCGGACGTGTGGTATAGATCTCCAACCCGTCCATCGGCAAATTGTTTCCTCGAAGAGGAAACACCATCTGCAGACCCTTGGACTTCCCGATCCAGTTGCGTTGCATTTGCTTGACGTGCTCGGGCCAGCCATCAAGGCGCCCATCGTCGAGAGCGTCCAGCAAATCCTCCGCCCGGTCTGTGATCTTGAAAAACCATTGGCTGAGGGTGCGACGCTCGACCGGGGCGCCCGAGCGCCAGCCCTTGCCGTCGATCACCTGCTCATTGGCGAGGACCGTCATGTCGACGGGATCCCAATTCACCATCGCCTCTTTGCGGTCCACAAAGCCGCGCTTCCAGAACTCAAGGAACATGCGCTGTTGTTGGCCGTAATAGTCGGGGGTACAGGTCGCTAGGTCCCGGGACCAATCGATGGCAAGGCCCATGCGCTTCAGCTGCGTCCGCATGACGTCCATGTTTTCAAACGTCCAGGTGGCGGGGTGGCTTCCCGTCTGCATCGCGGCGTTTTCGGCAGGCATCCCAAAGGCATCAAAGCCCATCGGGTGGAGGACGTCATAGCCTTGGGCGCGTTTCACCCGGGCGATGACATCGCCCATTGCGTAATTGCGCACATGGCCAATATGGATCTTCCCCGATGGGTAGGGAAACATCTCAAGGACATAGTATTTTGGCTTTTCCGAAGATGTTTCGGCATCGAAAGCGTTCTCATCATCCCAGCGCTTTTGCCAGCGTTGTTCAGCATCGCGGAAAGGATATTTGGCCATGAGCGCTGTCGCCTTAATAACGGTCTTAGTGAAGCGCCTATCTGCCCTTGGCCACACTGATCGGCAAGCTTATTCCTGGATCGTGAGATCCAGCGGCACGGGTTCAATGGCTGTAAGACCCGTCTTCTCCTCTAGGAGGTCGATGAATTTTCGGTCGCCTCCGTTCTCGGCTGACAAGATCAGAAAAATCCAGTTCTCATCTCCATTGCCTTCAACGGCGACGATGGTGTCGTTGAGGAAGTCACCGTATTCATCGATTTGGATTTCTGAGATGTCCGCATAGGGAAAGGAATAGATTTCCAGCTCCCCGCTCCAGTCGTCATATCCGATGACAGCCGTCTGCGTTAGAAGGCTCCCCTCTGACTTTATTGAGATGATCCCTGTGGAATAGAGCGCGAGGATCTCATCGGTTTCTTCGACTATACCCAAATCGATAAGCACTTTTCTGTGCGCGGGGTGGATGTCCTCTTTGAACAATACTTCGATGGGTGCTGACGATGGTAAGTTCGCCATGACGACGAAGGCAGCAACAGCTATAACCACCAACGCCAAAAAACTGATAGCAATGCCAGTCATCCAGCTAGAAGCTGGGCCCTTTGCGTTTTGCTCGTCCGTGGGCTTTAGGTTGTGATATTGGAAGGCGCCTATGGCACCGCGACAGTAGACATAAAGGAAAATGGCATTAACGAGCAAGCTTGAGACCTGGCCTGTCTCAAGGAGAGCCACAATGACTGAGACAATCCAATAGATGATCAAAGAGATCGAAGCGATCCTGGATTTCGCGCGAACTGCCAGGCCTAGAGCCAAGATTACCACAGCATCTAACAAGATGAACGGATCCAGCCAGTACGCTAGAGGCTCGAGTGTCGACTCAGTTGGCTCGAAGAACAGTCCAGCAATGCCGAAGGCCGCCGTTATTACAGCGGAAACAAAGGCAAATATAGAGGCTAGCTTACATCGCTTTACCGCCTTGGCTATCTGCTGAGCGTTATCCACAAACCCCTCCACGAGCAACAAAAAAGCGGCTTCCAAGAAGAGCCGCTTTTCTTAAGACCCAATTTGATCGCCCGGCGCTAAGACGCCTTTCGGGCTCGCCGTGTGGCAACAATCCCGCCAAGCCCCGCCATAAACATCCATGCGGCAGCGGGCAGTGGAACGGGATCACTCACAAAAACGGTACTGATCGCCCCAATGGCATCAATATCAGCACCCACTGTATTTCCTGTACTGCCACCCTCATTCGGATCGTCCATGAGTCGTACAAAGAAAAACTGCGTCATGACATCAATGCTAAGGGAGTCTAGGAAAAAATCGATGTCGATGCTCGATGTTGCGCCCTCTACCTTGCCTACATCGATGAAGTCATTGCCATCTTCACTGATGGAAACGAACGTGTCCTCAATGTCTGGGCCGACTTCAAAAATATGCAAGTCGGGGGTGTTGTCGCCACTACCGGTCAGGGCATTGTCCGTAAACCGCACGGTGATCGTTCCGCCGCGACCCAGAGACACCGAGCCAGTGCCGCCACCGCCGCCGGTATAATCTGGCGCGCCTAAGGCTTGATTGCCGTCGATGAAGTTGGCCGCAGTCGGCGCCGGATCCCCAAAGGTTAAATCCACCAACTGGTCCGCGAAGGAGATATCTCCCCCGGGGAAGGTGATTCCATCATAGGTCGTTGGAACCGCCAGGGCTGACCCGTTGACCAAAAAAGTGCAGATCGCTGCTCCGGCGATGCCGGATAAAATTCGTTTTTTCACCACTTATACCCTCTCACAAAGACGATGGTTGAGTACGTCTTATCGTGACAGGGTACAGGGCCACTTGCGATAAAGAAAGTCAGTAAAGAGCTGAAAGGCGTGAGGTTTTGTCACCTACGATGGGTGGGTGACCTTCTCTCAGTCGGTCAAAACGGCAAATCGTAGAGTACCGGGCCTGCCTAATCGTCCAAACTATTCAGCCGCAGCTGCCGCGCGCGAGTGAGGATCGCATTTTCGATCTCCCGGGCGGTGGCGGGGTTCACTTGGGCGTCAAGCCAACCGGCTTCGGTGAATTGTTGGCGGAACACTGAAACCCGGAGCGCGTCGGCGCGAAGGGCGGTGTCTAGGATATAGACATTGGTCTTGAACCGCTCGCCCGGGCTTGCCGGATTGGCGTACCAGTCAGTGGTGATGACGCCGGCAATGGGGTCCGCATTGTCCATGGGCATGAATTCAATCGTGTCCAAAGAGGCCCGCCAAAGATATCGGTTCACACTGGTGATCGGGGCGCCGCGGCTGTCAGTGCCCGCCGCCAAGGGGGCATCGCGATCACTAATTCGGTCGCCGCCGCCAGCGCAGGCCGCCAAAATGGCCGCCGTAGCAGCCACACTTAAGACTTTCACCGTTCGAAGGGCTTCATGCCGCATGGGTCAACTCGCATCCAAATGTCCGGCGCGCAGACTAAGCCTTGCGCGTCAAGCGTCAATGGCCGATTTCTGTTCCTTGTCATTCTTTAGCCCATCAAGCGTGACTTTCCCACCACGGTCAGATGACTTATTTGTGATCTATGTCACTCGGCATTTGTCATACGATTGAAGTACAGGCATGATATGCCGATATAAAGAAACATGAGAGAAACGAGGGAGTTGGTGGCGTGTCACCAACAGTGAAAACGCAAAAGCTGCGCATGATCTCTGAATTAAATCAGAGAGTTAGCGCAAAAACAGCAGGGCGCTCGTCTCTGCTGGCGGGTCTTTGCGCGCTCACATTCGGTTTCTCAGGCATCGCAGCGCTCGCTCAAGATCCTGATCCTATTGAGGTGACGGGCAGCATGAGTGTCGTTGTGGGCTCTGTTGATGGTGATTTAGAAGCGGACGCCGATGCGCGGCTTCAGGCTACAGGGTCTACCGATATGGATAGCGGGCTTGAGCTGGGCGCGGTGGCGTCTGTTCGGGCCGATGGGGATGCGGTGCCTGGACAGTTTGGTGGCGGCCGTTATTCCTCGCTACTGGCGGGGGGAACCCGCGGCGATGGCGGGGACAGTGGGGATGTCTTCCTTGAAGGGGCGTATCTTTTCGCCCGGGGTGGTTTTGGTAGCCTGCATATTGGCCGGGATCAGGGTGTCGCCAGCCGTTTGGCGGTGACCTCGCCCACTATTTTCCGTTCCATCGGCGTCAATGATTGGCAGACGGATTTAACCGGTCTTAATGATGTTCACACGGTGAATGACTTCTCCGGTCAGGCGACAAAGTTTACCTATATGCCGCCCGGCGGTCTCTTTGGCGGTGCGATTGGTCAGCTTCAGCTGGGCCTTTCCTACGCGCCGTCCTTGGGTGAGTGCGGAGAGGGTCGCTGCTCCCCTGTGGCTGGGTTCCTTGTGGATTCCTCCGGGTCTCTTGTGGCGCCGGAGCAGTCCTGGCGTGATGTGCTTGAGACGGCTGTCTACTACGAAAATGGCCTTGATCTTGGGCAAGAGCCTTTAACCATCGGGTTTAGCGCGAGCTATGTGCGTGCTGATGAAGATGGTCCCTCTCCCGAGACAGTGGATGCGCTTGGTCCTTTGTTCGGTGATTACCGGTCCTATGCGGTAGGCCTGAACCTTGCGATTGGCAACTTTACCCTCGGCGGCTCGGTGAAAAGCACCAATACGGGCCTCAACGAAGATCGGGATGAAGACTATCTGGCCTTTGACGCTGGGGTGACCTACGCGGCGGGGGAGTGGAACTTTATGTTGGGATATGGCGCAGCGGATGCAGCCCGGGATGCGTCGCTACTCGTTAATCCTAACACGGATGTCCCATTCCTTGCGAACGGGCTTGATCGAGAAACCCAGACGGCCCAGGCCGGTATCTCCTATGTTTTTGATCATGGCGTGACGCTTGGTGCTGCGGCTCAATTCGTGGATAGCGAAAAAGGGGATGTGCTTGGCGGGCCTGAAGAGGCCGCTGCCATCGTCTTTGAAAGCTCCATTAAATTTTAGGGCGTCCCCCAATTTTCCCCGTTCAGTGGGCAGCAAAACAATAATTTACAGCGGCTTCGTAATTTCCCGGGGACTTTAACCGCTATAAGTGCTGAATACTGACTATAACTTCCCCCATTATCCGGCCCAGTCGGCGTTTTTTCCACAAATTTTGGCGAAAAGGGCGGGGCCGCAGCCATTGGCCGCGACCCCTACCCGCCCGCGCTCCAAGGGGGGAGAGAGGATGAGCAGCGGACAGGTTCGATAACCGTTCTTCATGGGATGGGAAACGCAACGCACATCCGCTGAAGGGGAACCGTCGCCGCCCCTCGGTTTTTACGGGGGGAAGAGGACGACGATTCCCAAATGTCAGCGCCAGTCCTGCCCAGATGGTGCCAACACATTCGTTTATTATGATAGAAGGCCAGATGTGCGCTTCTTAATGAAGCTGAGACCGTATCTTATTTACTTGCTAGTAGCAACAACTTTTACCGTTCTTTTCAAAAACTTTAGATCAAATGTCCCCCACCGAGGGGGAATATCGCATCATATGGATCATATCACACGTTGAAAAGCGTCTAAGGTGCTCTTCTAAATTTGCAAGTTTCTTTTCGCAAGGATGGGGGCGCTCGACCCCGGGGGCAACTCACCATAGGGCAAGGTTGGTGCACAGCGTGATGCAAAACAAACCTTTTCATATCAACCGATACCCATGGGCCAACTACCGCCATTGCCGCTGCCTTTTGGTGACGGCGCAAGACGGCAATGGAGGGGCTCGGTCGTGAGGATCCTGTACAGCCATCGAACACGATCTGCTGACGGACAATCGGTGCATATAGAAGCGCTCACGCAAGCGTTATCGGCCTTGGGACATGATATCCTCATCTGCGGGCCCGAGGGGGTGCGCAAGGCCGGGTCCCCACCCGGCCGCCCAGCGGTGGCAAAGGGAGCGGCCGTCCGGATGCCATCATCTTCGGCCTGGCCCCTTGGCCTAAAGGAGGGGGCGGAGGGGGCATACTCCCTTCTGGGGGCGCTGCGTCTTTATCGGGCGGCAAAACGGTTTCGGCCGGACATCATCTATGAGCGGTATAATCTCTATTACCACGCTGGGGTTTGGGTCTCGCGAATGACAAAGCTCCCTCTTTTGATGGAGGTCAATGCGCCGCTTGCGGAGGAGCGGGCCCGCCATGGGGATCTCAGTTGGCGGTCGGTGGCCCATTGGTCAGAGGGGCGTTTATGGCGCGGAGCCGATGCGGTGTTGCCGGTGTCAGGTGTTCTACAAGACACGGTAATGGCAAAAGGGGTGCCCTCAGATCGCATCCATATTGTGCCCAACGGGGTCGATGACGCGGCGTTGGTGCCCGCTGACCCAACCTCGGTGATCGATCAATATGGATTAGAGGGCCGGTTGGTCCTCGGCTTTGTCGGGTTCGTGCGGGAGTGGCACGGCGTTGATCGCGTCCTTGATTGGATGGCAACGCCGAAGGGGGCTATATCCACTCTTTTGCTCGTGGGCGATGGGCCAGCGGCAGCCGTTTTGAGGGCAAAGGCCCATCAGCTGGGAATCAGTGACAAGGTCATTATGACAGGAACGATCCCTCACGCTGAGATCGCTAACCATATTGCGGCATTTGATGTCGCCCTTCAGCCCGCGGCAACTCCCTATGCTTCTCCCCTGAAGCTCCAAGAATATATGGCTCAAGGTCGGGCGATCTTAGCGCCGCGCCAACCCAACATCTTAGAAACCCTCAGCCATGGCCGGACCGGTTGGCTATTTGATCCTGAGGCGGACGGGGCGCTGGCCGCTGGCCTCGACGCGCTATCGTCGGATGCTGACCGTCGCAGGCAATTGGGTGCTGCGGCCCGAGATCATTTAGTGGCGCAAGACCTCACTTGGGCCGCCAATGCAAGAAAGGTAATGTCCATTGCACAAACCCTGCTGACACCTGTCAATAAAGGGTCATGATGGTCGCCTAAACAGGGATTAAACGAGGAGTGTAAGCATGGGACAGCGAAAAACGAAACGAAGTGCCTGCCTTGGGGCGCTGGCCATGGTCCTTGGCGCGACGGCGTGCACCACGGTGACCCCGACGGTTGAGGAGCCCGTGGCAGATGTCCAAACGCCGCTTCAGCGGGTTGCGCCCCTGGTGCCGATGCCATCCGCCGCTCTGTCTCAGACGGCACCTATCACGCGGTTGGCTTTTGGTTCATGCCTTAAGCAAGAGGATGATCAATCGATCTGGAGCATCGTTGGGGCGGTGGATCCGGACGTCTTTTTGTTCATTGGCGATAATGTTTATGGCGACGTCTATGACGGTGATGATGCGTTGCCGGAATTGCGTCAGGCCTATTTTGATCTTGCCCAGAGCGAGGCATTTTCCGCCTTTCGGGGGTCGACCCCCCTTATGGTGACATGGGACGACCATGATTTCGGCCTTAATGATGCGGGCGGCTCCTTCCCGCTCAAATATGGCGCGGAGGCGATCTTTGAAGAGGCTTGGGCCCTGCCCGCCACTGATCCGCGTCGCCAGCGGGATGGGGTTTACCACTCGCAGATCATTGGCCCTCCGGGACAGCGGGTGCAGATTATCCTGCTCGATACCCGTTTCTTCCGCTCTGACCTCATGCCCACTGACGAACGGAATGCACCGGGTAAGGAGCGCTATGTACCCGACCTTGATCCCACCAAAACCATGCTGGGGGAGGCGCAGTATGAGTGGCTTTTGGAGGAGTTGCTAAAGCCTGCTGATGTGCGGATCATCGCGTCCTCCATCCAGGTGATTGCAGAGGGCCATGGCTGGGAGGCGTGGCGTACATTGCCCCAGGAACGCCAAAAGCTCTATGACGTTATCAGCTCATCCGGCGCTGAACGCGTGGTGCTTCTCAGCGGCGACCGGCATTCCGGCGCGCTCTATAAGACCGATGAGGCGCTGACTTATCCCCTCTACGAGATCACTTCGTCATCCCTCAACGCCCCATCGTCAACATGGCGCAAGGAGTCGGGGGAAACCCGCGTTGAGCCCGGCCCCAATCGTCTGGGGTCGATGGAGTATGATGTGAACTTCGGCGTGGTGGACATTGACTGGGAGCAGCGTTTCATTCGCCTTGATCTTCGCGGTGCGGACGGATCATCCTTGCAGCGTAAAACAATCCGCTTTGGCGAAATCGAGCATAGAGATTAAAGCCCAGTGATCTTAAGGGTTTTCCTCAACCAGGCTGTATCCCCCCTGATCGGTGAGGAGGAGGGTCACCTCCCCCTCCACCGGCTCAATTTTTTGCCGTAAGCGATATATGTGGGTTTCAAGGGTGTGGGTGGTCACGCCGGAATTGTATCCCCACACCTCTTCCAACAGGGTTTCGCGTGCAACAGCGCTGCCTCTGGCCCGGTAAAGATAGCGTACGATGGCCGCCTCTTTGTCTGTCAGTTTGATATCCTCTTTGCCGTTTGCGGATAAAAGCCGCTTTGCTGGTTGGAAGGCGTAGGGGCCGATGGTCACCACGGCTTCGTCTGATTGCTCGTGGCTGCGCCACTGCGCACGCATCCGGGCCAGCAACACAGTGAAGCGAAAGGGCTTTGAAATTTGATCGGTGGCGCCGTCGGGGGCGGGGGATGGCCCGCTGTTCTGGTTCCGCAAGAGGATAAGGGGCCCCTTAAACCCCTTCCCCCGGATCATGGCGCAGGCCTGGCCTGGTGCCGTTTCTGGAAGCGGGGTTGCCATTAGCACCATATCAATGGCGCCATCGGTGGCCATGATCCTCTCCGCTTCCGCCGCATTGGGGACGGCAATGCTTGTAAATTCGCCGAGGGCCGTAAATAGCTCCGCCAACGCCCCGGTGAGAGCGGTGTCAGGGTCCACCAGCAGAACCTTAGCGGTTGGCGTCATCAAAGGGCCTTTCATTGCTGCGCGCTGTGGCGACGTCGTGTATCGCCGGCCCGTTGACGCTAAACTGACTTCCGCACCAATAGAAAGACTTACCGCGATGGATTTGATTGTGGAGGGCCGTCCCGGCGACGCCAATGCCCTGCTGACGGTTGGGGGCCTCAGCTTTCCGGCGAAGGTTGGGAAAACGGGCCTTGTACCGGCTGGCGCCCAAAAACAGGAGGGGGACAGCGCCACACCGGTGGGTCGGTTTGGTCTCAGGACGGCTTATTGGCGCCCGGACCGGGGGCCGCGGCCAGCAACCTCGCTACCCACCTGTCCCATTCGCTTCGATGATCTGTGGTGTGATGACCCGAGCCACGTCCTCTATAATCGGCCGGTCGCCGCGCCCTTTTCTGCATCCCATGAAAAGATGTGGCGAGCCGATCGCTGCTACGATGTGTGCATTGTGCTCGACTATAATCTCACCCGCCCCGCGCCGGGGCAGGGCAGTGCCATCTTTTTTCATCTCACTAAAGAGGATGACGTACCCGGCCCCACCGAGGGGTGCGTGGCAGTCGCCCCCGAGGTGATGCATCGGCTATTGCCGATGCTATCGTTGAGCAGTGTTATGGACGTTCGTCACAAGGGCTAGCCCTCCTCCCCTTTCTTCTCCAACGCCGCGAAATACTCCTTCGTCAGCTTAAAGACGATAGGGCTTAAGACAATGAGCGCGATAAGGTTCGGCGCGGCCATGAGGCCCGTCAGCGTATCGGCCACTAGCCAGAAAATGTTCACGATATTCCCGATCTCCCCCTCCAGCATAAGGGCGGCGGAACCGAAGAACACCATGACGATCCAGCTTAGGCGGAAGAGGAAGATGGACCCCTCGCCAAATAGGAACTCGCAGCACCGTTCCCCATAATAGCTCCAGCCAAGGATGGTGGTGAAGCCGAAGACGGCGAGACCAAGGGTGACAATATGCTGTCCGACGCCCGTCAAGGTCGCATCGAAGGCGGCGGCGGTGAGGGGCGCCCCGGTATCGCACCCTTCGGGCTGATTGCCAGCGAGGAAGACATCAAGCTGCGCTGCCACGGGTAAACATTGCTCACCGATGACGCCCGAAGTGAGAACCACCAAGGCCGTAATCGTACAGACGATGAGGGTATCGATCACCGTGCCCAGCATGGCGACAATCCCTTGGTTCACAGGGTCGTCGTTCTTGGCCGCTGCATGGGCGATGGGGGCTGACCCCTGGCCGGCTTCATTCGAGAACACCCCGCGCGCCACCCCCTTTTGCATGGCGAGCATCATGAGGCCGATCGAAATCCCCGTACCCGCACTATCAAGACCGAAGGCCCCTTGGAAAATAAGGCCAAATGCCGCTGGGATCGCATCGACATTAAGAGAGATCACCAAAAGGCCCGCCGCCAAATAGCTGACGGCCATGAAGGGGACGAGCTTGGTCGCCACGCTGGCAATCCGCTGGACCCCGCCCAAAATCACCGCCGCTGCGCCGGAGGCCAGCACCAAGCCTGTGATCCAAGGAAAGTTCTGGTACAGCCAGCTATCGTGGCTCCCGCCATAGGTTTCGCGGATCGCGTCGGAGACGGAGTTGGCTTGGATAGAGGCGCCAGTGCCCCAGCTCGCCAATATACCGAACACGGCAAAAATGCCGCCCAGCCATATCCATTTTTGGCCCATGCCGTTTTTGATATAATACATGGGGCCGCCCACATGGCGGCCGGCCTTATCAGTTTCTCTGAAGCGAAGGGCGAGGACGCCCTCGGAATATTTCGTGGCAGTGCCGACGACCGCCGTGACCCACATCCAAAAGATGGCCCCCGGTCCGCCAATGGCGATGGCGGCGGCAACGCCGGCAATATTCCCTGTACCGATGGTTGATGAGAGGGCTGTCATCAAGGCGCCAAACGGCGAAACATCCCCCTCCTTTTGGTCATCTCGCTTCCGGAACAATTCGCCAAAGGCATAAGGCAACCTGACGATTGACAAAAAACGCAGCCCAATGGTGAGGAAAAGACCGGTCCCGAGCAGCAGGACCAGCATGGGGGGCCCCCAGACAAAGGAATTGATGCTGCTGATTAAGTTTTCCATCGACCTGCCAAATCCCTTCGAAGACAAAGGGCAGACGGTAATGAGGGGGCTCTGCCATGTCTATAGGCGGATTGCCGAGGATTGCAGGCCCGAACGAGGGATTAAAACCGTCGCCGCAGGCCGAATTCGGTAATAAGGCCATCGCCTTCAACCTGGAAGGCGGCGGGCAGGACATTGCTTTCCATATTGTGATTGCTCATCCCGCGATACCGCGCCGACAAGGTCCAGTCGAAGTGATCGCCCACGGCATAGTCGGCGCCCACCATCACCTGATAGGCCAGAACGGTGCTGGAGTGATTGACCACTTCCACCCCGCCGGGTCGGTAGTCCACATCGACTTCGGCGATGCCAACACCGGCCCCAAGGTAAGAGGTGAGGGCGCCCCGCTGCCAGGGCAGATCCATGAAACCGTTCGCAAAGGTGGCTTTGGTTTCGACCCGGCCAAGGCCATCGGCCACGACGGCTCCCACATCAACTGACCGTGCGTCAGGCGTATCGGGTAGGCGGCCCTCATCCTCATCGTCGAGGTCTTGGTTCTTCATGCTGAAGGCGCGGCTCATGTCGACATTGTGCTGCAGATAGGAGACCTCCGCCTCAAT
>CALFRH010000090.1 GCA_937919225.1 uncultured Parvularcula sp.
CGTATTGCCCATGGGACTACCCCTTTTCTTATGCCCGTTATTTGAAGGGACAAGGTTAAGAACCTCTTTCCAAAGGCGTTCGCCAGGCCCGCTTGCGCTTGCGGTGCCGCGCGAACAGGCGTTTCGTTTCTTGATGAAAGAAGACAAGGAAAGATGGGCATGACGGAGATCGCCAGCCTTTTTCTCGGTGCCAGTGACAAGCCGGTTACCCTCGCGCTCAAATATGCCAATCGCCACGGGTTGATTTCCGGTGCCACCGGCACGGGGAAAACGGTCACCCTACAGATTATGGCCGAGGCTTTTTCAAGGGCGGGCGTTCCCGTTTTCGTGGCCGACGTAAAAGGCGATCTTTCCGGCATCGCAGCAGAGGGCGCTGATAAAGCCTTTCTGACAAAGCGTGCGGATACGATCGGTCTTGACGATTATGGCCCCGAAGCGATGCCGACGACCTTTTGGGACCTGCACGGTAAAAAGGGCCATCCCATCCGCGCCACCATTACCGAAATGGGTCCCCTCCTTCTTAGTCAGTTAATGGATCTCAACGACACCCAAGAAGGGGTCCTGACCCTTGCCTTCCGCGTGGCGGATGAGGAGGGATTGCCCCTCCTCGACCTCAAAGACCTTCGCGCCCTGCTGGTGCATATTGGGGAGCGGCGCAAAGAGCTGTCCCTCACCTATGGTAACGTTTCACCCGCCTCCGTCGCCGCGATCCAGCGGCGCCTCCTCCAGCTGGAAGATCAGGGGGCGGCCAAATTCTTCGGCGAACCGAAATTGGACCTCTCTGATTTCCTCCGTACCACTCCGGACGGTCGCGGCATCGTGAATATCCTGGCCGCCGACAAGCTGATGATGACGCCAAAGCTCTACGCCACCTTCTTGCTTTGGCTCTTGTCTGAGCTGTTCGAAGAGCTGCCCGAGATTGGGGATCCCGAAAAACCGGTCTTGGTTTTCTTTTTTGATGAGGCGCATCTTCTTTTCGATGACGCGCCAAAGGCGCTTCTTGAGCGGATTGAGCAGGTGGTGCGTCTTATCCGCTCTAAGGGCGTGGGTGTCTATTTTGCGACCCAGAACCCAATGGACGTGCCCGATAGTGTGTCGAGCCAGTTGGCGAACCGGGTGCAGCATGCCCTGCGGGCGTTCACCCCTAAGGAGCGGCGGGTGGTCAAAACTGCCGCTGAGACGTTCCGCGCCAATCCGGCCTTTGATGCGGTAGAAGTGATCACCCAGCTTGGGGTTGGTGAGGCACTTGTCAGCACCCTTCTCAAAAAAGGGGTACCCAGCGTTGTTGAGCGGACGCTTATCCGCCCACCCTCCTCTCGCCTTGGCCCTCTCAAACGCGCCGAACGACTCGCCATTATGGGGGATAGTCCCATGGCTGATAAATATGATGACGCAGTTGACCGGGATTCGGCCTATGAGATTCTCGCGGATAGAGCCGAGGAAGCTGCTCGCGAAGCGGAGGAAGCTGAGGAACGGGCCGCCCGGGAGAAAGAGCGGGCGCGGCGGCGGTCGTCATCAACCCGTAGCCGCCGAAGCACCGGGACGCGCAGACGATCTAGGCGGATGAGCTCAGCTGAGAAAGCCACCAATCAGGCTATTCGAACCGGCACGCGAACTTTGGTGCGAGAACTTGTCCGCGGTTTACTTGGTGGACTGACAAGGCGGCGTTAGGGGGTTAAGACCCTTCAGTAATGATCCCTTGGACAAAGTCCCTGAGGCCCGTTTGGCGGCGGCGGCGCAGGCGTTCAGCGTGGAGGATGGCGAGTAACTGGCTTTCCGCCACATCAAGGTCTTGGTTCACGATGACATAGCCATATTCCGCATAGTGCGAAATCTCCGAGTCGGCCTGTTCCATCCGTTTCGCTACCACCTCGTCAGTGTCTTGGGCGCGTGTTTTGAGGCGTTGCTCTAATGCCGTCCGTGATGGCGGCAGGATGAACACCGTGACGAGATCGCCCCTGGCCACTTCGGCCAATTGCTGGGCCCCTTGCCAATCAATGTCGAAGAGGACATCCCGCCCCTCCTCCACCGCGGCCATGACTGGCGCTTTGGGGGTGCCATAGAAATTGTCGAACACTTTTGCTGATTCGAGGAATGCCCCTTCCTCCCGCATACGGAGGAAAGTGCTTTCGCCAACAAAGGAATAATCAACGCCATCCTTCTCCCCCGCTCGCGGCTCGCGGGTGGTGTAAGAAACGGAGATGTTGATGTCAGGGTCCCGCTTTAAGATGCGGCGGCATAGGGTGGTCTTGCCTGCCCCTGACGGGCTTGAAACCACAAAGAGCATGCCGCGGCGAGCGACAGTGGCAGAGGACGATGCGGCGGTCATGCGATATTCTGTACCTGTTCTTTAAACTGATCGACAACGCCTTTAAGGCTTAGGCCGACTTGTTTCAGCGCCATGGACGGAGCTTTTGTGGTAAGGGTATTGGCCTCCCGCACAAACTCTTGGCCCAAAAAGTCAAGTTTTCGCCCAACGATACCGCCGCCGGTCAGCAGATCGCGCGCGGCGGCCACATGGGCATCAAGACGATCCAATTCTTCGCGAATATCAGTCCGTACGGCAATCAAGGTGGCTTCTTGCGCTAGGCGCTCATCCGGCAAGTTTGTATCGCCAAGGAGGGTGGCGATCTGTTCCTTGAGGGTGTCGAGATGCGCCGCAACAGCGTCCGCCACTTGCGCCCTCGCTTCGTTTGTAAGGCGCTCAATTTCGGTCACTTGATCGCCCAACACCGTCGCCATCTGCGCTCCCTCGGTGGCGCGGGATGCCTGAAAGGCGTTCAAAGCCTCGTTAAAACCCGCCGCAAGACCATCAAATAAGGCCGCCCGCTCCTCCTCGCCAAAGCGATCCTCGGTCACGCTAAGCACCCCTTTCAAGGCCAGAAGACCATCGGCGCTCGGTGGGCTACATTCAATCTGTAAACGCACTTTTTCAACGGCCTTAACGATCGTTGCAAGCGCCTTTTCGTCGAGGCTGACTTCTTTTGCCGCCTCCATGCCATCGAGTTGCAGGTTCGCTGTAACGGAGCCTCGACCGATGGGGGCCGCAGCCTTGCGCAGGCGGGGCTCCAAGGCGTCAAATCCCGGCGGCATGCGGAAGCGAACATCAAAGCCGCGACCGTTTACCGCCTTCATCTCCCATACCCAGCCAATGGAGCGTCCATCGGGGAGCGTGAGCGTTCCCCGGGCTGTACCAAACCCCGTCATTGAGAAGACAGTGGTCGCTGGGTCAGTTGATGGCATTCCGTGTCCGTTCGATCTGCCGCCATTTGGCGACATTGCGATTATGTTCTGCAAGGGACGTTGCGAAAGCATGTCCGCCCGTCCCGTCAGCCACAAAATACAGCTCGTTCGTCTCTACCGGGTTAAGAACAGCGGCAAGAGCATCACGCCCGGGATTGGCGATGGGTGTCGGCGGCAGTCCGCGAATAATATAGGTGTTATACGGGGTCTCTTTACGAAGCTCTGATCGGCGAATACCGCGCCCCAAGGGTTCTCCCCCGGTCAAACCGTAAATAATTGTTGGATCCGATTGAAGCCGCATGCCCCGGCGTAAGCGATTGACAAACACCGCCGCAACGCGCGGGCGTTCATCTGCGATGCCAGTTTCCTTTTCAACGATGGAGGCGAGAATTACTGCCTCGTCAGCGGTTTTGATGGGTAAATCCGCGTGGCGCCCCTCCCAAAGGGCTGCCAGCACGTCATCATGGGCGTCTTTCATCCGTTTCAGGACCGAATCGCGTGTGTCGCCCCGTTGGAAGGAATAGGTTTCGGGGAGAAGATCTCCCTCTCTCACCTCGAATGATATCTCTCCGGTCAGCAATTCTTCCGCCTCAAGGCGCCGGAAGATCATCGCGGTGGTCAACCCCTCAGGGATGGTAACGAACCGCAACAGAGCCTTTCCTTCTTTCAGAAGGCGGACAATATCCATGATACTGGCGCCGGGGGGGAGTTCATATTCCCCTGCTTTGAGGGCGGGGGCGAGTTCCTCTAGCCGGGCGGCAAGCTTGAACAATTGTATATCAAGGTCCTGCTCACCCGTCGCCACGGCGCCTTCGGTGCTTAATCGTTCTGCTATGTCATTGACCGTGTCCCCGCGTTGGACCCAGAGGATTTGTGTCTCTTCAAGGGGGCCTTCGGCGGTGAGGCGTTTTTTCAGCTCATAGGCACCGTAGCCGACAATACCGGCGCCGATGAGGCCGAGTATAAGAAGAACAATCAGTGCTCGTGCGAGAATGCCGCCGCGTTGCCCACGCTTTACCGTCATATGCTTGTCCTGTGCCCCCAAACGTGGGGAGTCTTGCTACACCTTTTTGAAAACGACCGACGCGTTGGTGCCGCCGAATCCAAAGCTGTTTGACAATACCGCATTGATTGATTTTTCGACAGGTTGGTGAGGGGCCAAATTGATTGCCGTCTCCACCGACGGATTGTCGAGGTTCAATGTCGGCGGCGCGACCCCGTCCCGCATGGCGAGGATCGAGAAAACGGCCTCGATTGCGCCTGCGGCGCCGAGAAGGTGACCGACACTCGATTTGGTTGAGGACATAACAAGGCCGCCCGCATCAGCGCCCCACAAACGCTCGACGGCGCCCAGCTCCACCTCATCCCCTAAGGGCGTGGAGGTGCCGTGGGCATTCACATAGCCCACATCGGTCGTGTTGAGCCCTGAGCGTTGGAGGGCAGCCTTCATCGCGCGATAGCCGCCGTTTCCGTCCTCCGCGGGGGCGGTGATATGGTGGGCATCGCCGGATAGGCCATAGCCCACCACTTCGCCGTAAATTTTGGCGCCCCGCGCTTTGGCGCGCTCATATTCTTCGAGGACAAGGATGCCCGATCCCTCGCCCATCAAAAAGCCATCGCGGTCTTTATCGTAAGGGCGGGACGCTGCCTGAGGCCGATCATTAAAGCCGGTCGTCAGCGCCTTGCATGCAATAAATCCGGCATAGCCAATGTCGCAGATGGATGCCTCTGCCCCACCCGCCACCATGGCGTCGGCATCGCCTAACATGATGAGGCGTGCGGCATCTCCAATCGCGTGAACGCCGGTGGCACATGCTGTGACGATTGAGTGATTCGGCCCCTTCAGCCCGTGTTTGATCGACACTTGGCCGGAAACCAGGTTGATGAGGCAGCTGGCGATGAAAAAGGGAGAGATGCGTCGAGGACCCTTCTCGTCCAAAACCCTTGTGTTGCGGGCAATTCCGTCGAGCCCACCAATGCCAGAGCCGATGAGTACACCCGTGCGTTCGAGATCTTCCTCGGTTTCCAGGGGCAATCCTGCGTCTTTGAGGGCCATATCGGCGGCCGCGAGCCCAAACTGGATGAACGGCTCCATCCGCCGCTGTTCTTTGGGGTCAACATAATCGTCGATGTTGATGGCGGCTGGATCGTCAGGAAAATCCTTAACCAGCGGCACCTCCGCGGCGACCTGACAGGCCATCTGGCTGGCATCAAAGCGGGTCACGGGCCCCGCTCCTGACTGAGAGGCGATAAGCCGTTCCCAGGGCAGGTCAATGGGCTTTTCTAAAGAGCCTGAACCTAAGGGCGTCACCAGCCCCATCCCTGTTACGACAACTCTTCTCATCTTCTTATTCTCCCATAGCGCGAGGGCGTTGAAGCGCTTGCAATAGCAAAAGCCCGCCAGCTTTGGAAAGCGGCGGGCTCTTAGAATATCAGATTGTCAGCGCCCTAAGGTCGCTACAGCGTGAGATTTACTGCCGTTCTTCGATGAATTTGATGGCATCGCCCACTGACTGGATGGTTTCAGCGGCGTCATCGGGGATTTCAATCTCGAACTCTTCTTCGAAGGCCATAACCAGCTCAACAATATCGAGGCTGTCGGCGCCGAGATCATCGATAAAGCTGGCCTCTGGGGCAACTTTGGCGGCGTCCACATCTAGGTGCTCGACGGTGATTTTTTTTACGCGCTCGGCAATATCGGACATGAAGAGCTCCTGCAGTTGGAGGTGAAAGACCTTGCCGGATGTGCCGAACCAGCAAGGTAGAACAAATTGAGATGCGCCCATAGGGGATTGCGACGAACGGTGCAAGCGCCTGTGGGCAGCCCTTTTTTTGCCTTATGGCGCTGCCCCGACAACAAAATCAGCCGGCGCCCCCGGGCCTAATGGCCATCCGGTGAAAACCCATAGGACCATGAGACCAAGCCCACTCAAAAGGAGCCAGAAAGAGTAAGGCAGCATCATCGCTGTCAGGCTGCCGATCCCAAAGTCCGGCTGCCACCGTCGGGCAAAGACAAGGACGAGCGGGAAATATACCATCAGGGGGGTGATGATATTGGTGGCGCTGTCTCCCACGCGATAAGCGGCTGTCGCCCCCTCAGGGCTGACCCCCAAGAGCATAAGCATCGGCACCAGCACAGGGGCCAGAAGCGCCCATTTGGCGCTGGCTGAGCCAACAAAGAGATTGAGCAAACCAGCGAAAAGAACAATCAGCCCTAGGACGATAGGAAGGGGTAGCCCTGTGGCCTCGATGCCTGCTGCGCCGTGGATTGCGGTGACAAGGCCAAGATTTGACCAGCCAAAGAGCGCTACGAAGTGCGCTGCCGCAAAGGAAAGAACAAGGTAGTAGCCCATATCCTTCATGGCTTCGGTCATCATATCCACCAGATCTTTATTGGATTTGATGGAACCTGTCGCCTTCCCATAGGCCCAGCCGGTGGTGAGGAAGATCACCAAAAAACCGCCGACGAGAGACTGATAAAGGGGAGACAGGGTGGTGTGGACGGAACAACTGCCCGTCTCGATTGACCCTGGCGGGCACGCGGCCTCGTTAATGAGAGGGGTGCCCGGTACCATTACCATGATGATCCATAATACCACGACCCCGAGAAGGGCGAGGCCCGCATTGCGCAGACCTTTTTTCTCTTCGG
>CALFRH010000091.1 GCA_937919225.1 uncultured Parvularcula sp.
GGCACCAGCCAGAACAGGACTGATAAAGCGAACGCCTTCCAGGCCGTAGTTTATCGTGGATGCCACATCGACTGGCCAGACACCGGCATCGCGCTGCAACTCCGTCAACAAAGAAAGGGTAAAGAACCCATGAGCGATTGTGGTGCCGAATGGGCTCTCGGTTTTGGCGCGTGCGGGATCGGTGTGCAGCCATTGGTGATCATTAGTACAAGCGGCAAAAGCATCGATCCGTGCTTGATTGATCACGACCCAATCTGAAACGGCGATTTCACTCCCTGTGAGACGCTGGAGATCGGATAGCGTTAATGCTTCTTTGTGGTCGTTGGTGGCGTCCAGCATGAGCTCAACTCCTTAAAACTTGCATTTCAGACTCAACCAGCATGGTTTCAGGCTGCTCTGGTACGTGTTGCCGTCACCTCATTTATCAGCCGCGTGACTTCAACTTCGCCAATCTTGCCCATCTGTGCGTACAGGCCGTCTGGGAAGCGGAAGGCGGCAGTTGCGGCCTGATCGATCTCGGCGGCGTCGGCAATCTGTTCGGCGGCGATTTCGCGGAGAGGGAGGTAGAGCGCACCACGCAGGCGGGTTTCGATGAGATCTGCTCTTTGGGGTTGGCTGTGGGTGTCGTTTATCTCCCAATTTTCTCCGCTGTGACCTTGGCTAAGAAGCTTATCGGCGGGGTGGTAGAAGGCCCCAAGCGGCGCGAGGCTTTCGGCGGCGCGCAGCACCACGATGGGCTTGATGATGTTGGAGACCGCAAACGGCCCAAGCGGGAGTCCGAGGCGCTGCGTGGCCACCAAGTCGATTTCACCAGGTGTCTCGATGCCCTCATCCACAAGCCGCACGGCCTCATTGAGATAGGGCACGAAGAAGCGGTTGAGCGCAAAACCCGGCGAATCCTTGCAGCGCACGACTTGGCGGTTTGTAGCGGCGAGGAACGGGCCGATCCGATCATAGAGCCGGGGATTGGTGGCCTCTGCCTCGACATATTCGACCACGGGATTGATTTCGGCGGGGCTGAAGTAGTGCAGCCCACAGAGCCGCTCCGGATGGGCCATTTGGGCGCCGATATCCGCGATGAGCAGGCTGCTTGTGTTGCTCGCGATCAGCGTCGCAGCGGGAAGGATCTGCTCCAGTTCAGCCATCAGTTGGCGTTTGACACCAATCTCTTCAAACACTGCCTCGATGACCAGATCCGCAGGCGCGACCTCCCCAAGATCGGTTGTCAGACGGACGCGGTGCTGCGCCACCTGCGCCTGCACCTCGGTCAGGCGCTCTTTGGCGACCTGCCGGGCGAGGTAGTCTGAAAGCCGCGTCTCTGCCGCGGCCAGCGTCTCCTCCGAGCGGTCCACGAGGGTCACATCATAACCCGACACAGCCGCGTTGAGCATGATCCCGGTGCCCATAGTCCCGGCGCCGATGATGGCGAGAGATGCGATGGTCATGTCTGTTCCCCTCAAAGCCGTTCGATGGCGAGCGCGATGCCCTGGCCGCCGCCGATACACATGGTGGCAAGGCCGTAGCGACCGCCGGTGCGCTCCAGCTCGCTCAGCGCCTTGATGGTGATGATGGCACCGGTCGCGCCGATCGGATGGCCAAGCGCGATGGCGCCGCCGTGCGGGTTCACCTTGGCGGGATCGAAACTGAGCTCCTGCGTGACGGCGCAGGCCTGCGCGGCGAAGGCCTCATTGGACTCGATTACGTCGAAGTCGGAGACAGAAAGGCCGGTTTTTTCCAGCAGCGTCATGACAGCCGGCACCGGGCCGATCCCCATGATATCCGGGCGCACGCCGGCATGGGCATAGCCCAGAAGCCGCGCGCGGGGTTTCAGACCCTTCGCCTCTGCAGCCTTGGCGGTGCCCAGAACCAGAGCCGCGGCGCCATCGTTGATGCCGCTCGCGTTGCCTGCGGTGACCGAGCCGTCCTTGCGGAAGACCGCGCGGAGTTTAGCTAGGCCCTCGGGTGTCGCATCCGCCTTGACATGCTCGTCGGTATCAAAGGCGACCACCTCGCGGCGCTGTTTGACCTCCACTGGCACGATCTGGTCAGCGAAACGCCCCTCTGCCTGAGCCGCCGCTGCGCGCCTTTGGCTTTCCAGCGCGAAGGTATCCTGAGCGGCGCGGTCGATGCCGTATTCCGCTGCGACATTCTCTGCGGTGACGCCCATATGCCCGGTGCCGAAGGGATCGGTGAGCGCGCCGATCATCATATCGGTCAAGCCCATATCGCCCATCTTCTGACCCCAGCGCACGCTCTGCGTGGCATGGGGCCCGCGCGACATTATCTCTGCGCCGCCGGCTACGGCAAAGTCGGCGTCGCCCAGCATTAGGTGCTGCGCTGCCGACACTATGGCCTGCGCACCCGAGCCACACAGACGGTTGACCGTCAGACACGGCACGGCTTCAGGCACGCTTGCTTCAATAGCCGCCACACGGGCAAGATACATGTCGCGCGGCTCTGTGTTGATCACATGGCCCATGACAACATGACCGATTTCGCCTGCTTCGACCTGTGCCCTTTCTATCGCTTCCTTGACAGCGATTGCGCCCAACTCGGTTGGCGCCTTGCCAGCGAGCGATCCGCCAAAGGTACCAATTGCGGTGCGTGCACCGCTTAGGATTACGATCTCTTTCATTGTCTCTTCCTTGCTTTTCGAACAATCCGTCACCGCTACTCACCTACCCTTGGTCGCTATGTAAGATCGCTCTTGCTATCAATTTGCTCCTGACAACGATTTACCGCCGCCACAATTCGGTGCCGGTGCCAGTCAGCGCATTTGAAAATTGCCCGTTATGGAGCTATTGAGCTTTAAGAGACTCACATTGATTTCACATGAGGGCTGTTGGTAGCAGTTTTTCCTCTGTTTCGACTAGTCTACCAATAGTACGATCTTTCCAGAAAGGCCTCCTGCCTCCATTAGTTTATGGGCATCACTCGCTTCAGCCAGTGGAAAAGTACGATCAATCACTGTGTTGATTTTTCCAGACTCCAGAAGGGGCCAAACTGTATTAAGGATTCCGCTTGCTATTTCGGATTTTGTACTCAAAGGTTGCGGTCGTAATAGTGACCCAGTTATCGTTAGACTCTTTTTCAGGACTGGCATCATATCGACTTCGATTTTGCTTCCTTGCAAAAAATAGAGGTTAATTAGCCGACCTTTTTGAGCTAGACACTCCATATTTCTCTGAAAGTAGCTACCACCAACGATATCCAAAACTATATCCACGCCAGTTCCATCGGTTTCCTCGAGAATGACATCAACGAAGTCTTCCTTGCGATAGTCTATGACTCGTTTTGCTCCCAACCCTACGCAAAACTCGCAACTCTTTTCACTACCGGCTGTGGTATAGGTATCGACACCAAGGCAAGATGCTAATTGAATCGTGGCTGAGCCGATCCCACCGTTGCCACCGTGTACAAGTAGGCTTTTTGCAGACAGCAGGTTGCCCTGCATTGCGAGGTTGAACCAAATTGTAAAATACACTTCCAATAGACTAGCAGCTTCTACGGCTGACAGGTTCTTGGGCAGTGGTAGACACTGCTCTATGGGTGCAAGCGCATATTCGGAGTATCCACCTCCAGGTGTGAGAGCACAGATTGGATCTCCGGTAGCGAGATGAGTGACTCCTGATCCAATAGAATGCACCGTTCCAGCTACTTCCAAGCCTGGAATGTCGCTTGCACCAGGGGGCACTTCATAAAGGCCTTGTCGTTGGAGTACATCGGGGTAGTTCACACCCGCCGCTTGGACTTTAATTACAATCTGTCGTGGTCCAGGTACCGGAATATCGCGTTCAACGATGACGAGTTGTTCTGGGCCTCCGGCTTCAGCAATTTCTACGCATCGCATAGCCTACTCCTGATTGTGTCGAACATGCCCGGAATCGATATGGATTCCGGGCGCTGTTCGTTGAGGTTTATGCCAAACCACGGAGGCGTTGAAACTCATGCAGCATTTCGCCAACTCGGCCGCTGTACTCCGGATCTCTGGCGGAAAACTCATCAACAACTTCCATCGAATACCGACGCAGATCTGCTTGAGCATTCTCGTCTAGTTGGGTCAATTCACCGCCCATTTCTTCGACAAACTGTTTCTTGAACAGCATGTCGCGATAGACAAAGTGTGCACTTGCATCAGCTGAAGTTGCCCTTACGATCTCGCTTACCGTCGCTTTGAGATCATCGCCCAGCCCATTCCACGCTTCCTGACCGGCGAAGACTTCGCCGTTCATGTGACCCAAGAGATCCGGTTCGGCGATATACTTGTTTACCTCTTGCAGGTTCATTCCCCAACCGGTGGAAGTGGATCCCCAGTGCGCACCCTCGGCAACGCCAGTTTGCAAAGCTTGATACAGTTCGCCACCCGGGATAGAGACAGGTGCTGCACCCATCTTTGTAAACACGAGAGCCGCTGGGCCCGTGGACCTTACGCGCCACCCGGAAAAGTCACCGGTAGTACGGAGCGGGCGGTTCGAGTAAAGAGTCAATCCAGAGTAGGAGACAGGGCCAATTTGGAAGATGCCTTGTTGGGCGTACGCTTCGCGGATTACATCTAAAGCACCCATTTCGTACATGAATGCCGTCATTTCTTCATGGCTGGACCACGCACCAATGTGCCCGTTCAGGTGACCAGCGACCGGAATACGACCGATCCAGTAGGCTGGATAGATAAATGCGCTTTCAAGTAGACCGCGGCGCACAGCGTTAAGAACTTCTCCTGTAGGGACGATGCCGTTGCTCTGCACTGGTTGGACGGTAAGCTCCCCGTTCGTCGCTGCAGTAATCCGATCGCAAAACTTGACGAAAACGTCTTCGTAATACCAGTTGCCGGTTGGCCAATGCGTCTGCATCCGCCAAGTAATTTTACCGGCCGCAATTGCTGGCGGTGCAGCCAATACCGTCCCAGTTGCTGCTGCCGCAGACACAGAAAAGAACTTACGACGCGATAGGGTCGTTTTCGTATTATCTGTCATTTCTTACCACCTTTGAATGAAAAGACGGGATTGAGTATTATCCTTCTGTGAAGAACGTGATGACTTCAGGGAAAAGGAACAGGATAAAGCCAGTCGATAGCATTAATCCGAGAAATGGTAGGACTGCTCCGTAGATTTGGGTTATTTGAATCTCAGGGCTTAACGTCTTCAGATAGAAGAGGTTGTAACCAAACGGTGGAGAGATATAGCCAATACAAAGATTGAGCTGGAATAGGATGCAGAACCAGATTGGATCCACACCTAAGGTCACCACAATTGGGAAGAAAACGGGCAGAACAAGTAGGATGATCCCAACTGGATCTAGAAACATGCCCAAAAGCGTCACCGCTTGCATAAAGAGGATCATCATCCAAGGCTCCACATCCATCGACCGGAGAGATGTCTGCAAGAATGCTGTGCCGCCGCCACTCCCGTAAATCGCAGTGAAGGCTGAGGCGCCAAAGACGATCCACAAAACCATGCCAGTAACCGTGGCTGAACCATAGCTGACTTCTTTAATGTAGGTCCAATTCAACTCACCACGGAGTGCAACCGATAGTGTTACCGCTGCCGCTCCCACGGCAGCCGCTTCGGTTGGCGTCGCTATGCCCGTGAAGATGGACACCAGCACGGAAAGGATGACCATCAATGGAAGAAAAACCGACTTCAGTGAAGCAATCCGTTCGCTAAACGGCGCGAGTTCTTCTGTGGGCGGTGCGAGATCTTTGTTCAGATAGCTACGAACCAACACATAAAACAGGAAGCTAGCGAGGAGCAAAAGGCCCGCAACTAGACCACCCAAGAACAATTTCCCGACCGATTGACCTGTCTGCATGCCGATTAAGATCAACGTGATGGAAGGCGGGATCAGGATACCTAGGGTTCCGGACGCACCTATTGTTCCAAGGACAAAGGTTTGGTCATATCCCCTTTGCTTCATGGCGGGGATACCGACCATGCCAGTCGTGATCGTCGACGCAGCGCAACTACCTGTCATTGCAGACAGGGTTGCAGCAAAGCCTGAAGTTCCAAGCAAAAGGCCACCGGGCGTTCTGCCAGACCATAGATAAAAAGAGTGATACAAGTCTTCCGCAATCCGGGATTTTGCTAGAGCAACGCCGATGAAAACAAAGAAGGGGATGGACGACAGTAGGATAGACCACATGCCCCCAAACATTGTAGAAACTATAGAGAACATGCCGCTGCTACCAAACAACAGAAATCCAAAGATCACTGCGGTGCCACCCATAGCGAACGAAAGGGACACGCCGAGAATAATTGCTGAAAGCAACATTCCGAACATGCCGATTGTCAGTAGCTCAGGTCCCATTTGCCTCGGCCTCCTTAAGCTGGAATTTTGGATTGAACAGTCTGATGAGCGCTATCGTCGCCTCAACAATGCCTTGGATTGTTATGAGCAAGCTTCCCACGAACAGCGCGAGTTTGGGAGGCCACATGGGGTGACCAAGCGCACTGTCGTCCAGTTCGTTAAACTGCCAGGCGTCCAAAAAGAAAAACCAACCTTCGCGCGTAAGCACTAACCCCCAAAGCACCAAGAAGCTGTAGTTCAGCAGATCAAGCCCGGCGTTTCGACGAGGGCTTCGGCTATTGAGGAAAATGTCAACTCGGACATGATCTCGTTTGATCAGGGTGTATGCCCCGACAAGAACGAAGTAAGATCCAAAGATTCTTTGGGTATATCCATGCGCCCAGAGTGTCGGCTGTCCAAAACCGTAGCGCGCAACAACCTCGTAACAAAGTACTACGATGCCAATCCAAATGAGGAAACTGACGGATTTGCCGATCGCTGTGTTCAGCCGCGTGATTACATTTAAGATAATCATACCTTCACCCCTTCCGCAGTCCGCTCGCCTTCAATTACTTCCAGCGCACGGACGGCGAACCGCTCTGCAAGG
>CALFRH010000092.1 GCA_937919225.1 uncultured Parvularcula sp.
GCCCCGCGGGGAATTATGCACCGCTGCCAATGGGCGCCAAATGGACTCTACGCGCCGCGATGCTGCCGGGCCGCCTTGAACTCTTCACGGTTTTGGTGCTCTTCGCCCCAGGCTTTTGGCAGCGATAACAGTCGGCCCGCCGCCCTCTAGGAGGCCGCTTCCAGCGCATAGCCCGCAGATCGAACCGTCCGTATAGGATTGGTATGGCCGTGCTTGTTGAGCGCCTTGCGCAACCGACCGATATGCACATCCACAGTACGGGCCTCAACGAACACGTCAGAGCCCCACACCGCATTTAAGAGCTGCTCGCGGGAGAAAACCCGACCAGGGTTTTGCATCATATGGTCCAGTAGGCGGAATTCCGTCGGGCCCAGGTGAATTTCCCGCTCTCCCCGGCGTACCCGGTGAGCCGCCCGGTCAATCTCAATATCTCCAAAGCTTACCGCCTCCGCCACAAGGCCGGGGCGGATACGGCGCAGAACAGCGCGAATACGGGCTGCTAACTCAGCCATAGAGAAAGGCTTTACGAGATAATCATCTGCACCGGTTTCAAGGCCGCGCACCTTGTCCGCTTCTTCGGTGCGGGCCGTCAGCATAATGATAGGGATATTTTGCGTTTCAGTCTTACTGCGCAAGCGACGACAGACCTCGATGCCCGACACGTTCGGCAGCATCCAATCAAGAACGACCACGTCGGGCCGCTCTTCTTCCACCTTAAGAAGCGCCTCTTCTCCATCGGCCGCAAGTACGGTGTCAAACCCTTCCTTACTGAGAGTATAGTCGAGAAGAGCCGAAATCGCTTCCTCGTCTTCTACGATCAACACTCGCGTCGACGTCATGATTTATCCTCATCATCGGATCGGGCGGCAGCTCATCAAGCGCTTAACTGGCTGATACCGCCTCGACATTTGTTGTTACGTCACCTTTGGGTCGTTCATCCTCAAGCTCATGCCCCGTTAAAGAGAAATGGACCCGTTCAGCGATATTTGTGGCGTGATCTCCGATTCGCTCGAAATTCTTGGCGATGAATACAAGATGCGTGCCCATGAGCACCCCTGCGGCATATTGACTCATGCCCACCAAAATTTCGCGGAAAATCGAATTGTACAGCTCGTCAATCTGGTCATCCGCATCGCGGACCGCCCGTGCGGCGGTCGCATTTCCTTGAAATAAGCTGTCGCGCCCCTCCCCAAACTGGGTAAGTGCCCGTCGCCCCATCCGTGCGACCACCGGCACCACATTGGTAGGGGTGTCGCGCTCCTCAATAGACCCAAGGACAAGGGTTCGCTTCGCGATGTTTTTCGACAGATCGCCGATACGCTCCATCTCAGCCGCAATTTTCACCGCTGTGAGCGCACGCCGGAGCGCCTCACCCGTAGGCCGACGATCCTCAAGGATATCAATAACTTCGCGCTCAATAGCGCGTTCATGCTGGTCCACCGTCAGATCGCGATCACGCACATCAGTGGCGAGGATCGCGTCGCCGCGCTCAAAGGCAGCAATGGCATCTGACAATTGCTGTTCCACCACGCCGCCCATCGTGGCCAGCGCGATATCGACCTTGTCCAGCCGTCCAGTTGCCGATCTTAACAACCCAAAGGGCATGCCTCACTCCTCAATCTCCCCGATGTGCCTGATTTGTGTGACAGATTCTTGTACTCCTGTCTCCCCACAACCATGGCAAGAAGCCGTGAAGGACTTCTCGCCAAATCAAGGACTTATCGTATAGCGGATTACCCTAAGCGCACAGTTTGCGCCTGTCTACATAGACGCCATTGGGGGCTATGCGGGATCAGGCTCCGTCAAGGAGGCAACAGCGCTCGGGAAGACGCAGGTAAAGGATGCTCCTTCCCCCGGTACGCTTTCAATCTGCAAACCGGCGCGGTGCCGCTGCAAAATGTGCTTGACGATCGCAAGGCCGAGCCCCGTTCCGCCCTTTGTGCGGCTGAGTTCTGGATTTACACGATAGAAGCGTTCGGTGAGGCGGGGCAGATCACTCCGATCAATACCAGCCCCATTATCGGTCACCCGGACCCAGACCAGGTCTTGCTCGGTGATATCGGCCCGCACAGCAATCTGCGCTGGGGCCTCACCGGCGCGAATGGCTCTCGGCGTGAGCGGCGGAACACCGCTCCCCATCTCAATGGTCACTGTTGCAGCGTCAGTACCAGGATCGCCGCCATATTTGATGGCGTTCTCACACAAATTTTGCAGTAAACGGAAAAGTTCATGCCGGTCACCCGCCACCTCAATAAGTGTATCGCCAAAGGCGCAATTTAGGGTCGCGCCGTTTTTTTGCGCAAGGGGTAGCAGGCTTTCGCAAACACTCCCTGCCAATGAACCAAGGTCAACCCGCTCTGACGGGAGGTTCAGTTCGTTAAGTTCGATTGCCGATAAGCCAATCAAATCCTCCACCAAGCGGAGCATGCGTTCAGCCTGGGCTGCCATTACAGATAAAAACCGGTCTTGGGCATCCGGATCGTCTTTCGCATGCCCCTGTAAGGTTTCGATAAAGCCCGTCATTGAGGTGAGAGGCGTGCGTAGTTCATGGCTCGCGTTAGCGATAAAGTCTGTCCGCATCCGCTCAAGCTTTTTCTGCTCCGTCCGATCTCGAATCATCACCAGCATTTGCCCCGACGCCCCATCACCCCCCCCAACGATAGGGGCCGCATGGAAGAGATGCGCCCGTTCCTGGGGCCCGGTCGTTGTGAATTCAGCTTCGGCAGCCTCATGGGAAGACCGCGCTTTCTCAAGCGCCTCTAAGGCTTGGGGGGCCCGCACGATTTGCGAAATATGTTTACCGGCCACATCATCACCAAAAAGGCGCGCGCTTGCGGGATTGAACATTTCAACCGTGCCCTTAGCACCAAGCAGCATCACCGGTTGCGGCAGTGTACTGAGGAGTGCGCGCTGCCGCATCAGTGCCTCATATTGCTCTTTGGGGACATTCACGCCCAGGGGCACGGGCTTCGCATCGCGTAAGGTGAGATATCGCAACAACAGCGCGCCCACGAAGAGGCTGATCATCAAAAGCGCGCCGACCCCATTAACTGGTTGAAGCATCAGCTCACAGATGATCGCAATAATACCAACCATGCCGCAGTAGAGAAAGTCACCAGCACGGCTGTACCCGACGGGCACACTGTCGGGCGCGTCGCTCAAACTTGATGTCTCCTGCGGCGCGGGACGCCCAGCGTTTTCATTATCCATCTCTCAGGCTCTTTCCTAGGCCTCGCAACCTGGCATAAAGACCTCATGCGGGGGACGCAAACCCCGGGCTCACCAGAAGGGAAACGCAATGCGTGCACCAGCCCCCACCACCACGAAGATTCTCGCCACCATGGGCCCCGCCAGTGAATCGCCCCACCGCGCCCGCGCCTTATTGCAGGCGGGGGCCACCGCCTTTCGCATGAATTTTAGCCATGGCGCCCACAAAGACCATGCCGAACGGTTTGCCACTGTCCGGGAGGTGGCCGATGATCTAGGCCGGCACGTCCCGATTATCTCCGATATGCAGGGGCCAAAGCTGAGGGTCGGCAAGATTGATGGCGGCACCCTAAAACTGGGCTATGGCGATGAAGTAGACGCCGTGCTTGGTGAGGAAGCGCCAGCGGGCACAATCCCGATCCCCCATCCAGAGTTATTCGAGGCGCTAAAGCCCGGCGATAGCGTCATGATGGATGATGGGTTCATCCGGCTAGAGGTTCTGGACTGCAAAGCGGAAAAGCTGACCTGCAAGGTGGAAGTGCCGGGGCCGTTAACCGACCGCAAGGGGGTCAACATTCCCGGGCGGAAGCTCAACATTAATGCATTGACGGCCAAGGACCTTAGAGATCTCGACTTCGCCCTTGATCAAGGTACCGATTATGTGGCCCTCAGCTTTGTCCAAAGTGCCGCCGATGTCGCCGCCGCAAGAAAGATCATCGGCAACCGGGCACGGATCATCTCCAAGATTGAAAAACCCTCAGCCCTTGATGATCTACCAGCAATAATTGCCGAATCAGATGGGGTGATGGTGGCGCGCGGCGACCTTGGCGTGGAGCTACCCCTCGAACAAGTGCCGCCCGCCCAACGTCAAATTATCCGCCTGGCCCGCAGCCAAGGCAAGCTCGTGATCGTTGCCACCCAAATGCTGCAATCAATGGTCGATGCGCCAACCCCCACAAGGGCCGAAGCGCAAGATACGGCGGCCGCGGTCTATTATGGCGCCGATGCGGTGATGCTCAGCGCAGAAAGTGCCGTCGGCCGTCACCCCGAAGCCGCGGTTGCGATCATGGCGAGGATCATCCGCGCCGCCAGCCAAGACCCAACGTACCATGAGGAAATGGAGTCTGTTCTCTTGGACCTCGACGCCAATTCCACCGCCGCCGCCATCGCCACGGCGGCCAGCTATGCCGCCGATACCACCGACGCCGCAGCTCTAATCGCCTCGACAGAAAGCGGTAGCACCGCTTATGCCATCGCCCAGCTCCGTCCCGAACAACCGATTTTGGCCGTCACCCCGGTGGCGAAAACCGCGCGACAGACAGCCCTTGCCTGGGGCGTCACGCCCCACCACGTCTCGCGACCTGGCGACTTCGAGGCCCTGACCCAAGCATCCACCAGCCTTGCCAAAGAGGCATTATCCCTAAACGCCGATGACCATTTGGTCCTGTTGGCGGGGATCCCCACGGGCACCGCGGGCGGTACCAACACCATGAAAATCATCCGTGTAGGAGATGAAACATGACCAACACCCAAGCGATTGCAATAGACCGCGTCCTTGCCCCCGTTCGGATTATGCCCGTGGTGGTGTTAGAAGACCCCGCCCACGCCCTCCCCCTCGCGGATGCGCTTCTGGAGGGGGGCATTGGCGCCATGGAGCTTACCCTACGAACAGAGGCCGGCCTGCCGGCGACGGAGATCATTGCAAAAGCACGGCCCGAAATGATTATCGGCACAGGGACCG
>CALFRH010000093.1 GCA_937919225.1 uncultured Parvularcula sp.
ACAGTTACCTCCACGTTGCAAAGCATCAATGCACGCAAAAGGAGTTCGGAAGCACGCGGAATATCCACCTCGCCTTTTTCCCAGCGTGCTACGGTCTGGGCCGTAACATCAAAATAGATGGCAAGCTCGGATTGAGTCAGGTTCATTTCCTTACGCAGGAAACGGATCTCCCGACCGCTTAAGCTGTCGGCTTTATGTGCTAGATCTATAGAGATTACTCGGTGCAACATGTCCGGATTGTTGACGAACGTATAAACATCCAAGTCTAGCTCTTCAGCTTGAAAGCCGTTCACAAGGTAGATATTGTCCAAGCCACACTCCGTATAATGGTAGCGCTCTACTTCACGCTCTACGCGGGGTTCGCTGGAGTTACGTTGCCAAGTCATCGTTCATCGCTCCACATTACAGTTTTCACAAATATCCTCTTGCTTGCAGTCACCACGATCGTCGCAGCGGCTATCTCTCTCATTCCTCTCGCTTTAAACGTCACCACAATCTTCACCTCCCCATCTTTACTACCAAACTCGGGGCGAAATTTGGGATTTGGGTGCTCCAATGTGCAGTGATCACCCAAACGCAAAACTCGTTCCAAGTCCCTGAAAACGATGTCTCTTTCGGACATTTGCTTTTTCGCATGTCTGGACGTACCGATCTTGCCTGTGTCAATTTCAGCAACCTGACGTACTATGCTCATCGCATCGCGCGCAGCATGGGCTAAGCTGATTTCGGCGGATACGGGCTTGTCAATCTCGACCTGTCATTATGATAGGTAATATCCTATGTCCAGTAAACAAGGCGTGAAAGCGGGATGATAATTTTATGTTTGTCGTTCCACGCGCTAACTCATTACCGGGTTCATAGGGACTCATGTAGGCTTGGCCTTATTAAATTGCCGGCTAAAAGAACAGGCATGGTCAGTTTTCCGCAAAGGCTTTGAGCTTTCTATGAGTGAGAACATTGAGCAGTTTGATGCGTTCACAGTTGAGTATTTGAATATACTCTACGCTCAGTTTCCTCTTGAAATAAGCATATCTTCCTTCAACTTCGAGGAAGCAATGGCCGTCTGCTGTACCGTGGAAGTACCACGCGACAGAGACTCAAAACTGTGTTATCAAGACCGCATCCAAACTGCAGCCCGCATCGACGAGGGGCGAAAATTGCTAGAACTAATAAAATTGAGAGCGGCGACACTTAAGTGGCTTCATCGAACCGGCTTCTTCACGGGTGAATTGACAACGGGTTCGCCGTCCATGCACGTGCGCACATACGATGAGGCAGGTGAACGCAAATCGCTTGAACAGTACGTTGGCACCTCGCAGAATGTGCGCTTTTCGAAAGCCGTCCTGACACTGAAGGGCTTGGAGGTTCTTCGTTCCGTCCCTGAGTCTGTCGACGGAAAGAAAAACACCTTTAGCATTGGTGACCTGCTAACGCGCGCCGGCGATGAAGTCGCAAAAGAAGCCAGTTCGAAAATGGCGTCGTCCATTGTGAGCGCAGTCGTCAATACAGGCGCTCGAATCCCGACTTTCATAGCGGGGCTTTAACCGAAAGGCTCTCTAGTAATCACAATGAATGCTGAAAGTACAGCATTTCGATCTGGAATAATGTCTCATTCGTTCATGCTTTTCTCTAACTGGTCGAGCTCTATCTCAATTGGGCAATGATGGGGCGGCTTATCATCGGCAAATTGAAGAGTGATTTTACGTCCGTCGATGGTCACGCTGGCGACATCGAATCCAGCTGAACTAAAACGCTCCACCAACGCCAGGGCGCGATCATGCGTGGAGTTTGACGACTTTGGCGTTGAGCACTCAGAACCTAATAAAAAAATGACACGGCACGGGAAAATGGGAAATGGCCGAGCCGCGCTATGGAAGGCCAAGAAACCAAACTTCGAGCTCGAATAAATAACACGCTTTCGCTCATGGCGGGAACCTTTTATATGGTTAACGACCTCAATTGCATCGGTCGGTGTTCAAGTGTCAAAGGCTATTCCCAAAAGAGACAGCGAAGAGCCAAAGTTCATTCAGTATGCACGCGATCTGCGAAGTCCGCATCGATGGCGAACGCACAAGCTCAATGACCAAGACACCGTATTACGATGTCAAAGCGGCGCTTGGGAGAGCATCGGCGGATATGAGATCAAAGACCGGTTCTCAGAGCAAGCTTGGGTGAAACGCCAATCCAGGTTTGGTTGGATAGAAAAAGACAAGCAATCTATCGGCGCCATTCAGGCCATTCGTTACGAGATGCCAGTTTTGATGGGCACCGATGAGATTGTGTACATTATGGACTTC
>CALFRH010000094.1 GCA_937919225.1 uncultured Parvularcula sp.
CTATGCATGCGCCGCCATCATCAACTCAAAATGAATCCCCACAGACCCTAAAGCGAATCGGACCAAAATTCTTTACAACTGATAAAGACACCAGCCATAAACATGAAAATTCTATCGAATAACATTATTAGAAGTCCTTTAGGCATCGCCATACTTGCCGGTATAATTATTCTTTTTATTGGTCCATTTGTACCGAACCCAAAGCAGGAAGCTACTGCTCTTAGTAATAGACTTTATTCTTGGCATGCCTCGAAAGAGTCATCACCGGCCATATACCAATCAGTTGCGGTGACTTCGACATCTCAAACCGAAATTTCAGAGATTGGAAATGAACTGGTGAAGACACTTCATATTGGGCCAAGTCGAAATTTGTTCGACCTGAGGCAATACAATGCGGACTTTTATGATGCCCCCAACACCGGGTCGTATTTGAAGAAACAAAAACGCGCCAGACAAATGGCTGAACGACTTAGCAAGAGCAAAGATGGTGCAATCGTTTTCTACGCACATGCCGAAGGTTTATCGGAGAGCAGATTATACGTCGCATCGTCGTTGGCCGATGACGAAACCAGATCCATAAATGGGATTCCAAACTTATCATCTGATGAGGTAATTGCACTTGCGCAAGCAGCTCGGATCCACATCGATTCTATGCCAGCCAGAGCCATTGGCGTGGAAAACTACAAGAGCTTCTATGACCATCTGGGTGCCCTAGTCGCAGAGGAGTCTAGCCTGCCACAGTCAGTAGTTACTTTGCCGATAAGGGTCGAGTACTATGTTTCCGTGGGGATGCTTTCACTAAAAACGGCCCAGGATACAAGAAGTATGGACGCCGCCGACGAAGCGATTCAGGCTTTCGATAAAGCATTGGGTCTGGGAACTCAAAGTGCTGACGAAATATGGATCGCGAGTATTTTTTCTTCGAAAGCAAGTGCCCTTGTAGCTAAGGAGCGCATAACTCCAAGTTTCGCTGGTGCTTTAGAGGCTAACTCCTTGTATAAAGACGCCTACGAATTGCTGACAAGCTCAGACGAGTATCTAGCCCCCGATTTGGTCTTAGCACTACAGAATAATCTGGCATCTTCATCTCATATGGTGGGCGACTACTTTCGCCAAGCTGGTGAAGTAGAAATCGCGGAAAAGTACCTCGAAGAGGCCTTGTCGGTCTATGCAAGAATTGAGAATGAAATCAGAGAAACCAACGACTTGGACAGATTTAATTCTTATCGCCTCAATCGTGGAAATGCCCGAAAGTCAATGGCGCTCTTAAAGAACGATTGGAACCTCATAAATGATGCGGAGGAAGATCACATTGCCGTTTCCAGATATCGGAATCCAAGGCTTCATGGGTCTTATTCACATAATGCGGATGAAACGTTACTAAAGACGCAGAACGCAAAGCTTCAAATATCACAAGCTCTTACCTCAAATCGAGCAGGTCGGATTCTATCATCACCTCTTTGAAGATTTAACCGCAACGATGCTCCCACCCCCTCGCGCTATTCCTTCGGGGTCTGACCTTTCATCTGCTTAAACACCCGCGTGAGATGCGGCTGGTCGGAAAAGTCGCACGCCGCCAACACGTCGGAGACCGGCATGGTCCGATCCACCAAAAGCTCCGCCGGCCGTTCCGCTCGATAACGCATGACGAACTGGTGCGGCTGACGCTTAGCGGACTCCACAGAAACCCCAAAGCTCCTCCTCAGTCGGCATTGGGGAGACGCTTTTAGTCTTTGGTTTCTCGCCTTTTCGGACGGCCCACCGTCCACACTTGGCCTGGAAATGCTTTCGCCGCTGAAGAGCAATGGCCCTATCGGCTCTTGCCCTTCAGCAAAAATATGCTGCACCGCAGCAAAAATCCGCCTCACCCCTATTGACGAACCGATATCAAGGGCCGATTTCCCTAACGTAAGGGGTTAACGTGTCATGACGACAAAGGTTCATCAGACTGTCGGCGCAGTGAAAGCCGGCCGGGTTCAGTTTGCTTCTCGTCCGCCCGACGCACGAGCGGTTGCGCGCATTGGCGGGCCCTTGGCACGGCTTGCCCGATGGCGGAACCATGAGAAAATTCGCGGCTTTTACGGTGAGACCTTTCGGCTGGATTTACGGGGGCGTGGCTATTGGACCCTGGAAACCCACAATCGCGCCATCTCGCAACTGTTAGGACGTCGGCTTGAGGATAGTTTGAGTAAGCCCGTGCTCGCACAACTTGCCCGCCTACGGGCGGGGGACGCAGACGCTCCCTATGCGGTAATTAAGGCCGCCTCTTTTTGGGGGCCGCTCTTCCCTGCGACACCAGCGGACTACGCCGAAAAAGTGCTGGCGAAGCAACGACGCTCACCAACCCCTGGCTATGAAGACCATCGGCACACCGCCATTGAGCGGGGCCTGAGAGCTGTCGATTCCCTCAGCGCCGGGATGCTGCACATCCTCGGAGCTGTACCCGAGTTCCGAATTGTCGGCCTGCGGGAGCCGTTGGTGCGGGACCTTGTGACATCGCATTTGATGCCAGAGCTGGCGGATCGATCCTCCCGCGACATGGCCTTGAGGTTTCATCAGTCTTCGACGGAAAAAGATTTACCGGGAGCAGGTAAGGGCAAGGGCGACGGCTTTGTCTCCAACTATAAGATTTATACCTGCATGTGGAACTATCGCCGGTTCCCCATCTATGTGCTGTCGGTAAAAGACCTGCTGGATGCTCTGCCTGAAGAGCGGCGAGGCGATATTATCGAGACATTGCAAAAGCCCATTTTCGACAAAATTGGGCCGCGGGCAGATATTGGCGTTTCCTCCCGACCAGTGAACGATTCTCCCCTCCTTCTCAATGCGGGTACGGAGCAGGATCCCGACTGGCTAATGTCCCTCGACCCCGGACGGGTCTGGGCAGAGGACGATCCGGCAGGCCGCGACGCCGTGCTCGTCCTCCGGGACACGCTACGTCGCCTCAGCCGGGCGGAGTGTGTGCGCGAAGTCACCCTCAGACGACGGGACATGTTGATCGTCGATAATATGCGGGCGCTTGTCTCCCGCCGCGAAAACCCTGGAGGCCTTAAGGACGCCTTTGCCAAAATCGCTGGCGGCCCCCGGGACAAACGGTGGCTGCGGCTGATGTACGGATACCCGATGCAAACGGGTGATGGGATGACCCTCGCCGCCCGCGCAATGGATACGGCAACGGGGTACCCCGCCGTGCTGGAGCCGCCGGAGCCGGTGGTAGATTAGCGGCGTCAAGCCTTTGGCCCGCGCCCCATTCCATGATAGGCGGCAGCGTCATTCATGAACAATGGACTGCCATGGCCACCGCCCTCCACGCCTTTGATCAGATCTATATCATCAACCTCCCCACCCGACAGGACCGGCGGGAGGAGATGGTCGAGCAGCTGGCGCGCGCGGGCCTAACCCTTGATGACCCGAAGGTCACGCTCTTCCCCGCCGTCCGTCCAAATGATCCAGAGCCCTTTGACCGGGTTGGGGTGCGCGGCGCCTTTTTGAGCCATTTGGGTGTCTTGAAGGAGGCAAAAGCCAAGGGGCATGGCCAGATCCTGATCCTTGAAGATGATGCCGACTTCACCCAAGCACTTTTGTCCGCAGACGATGAAATCATTGAAAGGCTATACGCGCCCGGCTGGGACATGGCTTACCTTGGGCACCTTGTCACCGGCCCTGCCCCCAGCCCCAGTGGTGAAGCCTTTGATCCGGTCCTCGCCCCAACACCCATTATGTTGGCTCACGCCTTGTGCATACGGACGAAAGCGTTGGAGGGCCTCATCCCCTATCTGGAGGCAATGCTGGCACGCCCCGCCGGAGACCCCGCGGGGGGACCCATGCATGTGGATGGCGCCTATGGCTGGTTCCGGAAGGACCACCCGGACATCACCACTCTTATCTCCCGGGATCAGCTGATCGTTCAGCGGGCGTCCAAAACCGACGTACCCGCGCCCCGCTGGAAAGCAAAGCTACCCTTTATCAATATGGCGCGACGGCTGAAGAATAAGCTAGCGCAGCGGTAGGGGGGGTTACTTCCTCATCCTGAGGGTTGATTGGGAAGGGACCCAATCGACGCGTCCTTCGAGACGCCGCCTAGCGGCGGCTCCTCAGGATGAGGTCGTCTCGAAGGACGAGGAAAAGGCTCGGACAAATAGTCGCCCCCTACCCCATCGATATTGGGTTAGGGCTTTTCTTAAACCGTTCCCTATCCAGACGATACATTTGAAACGTAAAGGCCGCGAGGATCAAATAGGCCGCCACAACCACGCCAAACACGATATGGCCAGGCGCTAGGCCGATCTCCATCCGCGCAAAAAGATCGTCCATCGATTCCATCGGCTCAGGATGGATCGTCACCTTCCCAAAGTAAGCCAACGCCTGGACGGAGAAGATCCACAAATAGTATCGGCGCAGGCGACGTCCTAAAGCGCGCTTAAAACTGATATGATGCTCCGGCCGCTCATAATCATCCGCTAACGTTGCTTGCCACTTTCCGTCCTCCTCATGAGGGATCCGACGCAAAAGCGGGGCGTAGAAATTGATCTCCATCCACCGCGCTCGAGCGCGCCAGACATTGAAATAGCGGTAACGTCGCGCTTCCAGATAGAGAAAGACAGCGATGAGCGCCGCCACCAGCAACAGCGGCAATGGGGAAGCGGTGGGAGACGAATAGCTGATAGACAGCGCAATCCCAAGAGAGACCACGGACCAATTGGTCGTGGCGTCAAGGCGCGTCCGCCATATCGTAGATCGGTACACCTCACCCCGATAAAGGTGAGCGAGCGCGCCGACCTCCGGCGCGTTAAAGTAATCATGATGCCACGCGCCTGGCTGACGCTCCTCGGTCATAAGCAGTCCCAAAAATTTACATTATGCTGCCGTCGTTCGGGGCATTTGCAAACAGGGCCGGGTGAACGACCAACCCAGACACATTTAGTGGTCCGGTCGATACCGGTAGTGTCCCGTCATCGGCCAGGCGAAAAGAACATCCTCCGCCTTTGGTCCCGCGCCGATATTATGCACCACCAACGGGCGCCCACGGGGCGATCGCCCTTCCACCACAATACCGATATGCGGCAGCCAGCCGCCCGTTGCCCCCCGCAAATTCCAAGCATCAATATCCCCCGGCTGGAAAGCACTCGGATCGTTACCCACCGCCAACGACGCGCCCATGCGGGTAAAATAGCGCTCAAGGTTGGGCACTCGTCGATGGTCGATGTTCGGGTCCGGCCGTACAAGGCCCCAATGGGTTGGATAGGCGCCAAAGTTGGCCGCCATATCTTCGTGAACCTTCTGTTGAAGGTCGATGCCCACAGCCCGCAAGGATCGGATGACCACGTCCGAGCAAACCCCGAGATGGGCGGGCACATCCCCGCCAGGATAGGGGATTTGCCAATAGGCAGGATCATATCGAACCGCGTGTTGGGTCCGCTCGATCGCCGCCAACGCTAATTGATCACCGAACGGCTTTTGGGGCTGAGCCGCCAACACAAGCCCAATGAAAATAGCAGCAAGCACCGGCATCTGATAATGTATCCTCCAGGCGGGAGTGAGGGCAGAGCGAACCAGCCCCCACGCCCCAAACTTATCGCCACTCCCGGCATTTAACGTACACTTATCCCCTCAAACCTGCACGGTACGGATTGTTAAGCTTTCTGAGAAAGAAAAAATAACGCAACAAAAACATAATCTTAACTGCCTTTTGATGCCCAAACAGCAATGAATGCAGCGTCAAAGCTCTCGAAAAAAACCTCGAGTCGCCTAACCTTTTTAATACTCGACTAATAGGCTGCCTTTCGAAGGCGTTTTTTACGGCCGACAAGAGTGGTGTGTGGTGTCGAGCCGATCAAAGGCTGCTTCAGGGCGGCAAATGGGGCGCTCGCGTACCTATGGATTAGGTCGATACCTGGTTCCCGCGAAGCCCCGAACGAGTGAGTAACCAGCGCGCAGCGGCGCGCCAACATCGGGTGGCGACCATGAGTGACGATTTAGATATTTTCGACGTTTTCGCTGAAGGTTATGAGCGGACGAAGCATGAAGAGATGACCCTTCGGGACTATCTCCTCGCCTGCCGCGACAATCCGATGATGTACGCCACACCGGCGGAACGGATGGTGGCCGCCATTGGCGAGCCGGAGATGGTCGACACCTCCAAGGATCCGCGCCTCTCCCGGATTTTCTTCAACCGCACCATCAAACATTACAAAGCCTTTGACGGCTTTTATGGGATGGAAGATACGATTGAGCGCATCGTGGGCTATTTCCGCCACGCGGCCCAAGGCCTCGAAGAAAAGCGCCAGGTCATTTATCTCCTCGGGCCCGTCGGCGGCGGCAAGTCCTCCCTCGCTGAACGGTTGAAAGACTTGATGGAGGCCCACCCCATCTATGTACTGAAGGCAGGCGATCAGATCAGCCCGGTTTACGAAAGCCCGCTCGGCCTCTTCCAATCCGAAGACCTCAAAAATCTTCTTGAGGAAAAATACGGCGTTGAGAAGCGACGGCTCACAGGAATGATGAGTCCGTGGGCGGTGAAACGCCTTGACGAGTTTGGCGGCGATATTTCAAAATTCTCCGTGGTCAAACTCTGGCCCTCGAAACTGCGCCAGGTGGCGGTGTCTAAGACCGAGCCTGGTGACGAGAATAACCAAGACATCTCCGCCCTGGTGGGCAAGGTGGATATCCGTAAGCTGGAACATTACAGCCAGGATGATACCGACGCCTACAGCTATTCCGGTGGCCTCTGCATGTCGAACCAGGGTCTGCTTGAATTCGTTGAGATGTTCAAAGCCCCGATTAAGGTGCTGCACCCCCTGCTAACGGCCACCCAAGAAGGGAACTATGTGGGGACCGAGGCCCTGGGCCCTATTCCGTTCCAAGGCGTGATCCTTGCCCACTCGAACGAAAGCGAATGGCAGCAATTTCGGAACAATCGCTCAAACGAAGCCTTCCTTGACCGGATTTGTGTAATCAAGGTGCCTTATTGCCTACGGCCCTCGGAAGAGACTCAGATCTACGAAAAACTGCTGGCTCACTCAGAACTCTCCGATGCGCCATGCGCGCCCGAAACTCTGCCCATGCTGGCCCGGTTCTCGGTGCTAACGCGCCTCAAAGAGCATGAGAATTCCAACACCTACTCGAAGATGCGGGTTTATGATGGCGAAAAGCTGAAGGACACCGATCCCAAGGCCAAGTCCCACCAGGAATATCGCGATGCCGCCGGTGTTGACGAAGGCATGGACGGGATCTCCACCCGGTTTGCGTTCAAGGTGCTGTCGGAGACCTTCAACTTTGACACAGAAGAAGTGTCAGCGGACCCTGTGCATCTTATGTATGTGCTGGAAAACGCCATCAAGCGGGAGCAATTCCCCGACGATACCGAAAAGCAATATTTGGAGTTCATCAAAGCCGAACTCGCGCCGCGCTATGCGGAGTTTATTGGCAAGGAAATCCAAAAAGCCTATCTTGAGAGTTATGGGGAGTACGGCCAGAATCTCTTCGACCGCTACATTGCCTATGCCGATGCGTGGATCGAAGATCAGGACTTCAAAGATCCTGACACGGGCCAGCTTTTAGACCGGAACACATTGGACCAGGAACTGTCCAAAATTGAAAAGCCAGCGGGGATCGCAAACCCCAAGGACTTCCGGAATGAGGTGGTGAAGTTCGCGCTCCGCGCCCGCGCAGCGAACGAAGGTAAAAATCCCGCCTGGACCTCTTACGAAAAGCTCCGCTCAGTGATTGAGAAGCGGATGTTCACCCAAGTGGAAGACCTGCTGCCGGTGATCTCCTTTGACTCCAAAAAGGATTCAGAGACCGAGAAGAAGCATAATGACTTCGTTAATCGGATGACTGATCGGGGCTATACCTCCCGCCAGGTCCGCCGTCTGGTAGAGTGGTATATGCGGGTGAATAAGGCGGGTTAAGGCCCAACTTGGCTTCGTCATCCCGGTTTGCCCTTTAGGGCAAGACCGGGATCCACAAGCTCGGGACGTTACTCTCGAAGTTTCAAAATCACCAGCATATGGATCCCGGCCTTCCGCTATGCTTCAGCCGGGATGACGACAGTTCTTCGATCGCCGCTGCTACTTCTTGCCCAATGACGCCTGGGCTGCCGCCAGCCGCGCAATCGGCACGCGGTAGGGTGAGCAGGACACATAATCAAGGCCCTGGCCTTCGCAGAACTCGATGGACGCCGGGTCACCACCATGCTCGCCACAAATGCCAAGCTTGATGTCCGGACGAGTTTGCCGCCCTTTTTGCACCCCAATCTCCACCAAGGCACCAACACCCTCTTGATCGAGGCTCACAAAGGGATCCTGCTCTAACAGTCCGGTACGGATATAATGGGGCAAGAACGCACCAGCATCGTCCCGCGAAAGGCCGAAAGTGGTTTGGGTGAGGTCGTTTGTGCCGAAGGAGAAGAACGCTGCGTCTTCCGCCACCTTGTCCGCCGTCAGAGCCGCGCGAGGCAGCTCGATCATCGTGCCCACGAGATAGTCGAGGGTGCGGCCCTTATCGGCAAAGACCTTTTCCGCCACCGCGTCGATCCGCCCTTTGAGCATTTTCAGCTCCGACTGGGTGGAAACGAGTGGCACCATGATTTCGGGAACCACGGCATCGCCCGTCTCAGCCGCGACATCACACGCAGCCTCCAGGATCGCCTGCACCTGCATTTCATAAATCTCAGGGTACGTTACCCCAAGACGACACCCGCGATGTCCCAGCATCGGATTTGCCTCTGCCAATTCCTGCGCTCGGCGGCGGAAGGTAGCTGTATCAACACCCGCGGCCTTCGCCACCCCAACGATCTCTTCGTCGGTATGCGGTAAAAATTCATGGAGCGGCGGGTCCAAGAGCCGCACCGTGACCGGTAAACCGCGCATCTCGGTGAACAGCTTGTGGAAATCGCCCCGCTGCACCGGCAACAACTTAGCCAGCGCCGCCCGGCGACCACTTTCGCCTTCGGACAAGATCATTTCCCGCACCGCGAGGATCCGGTCCGCGTCAAAGAACATATGCTCCGTCCGGCAAAGGCCAATACCCTCGGCACCAAAGCCGCGCGCGGTTTTAGCATCAAGGGGGGTTTCTGCATTCGCCCGCACCCGCATGCGGCGGTTTTTATCCGCCCAGCCCATAATCTTCGCAAAGTCGCCAGAGAGTTCGGGCTCAACTGTTTTGACTTCACCGGCATAGACTTCGCCGGTAGAGCCATCAATGGTGATTATGTCACCGGCCTTCAATTCGCGACCAGCGACGTGGAAGGCGCTTCCGTCCTTCTCAATACGGATGTCCCCGGCCCCGCAAACGCAAGCCCGGCCCATACCGCGCGCGACCACCGCTGCGTGGGACGTCATCCCGCCCCGCGCCGTCACGATCCCCGCTGCGGCATGCATGCCGTGAATGTCTTCGGGGCTTGTCTCTGTACGGACAAGCATCACCCGCTTGCCATCATTGGCGAGCCGCTCAGCATCGTCGGCATTAAAAACCACTTCGCCGGACGCGGCGCCCGGGCTAGCGGGCAGACCTTTGGTCAAAACATCCCGCGGCGCGTCAGGATCGAGAGATGGGTGCAGCAGCTGATCAAGGGCGGCGGGGTTCACCCGCATCACCGCCTCATCCTCTGTAATTTTTCCCTCTTCACACAAATCAACAGCTATTTTGAGGGCGGCCTTTGCCGTCCGCTTGCCGTTGCGGGTTTGCAGCATCCAGAGTTTCCCCTCCTGGATGGTGAACTCAATGTCCTGCATGTCGCGATAGTGAGCTTCAAGATTATCAAAGACCGCCTGGAGTTCTTTATACGTCTCCGGCATCACCTCTTCGAGGGATGGGTCTTCCGACCCCATTCCCTCGCGCGCACGCTTGGTAAGCGCCTGGGGCGTGCGGATCCCCGCCACCACATCTTCACCCTGGGCATTAATCAGAAACTCACCATAATAGGCATTCTCACCGGTCGATGGGTCGCGGGTGAAGGCCACACCGGTCGCCGACGTATCGCCCATATTGCCAAATACCATCGCCTGAACATTGACCGCCGTGCCCCAGCTTTCAGGAATATTGTTCAGCCGGCGGTAGGTTTTGGATCGATCGTTCATCCAAGACCCAAAGACGGCATTGATCGCCCCCCAAAGCTGTTCATTTACATCTTGGGGGAAGGGCTTGCCCAGCGTCTGTTGGACGGCATTTTCATACTCTACCACAACCGCCTTCCAGTCATCGGCAGTCATATCGGTATCGAGGAAATAATCCCGCTCATCCTTGTACGTGTCGATGATCTCCTCAAAAATGTGGTGATCCATTTCAAGGACCACATTAGAATACATCTGGATAAACCGACGGTAGCTGTCATAGGCGAACCGTTCGTCACCGGAGAGCTTTGCCAGCCCCTCAACAGTTTCTTTATTGAGGCCCAAATTGAGAACCGTGTCCATCATGCCGGGCATCGACGCCCGGGCGCCTGACCGAACGGAGACGAGGAGCGGGTTCGCCGCATCGCCAAACTTCTTCGAGACGATTGTGCCAATGCGGCCCACCGCATCATCCACAGCCTTGTCGAGGCCGTCAGGATATTGATGGTTATTCTCGTAATAAGACGTACACACCTCAGTGGTGATGGTAAATCCTGGCGGCACCGGCAGACCAAGGGACGCCATTTCAGCCAGGTTCGCCCCCTTCCCGCCGAGGAGGTTCCGCATTTCTGATTTGCCATCGGCGTCGCCGCCGCCGAAATTGTATATGTACTGAGTCATCGTCTCAATCTTCTACCTATCTCGATCATTCTTTTGTTAGAGTACTGGCCATCGCTGCGTCTCACCCCTCGACCTTCGAGAAATCAGCGACAGCGCGGCCGAGCCGTTCAAGGCTCATCAACATGGACAATCGGTTTGCCCGGAGGTCTGGGTCATCCGCATTTACAGTGACGTTTTCGAAGAACGCGTCCAACGGCCCACGAAGCTGCGCCAACTCCCCCATGGCAGCCGCGAAGTCCTCAGCCTCAAGCGCTTTTGATGCAGCCCCTTCAGCAGCAGCGAGTGCTTCACCCAATGACCGTTCAGCAGGCGCCTCGAACAGGTTTGGGTTCACATTTTGATCAGGCAGCACGCCCTTCTTTGCCTCAGCTTTGAGAATATTCCCAGCTCGCTTATAGGCAGCGGTGAGGTTCGCCCCATCATCGGTACCAAGGAACGTTTCCAGGGCTTCGAGTTTTTTAACCACCAGGACGAGGTCGTCTTGGGACGGATTGAGTACAGCGGCAATGTGGTCGTGCCGGTGTCCCTTATCCCGCAGGTACACAGTCAGGCGGTCATGAACGAAGGAGAGGAGATTCTCCCCCTGCGCCTCACTCAGGCCACTTTCGACGGCCCCTTTTAACGGCAATCGCGTTCCATTCGTCAGAATAATTTGTACCGCCCCCAATGCAGCACGACGCAGCGCAAAGGGATCTTTCGACCCGGTGGGCTTCTCATCAATGGACCAGAACATCGCCAGTGTGGCCAGCTTTTCGGCCAAAGCCAGGGCAACACTCACCGGCGCAGTGGGAACCTCATCCCCCTGCCCCGCAGGTTTATAGTGATCACGAATGGCATCGGCGATGTCGGGCGCAATGCCCTCCGCCAACGCATAATACCGTCCCATCAACCCTTGCAGCTCAGGAAACTCACCAACCATCTCGGTCACAAGGTCCGCTTTCGCCAAACGGGCGGCCTGCTCCACCGTGT
>CALFRH010000095.1 GCA_937919225.1 uncultured Parvularcula sp.
GTGTGCCCTCAAGATAAATGTCTCAAAAAACCTAGTGGTGTTGGCCATGTGCCATTTGGCAGGGCTCGCATCCTCCATGGATTGGATGGTGGCGTCCGCATCGGAAAGTGGCGCACACAGTACATCTGTTTGCTGGCGAACTGATTTATACTGCGCTGTGGCCGCGTAGACCGAAGCGCTGGGGCGGATCGTGGGCATCTCTCTTTTGCCCTCCGTCGTCGGCTTCCCTTAATACTTGCAGCGTCGCACGAGAAAGGCAAATGATCAGGCGGACTTTCTTCCGTCAGCGCTGAAAAAAGTCGCGGAACCAGGTGATAAAGTGCTTCAATCCTTCATGCAGAGGCGTAGCCGGATGATATCTAAGTTCCGCTCGCGCACGGGAAATATCCGCCCAAGTTCTTTCCACGTCGCCCTGTTGCATGGGTTCCATAATCTTATCCGCCTCTTGCCCCAATGCCGCCTCAATATGGGAGATCAGCGACATCAGCTCTTCGGGCTGGGCGTTTCCGAGGTTGTAGACCCGGTGGGGCGGGGCGTTTTTTGGCGCCGCTAAGGGGGTGTCGAGGGCGCTCAAGATCCCAGCAACGCAGTCATCGATATAAGTAAAGTCCCGGCCCATTTTCCCCTGGTTAAAAACCCGAATGGGCTCGCCTTTGAGGATTTTATCGGTGAACAGCCAATAGGCCATGTCGGGCCTGCCCCATGGGCCGTATACGGTAAAAAACCTGAGGCCTACCTGCGGCAAGCCATAAAGCCGTGCGTAGGACTGGCTTAAAAGCTCATTGGCCTTTTTCGTGGCGCCGTAAAAGGAAACCGGATCATCCGTCCGATCCTCCTCGGAAAAGGGCACCTTGGTGTTGCCGCCATAAATGGAACTCGATGACGCGTAGACCAGCATTTGCACAGTGCGGTGGCGGGCCAGCTCTAGGATGTTGGTGTGGCCCACCAGATTGGCTTGGGCATAGGCGCCCGGGTTCTCGATCGAGTAGCGCACCCCCGCCTGGGCCGCTAAATGGATGATCCGATCCACTGATGCTGGAACGCTATCCGCTAATCTGGACGCGGCTATGTCAGCTTCGTGAAAATGAAAGCCATTGTGATCTTTCAGGACGTTCAGCCGGGCATGTTTCAGGGTAGGATCATAGTAATCGTTGAGATTATCGATCCCGATCACCTCTTCGCCGCGGGCTAACAAAGCCTTCACGGTATGGTGGCCAATAAACCCTGCCGCCCCGGTGACCAAAATCGCCATAAAGCCCTATCCATCTCGCGGTGCCCATTGGATGAGATGGACGCCGCCGCATAATGGAGGGGCATTTGCACCAGCTCGCCTTTGGAGGGAAGAGTGAACCCATGAAACCGACCGCATCCTTGGTCCACGGCCTCACGGTGGGGCTGCTTGGCGGGTCCTTTAACCCAGCCCATGGGGGGCATGTGGAAATGTCAGCGGCGGCCCGGCGGGCCCTCGGCCTCTCGCGTGTGTGGTGGCTCGTTAGCCCCCAAAACCCTCTCAAGGTCGCGGAGGGCTACCAGCCTTTTGACCATCGGGTACGGCATGCCCGCGCCCTGACAAAGGGCACCCGGTGGCTCACCGTCACTGACCTTGAGGCGTCGCTGCCCTCGCGCTTTACCGCCGATACGCTGGCTCATCTAAAAGAGAGATTCCCAAAGACCCGCTTTGTGTGGCTCATGGGCGCGGACAATTTAGCGGGATTTCATCATTGGGACCGGTGGGAGGAGATCGCAAAGGCGATGCCTATCTGTGTTGTTAGCCGCCCCGGCTATGACATGGCGGCGCTCAAAAGCGTAGCGGCCCGGCGCCTGGCCAGCAGTCGCGTGGCCCTCACAAAAGCGCCCAGCTTGGCCAAGGCGACGGCGCCCGCCTGGTTATTTTTACCCACAGTGCATAATCCCCTCAGCGCAACAGCCTTAAGAGCCGAATCAGACTCTCCAAAAGAGCCCCTTTAGGCCCCCGCCAAATGATGGTATTCTACGAAGGCTTTCGATGTTGAAAGTGCTTTATTGGAGGTAGGTCTGGTTCCTCAGTCCTTATCGGGCGCAGACATGACGCCCAACACCATGGGTAAGTCCGCCACAGTCGCCCCGCGCGCTAGGACTCCCGGTGACATGCGTTCTCTCATTCTCAGCCAGCTTGACGATGACCAAGCCAAAGACGTGGTTTCCATTGATTTGGCGGGGAAATCGGACGTGGCCGACGCCCTTATCATCTGCTCTGGGCGATCCCAGCGGCATGTGGGCGCCATGGCGGACAAGCTGCAACGCGCCTTAAAGGAGGCGGGTTTCGGCACGCCGTCGGTGGAGGGCATGCCCGCCTGCGATTGGGTGCTCATCGATGCGGGCGACGTGATCGTCCATCTCTTCCGTCCTGAGGTGCGTGAGTTCTACAATCTCGAACGCATTTGGGCGCCGGAATTGTTCGCTGAGAGCGAGGTCGGTGAAGAAGGTTTTGCGCCCTCCACCGATGCGATGAGCGTTACGGAAAACACACCTGACGGGGAAAAGGGCTAGGCGCTGTTTTCTATCCGGCTTTGCGTCGTGGGGCGGGACAAAAATTCCCCCACCGTTGATCTCACCGAAGACTATTTGGATCGGGCACGGAGCCTTGCCCGTGGCCTGGGAATGGATGGCCCGCACCTTAAAACCGTGGAGGCGCCGCGTGGCCTGTCGGGGCCCGCACGCCAGGACAAAGAGGCCAGCCTTTTGACCGAGGCGGCCATTGCGGGCGGTGAGGCCCTTCTCTTCGATGAGCGGGGTAAGGATCTTTCCAGCCGTCAATTGGCAGATTTTCTGGCCAACGCGCGGGACGCCCAGGGTGGCGGCCTTAGCCTGTTTATCGGTGGGGCTGATGGTTTTCTCCCCGACATGGCCGAGCGGCTATCGCCGCGGCCCGTCCGCCGCGTGGCCTTCGGCAAGGCGACCTGGCCTCACCTCCTTGTGCGGACAATGGCCGCTGAGCAGCTTTACCGGGCGATGACGTTGTTGGCGGGGCATCCGTACCATCGGGATTAAATCACCCAGTTGCCGTTCCCCACGGACAAGCCGTGAGGTCTGTGGTCAGCATCGGTTAGGAGGACAGAGTAATAAGCTATCTTGTTCGCCGCCTTTGCCCTGACGCATTTCCTGTCTACGTGAAGTCACCTTTCAGTGAGCCGTCGCCCCGGGCGCAGCCCCGGGGCCCATCTCCAGCTGGAGTGAGTAGTACCACTTAATGGCTTCGGAGCTGGACCCCGGCGCTCCCTTTGGTCGGCCGGGGTGACAGTGAATGGATTTATTTGAACGCAAACAACTCTAGGGTGCGGTGACCATTTAACCATTGTGTTCGCGCCAATCGAAAAACCGTCAGCTTTAGGAGCGAGGGCGCAGGACATGCGGGCATATTCAAGCTCGAGGGACGACAAGATGGCGGTTTTTCGCGGCGCCCCAGAGGGGTTCGGCCAAAATCACCTCAGTCTTTGTCGCAAATCCTCGAAAGGGAAATACCCTTCCTTGCGGTTTGCTCCTTGTCTGAAGCGATTTTGGTCTCGAACGAACATAAAGGGTAAATGGTCACCGCACCCTA
>CALFRH010000096.1 GCA_937919225.1 uncultured Parvularcula sp.
ACCATGCGCCTCCATGACATGGCGCACGGCTCTGCGTTTCACATCGGGCGTCAGAAGTGTTTTGTCGCCAGGGCCTTCAATGCGGCATTGTCCAGCATGGCATCGGCTAGTAGCCGCTTCAGTTTGGAGTTTTCCTCCTGCAGCGACTTCAACCGTTTGGCATCCGACAGCGTCATGCCGCCATAGCGCGACTTGTATTTGTAGAAGGTCGCATCCGAGATGCCGTGCTTGCGGCAGATGTCCGCTGCTCGCACACCTGCCTCGTGTTCCCTGATCATCCGTATGATCTGTTCTTCGCTGAAACGTGATCTTCTCATTTTGCATCCTCGTTTTCGAGGACTCTGCAAATTCATGGCCGGAAATTACGGGGCTGGGTCATCTCTATTGAAGGGGAGATGATTGCTCCTTGGAAAATTCTCTTTGAATCAAACCCCTGCCTCCCATTAAAAGAAACATATCGCGCTTTGGAAGGTCATATGGCGGGAGGGCGTATCGCTTTTGATGGACAAGAAACCCTGTACCTGGCGAGCGGCGACTACCATTGGGATGGAATGTATGCGCCTGCTGCGCTAGCTCAGGACGAAGCTGCGGACTATGGAAAAGTAATCGCAATAAATGTGTTTTCCGGAAACGCAGAACAGGTTTCTCGGGGACATCGAAACACTCAAGGAATCGCGATCGACAATTCCGGCAGTATCTGGGTAACCGAACAGGGAGTTAGGGGTGGAGACGAGTTAAACCTCATCAAAAAAGGAGAGAATTACGGATGGCCGGATGCGTCGCTGGGTACAAAGTAATCAGTTCTCCCTTTGCCTGTAAAAGGAGAGATCGGCAGACACGCTGAATTTCATCGCCCCAAGTGGGCGTGGCTGCCTTCGATTGCCGCCTCTGGTTTGACCGTCTCCAATGGCTTTCATGCGTCATGGGATGGTGACCTGCTGGCCAGTTCTCTGCGCGGACAGGTCATCGCGCGAATTCGAATTGTTGATGATGAAGTAATTTTCGTCGAGCACCTAAATGTGGGGAAGCGTATTCGGTATATTCTGCAACATCCTGACGGGGCCATTGTATTATGGACTGACGATTACAAGGCCATTTTTTGGTTCCGGCTGAGGGGGGAATGGGTTTCAAGTATGTAGAATACAATTTGTCTAATGCCGACATTCCTTCGAGCATTCAGCAAAAGTCAATCAGCGCAATTCAAAACTGCATGGAGTGTCACTCTTTAGACGAACATGATAGTGTTCGCGCGCCTTCGCTGGCCAAAGTGTTAGGCGCTAAGCTGGGAAGTACAGACTACCAGCACAATTCAGATAGCCTACGAAACGACGAACGAATTTGGACGCGCGAGTTATTATCCGATTTTTTGGTGGCCCCCGAGACCGTGATACCCGGAACGACAATGCCAAGCTCTAACTTGAACGACCCATTAGTAGTAGACGCAATTGTGAGCGCGTTAGACGGACTTAAGAACGACGTGAGCATACCGCCAGCCGAACGCGAACGATAAAAATGTTAAATGAATCGGCTGATCAAATGAGGAAAACTCGACTGCTCCATTGCGAAGGGGACTTACGGCTCTCGTTGTAAGACTTGCAAGAAATACTGCTTCTCATCTGAGACCATATCAAATCACGCTACTAGGCAGAGATATTTCTTTGTTGAGCGTCGAACTCATTACAGAAAAAGGCTGCTCAGCGCGCCTCTGTCGAAATTGCTCAAACCCGGCATGACTTCATCTAGATCACTATCGGATAGTCCGAACCAACGACCTAAGGCACTTGCATACTGATCCACAGACAATTGAGGGATTAAACGTCCTCGGCCGGAGTCTAAATCGTGACCGAATTCGGAGCCCGGGATATCACCAAGAATTTGACCACCCTTGACTGCTCCTCCAAGCACGAAGTGGTGCCCTCCCCAACCATGGTCTGTTCCGTCGCCATTTACGCCGAGCGCTCGACCAAAATCCGACCCAGTAAATGTCGTGACCTGGTTTTCGAGGCCGAGCTCTTCCAAAGAGCTATAAAACGCTGATAATGCAACCGATAACTCGTTCTGACGCCTCGCGAGCTTTTCAGGTTGCTGACTATGCGTATCAAAGCCATCCACTGGAACAAAAAAGATCTGCCGCTTTGCCCCAATTTGGTTTCTCCTGGCTAAAACCTTCGATATCATCTGTAGCTCGCTGCCCAGTTTCGTCGATGGAAACACTGTTATAGGATCGCCCGGCGCCTCTAAGAGCGAGTTCATCGTTT
>CALFRH010000097.1 GCA_937919225.1 uncultured Parvularcula sp.
CGATCGAAATCAAGAGTAAGATTCTTCAAAATGGCGAATTGTGGGGGTGTCGATCATCTGAACTGCTGCTCAAGTCTTAAAAAAACATTAGCAATGAGGGCCGAGACTGTCTTACGCTTCCCTTTATGCGCAGATTACCTGTCCATAAAGCCGCACTGCTAGTACCAACGGCTCATCGCACATTGTTTGGAATCAACATGACGCTTTAAGTCTTTGTGTTGCCACTGTTTGCGGACGGTGAACCGCTCACATTTCGCCAAAAAGCACTTAAAATTCAATTCTCTTTCGTAACGATAACTCAAGCGAAAACGGAACCTCCAATAGTGGGTTATTGATCGTCCATCGTCCTACCAATGGGCACGCTCGGTCGCGGCGCGATCGAGCCCGCGATCATATTTTTTGCAAAGCAATCAACAAGGGCGTGTCGTTCTGCGACGTCCCAGTAAAATGGACATTGACGTTATGGTATTAGTCAACCTGAAGACAGCCTATCTCGCAGGTATTTCAATATGTGTTCTGGCGCACAGTAACATAGTGCGTGCAGAAGGGAGTTTGGCTGCTTACACCGCCCAGTCAAGGTCACTGTCTGCCATCGAGACCATTGAAGTTGAGGGTCAGTTTTTGGGCTCTCTTGGGTTGCGAGACAAAAGTGATGTTTCGGGCCGGTTGGGCCTGAGTGTGCTGGAGACGCCTGGCAGTATTGATATCATTAGCGCTGATGCCATCCAGTTGCGCGGCGATTTTAACGCAATTGATGCCGTGACACGCGCGACAGGTATTACCTCCTCAGCCACGCCTGGCAACGGGAACAGCCGGGTCACCTCGCGCGGCTTTGCAGGCAATGCGTCGGTGCTCAACCTTTATGATGGGACGCGGCTCTATGTGGGTGCTGGAACGGTGACATTCCCGGCCGACACATGGTCGCTAGAACGCATTGAAGTGCTGCGCGGCGCGGCCTCAGTCATCCATGGTATTGGGGCCATTGGCGCGGCCGTCAACTATGTGCCCAAGCGCGCGCGGCTGGACGAACAGAGCGTCGAGGGCTTTGCGTCTGCTGGCAGCTTTGGCGTTAAACGCTTTGCCGCTGGAGCAAATACACCCATCACCGATGACATCGCAATCCGCCTCGACGGCAGCTATTTTCAGACCAACGGATATATTGATCGATCCGATCAAGAACGCTTTGCCTTTTCCGGTTCAATCCTATGGCAACCGGCGGACAATTTCTCAGTCTCTTTGCGCGTTGATTATGCCGACGTGGAAGATGCGCCCTATTGGGGGACCCCTAAGATCAATGGCGAGCTAATCAGCGCAAATCGCCGCCTCAACTATAATGTGGAGGACGGCGCCGTAGAATATGAAGACGTGCGGCCGCAGCTGCGCATCAACTGGCAGCCCACTGAAAACATCGATGTCAACAGCGACACTTATTATATCAAAGCCGACCGGCGTTGGACCAATTTGGAAAACTATCGGTACAATCCGGACACGGACCTGGTTGACCGACGGTTTTATTTAGAGATCCTGCACGACCAGCGACAGGTCGGCAACCGCACAGCGGTTAGCTATGACGCCAAACTTGGCGATATTAAAAACCGCATATCCGTTGGCGCGGAATTCAATGATATCAATTTCACCCACACGAACAATTCCCCATTCGGTGGAACGACCTCCGTCCCGGTGACGGATTTTGAGCCAGGCTTCTTTGTCGAGGGCGCGCTCAATGAAACCACCCGCGATTACATCACAGATACCCAGCAATTCGCCGTTTTCTTTGATGACGTGTTCGAGATCACCGAGCAGATCAGCATCGTAGGCGGCGTGCGCTATGATAACGTGAGTTATACCCGCGAGGACGTTGCGCGCAGCAACGGCCAAAGCGCGGGTCTGTTCAGTCGGGACTTCAATAATGTCACCTGGCGCGCAGGCCTCGTCTATCAGCCGAGCGAACTGTTAAGCTTTTATGCGCAGACGAGTACCGCTGTTGATCCGGCGGCTTCGCCGGTGTCTGCTTCAGCAACATTTGAAGAATTTGAACCGTCCACTGGGCGCCAATATGAGATTGGCGTTAAACAAGTGTTTTGGGATGGGCGGGGCGAGTGGTCGCTTGCGGCCTTCCATATTCGCAAAAATGACATCCTGTCGCGCGATGTAAATGACCCCTCCATCCGTGTACAAATTGGCGAGCAGGGCTCAGAAGGGATAGAGCTTAGTTTAGGCTTGCGGCCTATCGATACTCTTGCAATCAACTTCAACGGGACCCTTTTGAACGCCGAATATAAGGACTTTACTGTGAACAGCGGCGGAACGGCGGTATCCCTGGCTGGCAACACGCCCCGCAACGTGCCTGAACAAGCGGCCAATCTGTGGGTCACCTGGACACCCTTGCCAGAATGGAGCGTCACTGGCGGGCTGCGCTATGTGAGCGATCGCTTTGCCGATGATACCAACAATCGCGAGCTGCCGGGATATGTGACGGTGGACGTCAATACCCGTTGGGAAATTCGCGATGGGGTCGGTCTGATCTTCCGGGTGGATAACCTGTTCGACAAAGAAGACGTTATCATTGCCGAGTACTCCACAGACCAAGCTATTCTTGCCGACCCACGGGCGTTCGAGTTTGGTATCGATTTTCGGTTCTAATCGTGAAGACGAGGCGGCGGTCCAAGTGTAAGCGCTTGGGCTGCCTGCCTTTAGGTCTCCTCCTATGATGAAGAACGTCAAGCGTTTTCTCTACCTATTGCACCGCTGGCTGGGTGTTGGCTTCGCGCTTTTGTTCTTGCTCTGGTTCGCCTCCGGCATTGTGATGATGTATGTGGCATTCCCCACATTAACGCCATTAGAGCGCTTCGAGCATGCGCCGCCACTGGACATATCGCGTGTGACGATCGGCCCAGCGGCGGCTTTTGCTTTGCATGATATTGAGCCGGGGAGGGTCGACCAGTTTCGGCTGACGAGCGTGCAGGGGCGGCCTGCCTATGTGGTGCGCAGTGTCGGCGAACAATGGCGCGCTATTTTTGCCGACGATGGCCGCGCGCTTGCAGCCGTACGCCCGGTAGATGCTGAACAAGCAGCCATCGTCTTTGATGGCAAGGCGCGGTCAGCCACCTACCTCAACACACTCCGTGTTGATCAATGGACGGTCTCTGGCAGTTTAAACGGGCATCGTCCGCTCCATAAGGTCGCCATGTCCGGGAGCGAGGGCGACATTGTCTACGTGTCTTCACGCACGGGGCAAGTTGTGCGCGATACGACGGCTTGGGAGCGTGGATGGAACTGGGTCGGTGCGGTCGTCCATTGGATTTACCCAACTGTTTTGCGTCAGCAGCCATCCACTTGGGCAAATGTGGTTATTGCCTTATCCCTTGGCGGTCTTGTGTCGGTCGTGAGCGGGGTCGTCGTTGGCTTCTGGCGGCTGCGTGTAAAGCGCCGGTATCGCAGCGGCGCAGTTTCGCCCTTTCGCGGCTGGCAGCTTTGGCACCATCTTGGCGGTCTCATATGTGCTCTTTTTGTCTTCACGTTCATGTTCAGTGGCCTCATGTCCA
>CALFRH010000098.1 GCA_937919225.1 uncultured Parvularcula sp.
GGGACTGTTGGACGGAGCCTTGGCGAAACCTCAAAACTTGGCCGCATATGGCACGCCGTCGGTCTTCGATCTTGCCGCGGGATACGCCGCAGGTATTGGCCGGGCCCATGCCTTTGTGGATGGCAACAAACGTACAGCATTTCTTGCAGCCTATGTTTTCTTAGGGTTGAACGGATATGAGCTTGACGCGGATGAGGCGGAAGCTGCGGCGATCACCATTGATGTGGCCACCGGCACCCTCTCCGAAGAGGGGTTTGCCACCTGGCTTGAGGCCAAATGTGTAAAGAGTGAGGGGGCGTAGCCCAGGGATCCATCAGCGCCGGTTGCGGCCAAGCAAATGCTGTATTGACTGAGCTACCTTTACTTTCCGGTGGCGGGGGCGCTCGTCTGGTGGATGGTCCGTCGGGGCACCCATCGCATCCTTGCGAGCTTTTTCCTCCTGGGACTGACGGTTCTGGCCTATGCCCGCTTTGTAGAGCCCCGCATCCTACTTGTGAAGAGCCACGAGGTGGAGATTTGCGGCAATGGCTTACCTGGGACGGTAAAGGCGGCCGTGGTGGCGGATTTCCACTATGGGATCTTTCCAAACGCGATGCCCCTAGAGCGGATTGTTTCGCGCCTGAATAGGCTAAACCCTGATCTTGTTCTTATTCCAGGGGATTTTACGTACCACCTTGATGAGCAGAAGTTCGACAAAACCTTTGCCAGCTTAGGAGCGCTTGACGCGCCCGCTTATGCGGTGATGGGGAATCACGATGTTGGATTCCCGGGCGATGATGTCACAAAGCCTCTGACGGAAGCTCTGGATGCGGTGGGGGTGGCCGTTCTTAATCCAGGCGACGCTGTCTTCAGTGCACGGGGAAAATTCTTGCGGATTGCCGGCATGCGCGATCTTTGGGCCGTGGATTTTGGGGGGCAAGATTTTGGTCACGAGCTGTCCCGCGACAATATGGCGACAATCTACCTGCAACATAATCCGGATACGGCTAAACGTCATGATATCGGCACATTTGACCTTATGGTCTCCGGCCACACCCATGGGGGCCAGATTTACATCCCCGGGCTGACCTGTGCGGTGACCTTTGCGTGCGATACGTTGCGGTATGGTTATGCCGACAGCCCGGCGGGGAAGCTGTTCGTGACCGGCGGGACGGGTATGGTGGGCCTTCCCCTCCGGTTTGGGATGCCGCCGCGCATCGATGTTCTCAATCTGAAGGTGAACCGGTGTCGGGTGGAGGCGGGGAATGCATTCCGTAACATGCTTAACCGAGACGACGACTAGAAATTCCTCCAGAACCCTGGCAGGCCGTTTTGATGAGTGAGCCCCAATCAAGAAATGCTGCCGCGCCCTTTGGCGCTTTTGAGTGGAGCGTGGCGCGCCGCTATCTCGGCTCCACCCGGAAAGAGGGGGGGGTGAGCCTCATCTCTATGATTGCTTTTGGCGGCATCGCCCTTTCGGTGGCGACCCTCATTGTGGTGATGAGCGTTTTCCAGGGGTTCCGTATCAACATTCTCGACCAGCTCCTGAGTGTGAACGGCCACGTCTTCGTTAGCGATGGGTTCGATGGCACGGCGGACTATGCTGAGAAGACGGAGGTCCTAAGGCAGGTCCCCGGGGTCACCCGCGCGGCACCCGTCTTGCTCATTGATGCCTATGCGGTTGGTGTCGGCGGTGAGGGCGGTGTCCGTATTCAAGGTATGCGGAAGGAAGATGTCCTTGCCATCCCCGAGGTTTCCAGCCCGCAGCATCTTCGCCAGGGCGGATTTGACACCTTTGGCGAGGGGCGAAAGGGCGGGAATGAAATCGCCATCGGCGCATCGCTTGCCATCAGTCTTGGGGTGAATGTTGGCGACCCTATCACCCTCGTTACTGGCGGTGGGGCTGAGACGGCTTGGGGTACCCTCGCCATTACCCAAAAGGAGTATCGGGTCGGGGCGATCTTCAGTATCGGGAACTCCTTTTTTGACCAATATTATGCCTATATGCCGCTGGAGCAGGCGCAACTTTTTGGCCGCAGCAACGACCGGGTCACCGAAATCGAGCTGCGAGTGGACGAGCCGCTGACCATTGGCCCCGTCCTTAGCCGGATTAGCGCTGCTGCGGAGGAGGGCGCCTCCTTAAGCGATTGGACCCGTCGCAATAGCGATATCTTTAATGCGCTTCAGGTGGAGAGGGGCCTAATGCGGATCATCCTGTTGATGGTGGTCGCGATTGCAACGATGCTCATTATCTCTGGCCTTGTCATGCTGGTGAAGGACAAACGGAGCGACATTGCGGTCTTACGCACCATGGGCGCGACCCAGGGGATGGTGATGCGCATTTTCCTCCTGGTGGGCGCGGCCCTTGGTATCTCTGGCGCCCTGGCGGGCGTTGTGCTCGGCGTTTTGGTGGCCGGCAATCTCAGCACGATTGAGCGCGCTCTGTCGGCGCTCTTTGAGTTCCGGGTGTTTAACCCCGAGATTTACTACCTGCCCGAGATCCCCTCGATCATTCAGTGGTCAGAGGTGGTGGTGGTGGTGATCTTCACGCTTATCATGTCCTTCCTCTTCTCGGCCTATCCCGCCTGGCGCGCGTCGAAGGTCGATCCGGTGGAGGCGCTGCGTTATGAGTAGCGATGTGGTGTTAAGCCTGAAGGGCATCGTTCGCGCCTATGGCGATCTCGTTATCCTTGACGGGGCTGATCTCGACATTGCGCGGGGGGAGATGGTGGCCCTCCTCGGGCCCTCAGGATCTGGCAAATCCTCTCTCCTGCATGTGGCGGGCCTCCTAGAAGCGCCCACGGCTGGACAGGTGGTGATTGAGGACCAGGATGTGAGCCGCCTATCGGACGATGGACGGACGGGCGTCCGGCGCGATCGCATGGGCTTTGTGTATCAGTTCCACCACCTCCTGCCGGAGTTCACAGCTCAACGGAATGTCGAATTCCCTATGCTGATCGCTGGGGTCCCGCAAAAGCAAGCCACGGACCGGGCGACAGAGCTTCTTACGCTCATGGGCCTTGGCGAACGCTTAACCCATCAGCCAGCGGAATTATCCGGCGGCGAGAAGCAGCGGGTGGCCATCGCAAGGGCGCTTGCCAATAAGCCAAGCCTGCTGCTGGCGGACGAACCCACAGGCAACCTTGATGTGGACACGGCGGGCCGCGTCTTTGATGCGCTCAAAGATATTGTCCAGGCCCGCGGGCTGTCTGCCATTGTGGCTACCCATGACCAGAGCCTTGCGGCGCGCATGGACCGCACGGTGGTGATCAAGGACAAAAAGCTCGTGGCTGTGTAGGGCCGTTCTGCGATCCTTCGCGAAGGGGGGCGAACGAACGACGCGCCAAACCCCATCAGCCATCCGACGTTTCACGTTCTATTTTTGTTCAGCCCTGGTCTTGCCTCCAGGACAACTCACACGATAAGAGGATGTCAGGTTAAACTTGAGGGATGTAACGATGGCTTATCATGGGGGGAGCCCAACAGGGGCGCAGGCGAAATCGCGGTTTGTGCTCATCACTGCTTTGTTGGGGCTTGGGCTGGCCGGTTGTGCTGGGTTGACCGAGGAAACCTGCCTCACCGGCGATTGGAACACCGTTGGCTATATTGATGGCGTGAACGGCCTAGACTCAGAAAAGGTGCAAGACCGACTGAAGGAGTGCGGACGGTACGATATCGCGCTTGATCCGCGTGAATATGAAATTGGACGGACGCGCGGCCTTACTGTTTTTTGCTCGCCACGTGGGGCGTTAGATGCCGGTCTTCGGAATGTCGGGAACATCAACCTATGTGTGGGCGCCCCCTCTTTAACCCAGAGGAGTTATCGCATCGGGCGCCAATATTCTGAGGCCAAACGCGAGTTTGAATCGGAAGAAAATCAGTATGAAAGTGCGGTGTCGTCTATCTCTCGGTTGAGGCGGGAGCTACGTGATCTGCGCGAATATCGGGATGATGCTAAAGAGAAGCCCGTTCGTGAGGATTATGAACGGCGTATTCGAGAAAAACGCGACAAGATCGAATATGAAAGAGATCGGGCCGACCGCGCCTTGTTCGATGTGAGGCGGGCGGAGCGACGGTTCCGAGAGGTCGAGCGCGACTATGACCGCTTCCTTTATGAACTAGAGGATTATGAGCGCCGCCAAGCCCTGGAGGCGCCCCGGCCAGAGGCCCCATCGGTTGGTCCTGAACGGGATCCAGGCGCCGGGCCGGTTCAGGGAAGTCCCGCTATTTCTGGGACAGACGGGTACTGAACTAAAAAGCCCCGCCTAAGGGGCGGGGCTCTAAGGGCTATCTTCTTCAGATAGCGGATGAGATAGAAAGAGGCTTATTCAGCTGGTTCGCCGTCAACCGCCTCTTTGGCGTCGTCCATCATCTCGCCCATTTTGTCTTTGGCGTCGTCCATCATGCCTTCAGCATCGGACTTCATGTCGTCCATGGCTTCGCCTGCATCTTCCATAGCTTCGCCAGCGTCTTCCATGGCGCCATCAGCAGCGTCCATTGCGTCGTCAGCCATTTCGCCCATGGCTTCGCCAGCGTCTTCAGCCATTTCACCGGCTTCTTCCGCCATTTCGCCTGCAGTTTCCGCTGCTTCTTCGGCTGCGGCTTCAGTGGCTTCCACTGCGCTGTCAGCAGCTTCGCTCATGTCTTCTTTAGCGGCATCCATGTCCTCTTGGCTGCATGCGGTGATCGCAAGCGTTGAAGTGGCGAGAAGTGCGGCTAGGGTCAGTTTGTTCATTGTGTCCCTCACAGTGTATATGAACTCATAGTAAGGTTTACGCGCATTTATGGTGCGACGCAACCGTACCTGTTGCCCTACGGCTCTTGCTGCGAAAAGCGGCGAAAAGATGTCAAGCTTACGAAGTTGTTACTTTTCAGCGCTGGCGGTCGCTTCCTCATAGGCTTCTGACGCGGCGAGCCAGTCTTCTTCTGCCTGGGCGTGCACTTCTAGGGCGCGCGCTCGTTTTTGGGAGAGGTCTGTCGCGCGGGCCAGGTCTTTTTCAAAAAGCACAGGTTCTGCAAGGGCTTGGTCCAAAAGATCGAGAATATCAGCAAGGCGCTCGATCTCTTCTTCCGCGGCGGTGACCTTGTCTTTTAAGGGCTGGAGCGCTTTTCGGCGGTCGGCCGAGGCTTTGCGTTGGACCGCCTGAGTTGGGGCGGATTTTGGCGCCGACTTTCCGTCATCACCCTGGCTCTGGGTTTTGTTGAGCGCCAAGATTCGCTCGCGATAGGACCCAAGATCCTCCTCCAGGCGATGCACAGCGCCGTCTCGCACCTCCCACAGCCGGTCGGCCGTGGCTTCCGCGATGTGAGCATCGTGGGTGATCAATAGAACGGCGCCCTTGTATCCGTTAATGGCTTCGATCAACGCATCCCGGCTATCAATGTCCAAATGGTTAGTCGGCTCGTCGAGGATCATGAGGTGTGGCCCATGGAAGGTGATGAGTCCGAACAAAAGCCGTGCCTTCTCCCCGCCGGAAAGTTTGGCCACTTTTACATCCGCCTTTTGGGCCCCGAAGCCCAATGCAGCCGTTTTGGAGCGCGCCTGTGCCTCGGTGGGCTCACCCACCTCCTCCATCAGGGCACGGACATGATCATAGGGGGTTTGTTGCGGCTTTAACTCGTCCAGCTGATGCTGAGCGAAATAGGCGATCTTCAGCTTTTTGTGGCGGTAGACATTCCCCTCCAGCGGTGGGATGCGACCCGCAATGGCCTTCACAAGAGTGGATTTGCCCTGACCATTGGCCCCCAGGATGGCAATGCGATCATCATCATCAATCCGTAGGGTGAGGTTGTGGAGGACTTTTGCGTCATCATACCCCAAGGTCGCACCGACTAAGCGAACGATGGGGGGCGCCATGACAGGCCGTGGATCGGGGAAGTGAAACGGCGTTGTCCGTTCCGCGATGGGGAGGTCGACAGAATCGAGCTTTTCAAGGGCTTTAAGGCGGCTTTGTGCTTGCTTGGCTTTTGAGGCCTTGGCCCGGAACCGGTCCACAAAGGCCTGCATATGCGCCCGCTGTGCCTCGGTTTTTGTCGCCTGCGCCTCGGCCAGCCGATGCTGCTCCGCCCGGCGGCGAGCGTAGGCATCATAGGTTCCCGGATGAACGGACAGCTTTCCGTTCTCTAACGCTAAGATGTGGCTTACGGATCTGTTGAGCAGTTCGCGGTCGTGGCTGATGACGATGGCGGTATAGGGATAGCGACGCAAATAAGATTCAAGCCAAACCGCCCCTTCCAAGTCCAAATAGTTGGTGGGTTCGTCGAGGAGGAGGAGATCCGGCTGCGCGAAAAGGACGCCCGCCAGCGCCACGCGCATCCGCCACCCGCCTGAAAAGTCGGCACACGGTCGGGCTTGATCGGCGGTACTGAACCCAAGGCCCGCCAGCACCTGGGCCGCCCGTGCCTCGGCGGAGTAGGCATCAATGTCGGCGAGCCGAGTTTGCACTTGCGCGATTTCGTCCGGGTCCGTTGCGGCCTCCGCGCGGGCCAAAAGGGCTGCGCGTTCCGTATCGGCGGCCAGGACGGTGTCCAAAAGGCTGTCTTGGGTGCCCGGTGCCTCTTGCGCCACCCAGCCGAGCCGACGACCGGGCCTTATCGACACGCTACCGCCATCGGCGGAGATCTCGTCGCGGATAAGGCGAAAGAGGGTGGATTTGCCGGTCCCATTCTTGCCGGTAAAGCCCACGGTCCAGCCGTCAGAGATCATGGCGGTCGCTTGATCGAACAGCGTCCGCCCTTCGATCCGGTAGGTGAGGTCATTAATGTGTAACATGAGACGCGCGCCCTAGCAGGCCTTGGTGCAGGGGAGAAGAGGGCCTCGTCCCCGCCAATAAACCGACAGCGGACGAATAGCTTAAAGGCCCCAGCCGGGTCCAGCGCGGTAGGGCACCTGCTGTCGCACATCGGCGATACCCTTCACGCAGCGGATCAGCATCCAAATCCAGAGATAAACGAACCCCAAGCCCGCCACAACGATCATAGGAACGCCCACGAGAACGAACATGAGGGGGATAGAGATGGTGATGACCATCCCAAGGGCGATACTGCCCAACACGAAGCGCCAAAATAGGCTTATGTGATGCTCAAAATGGCTGTGGGTCCATTCGGGGCCTCTGCTTCGGAAGATATAGGCGAGGATCACGCCGACAAAAAACGGTACGCCCGTGAACAGGGCGACGAGGTACAACACATAGATCGCCAGCGGCTTTCCTGCATCGTCAAGGACGTCCGGTGACGCGTCGCTGGGGTGGTCGGGTGTGTGATTTGCCATGATCCGGCCCTTTTAACGCCTTTAAGGTGGGACTTTTCAGCTGTGCTCGCAAGAACTGGGCCCGAATGGCGTCTTGCGGCTTGCCCCGAGCGAGGGGCGTTGTTATGCGCCGCGCCAATAGTTTACCCCGAAAAGAGGCTTATCCCATGGCTGTGCAGCGCACTTTCTCCATTATCAAACCCGACGCCACCAAGCGGAACATCACTGGCAAAATCGTTTCCAAGCTGGAAGAGGGCGGCCTTCGTGTTGTGGCGTCCAAGCGGATCCACATGACCGAAGCCCAGGCCGGCGACTTTTACGCGGTTCATAAAGAGCGCCCCTTCTACCAGGACCTCGTTAACTTCATGATCTCTGGCCCCGTGGTGGTCCAAGTGCTGGAAGGCGAAGACGCCATTGCCAAGAACCGTGAGATCATGGGCGCCACCAACCCCGCTGACGCAGCCGCCGGCACCATCCGCGCTGAGTTCGCGGAAAGCATCGAAGCCAACTCCGTCCACGGATCGGACGGCGAAGATACTGCGGCGGAAGAAATCAAGTTCTTCTTCACTGACGCAGAGATCGTTGGGTAAGCATAGTATTGTCATCCCGGTTTCTGCCGTAGGCAGAAGACCGGGATCCATACTGTGAAGATTTCAGTGTGGTGTTCAGGCAGGGCCATCCAAGCTTATAGATCCCGGTCTTTGGCTTTGCCAAAACCGGGATGACAGCTGGGTTGTATGCAAAACAAATGGGCGCGCTTGGCGGTGACTGTCTTTAAGACAAACCACCCCGCCCATATTTCAGCCCATATAGCGCCACCCCGGCCGCGGTGGCGACGTTAAGGCTTTCCACGCCCTCCTCCATCGGAATGGAGAGGAGGGTATCGCACCCTTCCCGGACGAGGGGGCGAAGGCCCGACCCCTCTGCGCCAAGGACTAGGGCGACGGGCTGCTCCGGCGCAAAGTCTGGTAGAGACGTGTTGGTTTCCCCCGCCAACCCGGCGACCAGAAAGCCCTTTTGCTTGAGAGTCTCGAGCGCCCGAGCAATATTCACTACCCGCACCATGGGCAGCGTCTCAACCGTTCCGACCGCGGCTTTGGCGAGGGCACCACTTAGCGGGGGTGTTCGGCGGTCCTGGGCGATAAGTGCCTTAACACCAAAGGCGGCGCCAATCCGAAAGAGCGCGCCGATATTCTGCG
>CALFRH010000099.1 GCA_937919225.1 uncultured Parvularcula sp.
CAGGCCCCCGGCGGCAATTTGTAGACGCCGTGGTTGCCATCGCGCCGGATGCCACAGGGTCCGCCCGAAATGTTCTGGAGGCTGGAGCCACTATTCAAACCGCGATGATCCAAGCCAGCCTGTTGGCGGTCATCCTCGTCTCTATATTTTTACTCCTTATACTGCGCGATGGGCGGCTCGTATTGTCCCTCATCCTCACCTTGGGGGTTGCAGGGGTCCTCACAACAGCAACGGGCACCCTCTTGGACATGCCCTACAATTTTGCAAACGTCATTGTCCTTCCGCTTCTCGTGGGCATTGGGGTCGATAGCGGCATCCACCTCGCCCTGCGCACTGCCCGTAGCCAATCGGTCGCGGGGGTCACCAATAGCGTGACAGCGCGGGCTGTCTTTTTCAGTGCTCTGACGACAATAGCCTGCTTTGGGAGCCTGTCCTTTTCCGACCATCGGGGCACGGCGAGCATGGGGGCCCTCCTGATGATTGCGATCGGCTGGACCCTCGTTACCACTATCTATCTGCTTCCCCTGGTGGTGGAGGCCACACGAAAACGGCCTCGGGAAACCCCCATTTCAAATTAACGCCTGAGCGCTCTATACTATCGGAGCAGCAGTTGGATGATGCCAATGACCCTCGCGTGTAGACGTCTTTTCTCGTTGTTTTTGTTGATGATTTCCCTTGTGGCACCACCGGCCCTCGCGACAGAAACACCCGCTGCCCCATCGGCAAGCGAGGAGGCGCAAGCCTTTGTAGAAACCCTTGTGGGCCGACTGTCAGCCATTGCGGGCGACGAAACGCTGGCCGACGAGGCGCGCCAGTTGAACCTACGGACGGTGCTTGAGGAAGAGCTGGCGGTCGAGCCCATCGGCAAGTTCCTGTTTGCCGGGGCGCCCACGGACCTCGCCACCGACAAGCAGGCAGCGCAATATCGCGCCCTCTTTCCAGAATATATTGCCGCATCCTTTGCGACCGAAATTGGCGAATTGGCCGAACGGGAAATCCGTGTCCAGAGGGCTATTTCCCGGGGCGGCGCCGAAGCGATTATTCAAAGCGAGCTTTTCGACAATGCCGGACGGATGCGGGCCAAGATCGATTGGCGCGTTCGCTGGATTGAAGACGAACCGCGCCTTTTGGACGTGATGGTGGAACGCGTATCCCCCCTTGTGACCAAGCGTCAGGAATTTTCCTCCCTCGCCCGCCGGGAGGGGGTCGACGCCCTCCTTCAGCATATGCAGGACACGTTAGATGTCGATGGAGCCGCTGAGACGGCAGAGTAATCATAAGTGCCGGCCCTCATTTGGTAGCGAAAGCGTCGCGAAAGCCGAAACTGGTACCTACTTTTGGCGCGATGCTCTAAACGCCAAAGCACACCCTCACTCAGCCTAGATTAGCGGCCGTTGATCAGAGAGGGCATAAAGGAGATACCATGTCACCATTTCTTACAATTACACCCCAATTCTCCGTAAGCCCCCAATTAGCGGTCGATGATATGGCCCGCGCGAAGGCGGAGGGGTACCGTATTATCATCTGTAATCGGCCTGATGGTGAGACCCCCGACCAACCGACCATCGCAATAATGGAGGCGGCTGCCGGCGCGGAAGGGTTAGCCTTCCACGCTATCCCAGTGGGTCCAGCGGGAATCGCTCAAGAGGATATCACGCAGACGCTCAGTTTGATGGCAAGTGGTGAACCCGTCCTCGCATATTGCCGGTCTGGCACCCGATCGAGCATCGTTCACGCCCTCGCCCGGGTCCAAGCCGGAGATCCGATTGCCACCGTCATCAAAGATGCAGGCGCCGTTGGGTACGACCTTACCCCCTATCGTGAACGGTTTGAGGTAATGGCGGACGGTGCGTAGATGATCCCGTTTGTCACCTCTTTTCCATTCACCTACAGAACACCCGAAGCAATGTCGGCGCGCATTACCCGGATTATTGCGGAAAACCCGGGACCCTTCACCTTCACGGGAACAGGGACCTATCTTGTCGGCGGCGAACAAAGCGTAGCGGTTATCGATCCGGGTCCGGATAGGCAAGATCATCTTGAGGCTATCCTCACCCACTCGCCAGGGCCCATCACCCATATTGTCATTACCCATACTCATCGGGATCACAGTGCCCTCGCCAGTGCCCTCAAAGAAAAAACAGGCGCCCCTATTTATGGATTTGGCGCCCATCCCACCGCCCCGGGAGAGGCCCCCATGGCGCTGGACGAGGGGGCCGATTTTGATTTTGAAGCCGACGTGCCGATTCGCGACGGCGATATCATTACCGGGCCGGGGTGGACGCTCACGGCGGTTGGGACACCAGGACACACGGGCAATCACCTCTGTTTTTGCCTGGAGGAAGAACAGGTTCTGTTCACCGGCGATCATATGATGGGGTGGTCCACCACCGTTGTGGCGCCCCCTGACGGAAATATGGGTGACTATATGGAGAGCCTAGAGACGCTCCTAAGACGGGAGGATCAGCGGTACTACCCCACCCATGGCGCGCCCATTGACGACCCCAAACCTTTTGTCGAAGCGGTGAAGGCCCATCGACAGAAAAGAGACGCAGAGATCGTCGCGGCCCTTACCAAGGCCCCTCAGTCTCCCAAAGATATTGCGGAAAAGGTGTATACGGATATTGACAAGGCGCTGCTCCCCGCCGCGTCTTTAAACGTAATGGCCCATCTGGCGATGCATCTGAAAGCTGAGCGGATCCAAAAAAATAGTGATGGCTTTTACATCACGCCAAAATAGGCCGCGCGTTCCCCTATCACCCAGCGCCACCCTCTCCTTTATGCCGCAGTACGATGAATTGAAGGTTCGCGCAATCGCGTAAGTCGTCGGCACTCACATTATAGCCACGACGAAACAGATTGACAGACTTGGGTGTGAAGTATGAGTATTGCGCCCAGTATAATGGGTCAAAGTGCTCGCTCGTTTCCGCCTTAAGGTCTTGCTTCGAAAAGCGTCTTACTGGCAGCCCTTCAGTTTGAGGAACATGTCCGTGAGCGTACGCATTAAAGTCATCTTTT
>CALFRH010000100.1 GCA_937919225.1 uncultured Parvularcula sp.
TCGGGCATGCCGACAATATGGAAGCCGGCGTCCACATGGTGGACTTCGCCGGTGCAGCTCTTGCCTAAATCCGACAACAGATAAAGTGCGGCGCCCGCGACGCCGGCGGGGTCTGTGTCTTCGCGCATGGGGGCCCAGGCCCGCCCTTCGGAGAGAAGGCCACGGCCTCCCGAAATACCGCCCAAGGACAATGTCTTGATGGCGCCCGCGGAAATGGCGTTCACCCGGATATTCTTGGGCCCAAGGTCCGCAGCGATATAGCGGGTGGAGGCCTCAAGCGCGGCTTTGGCAACGCCCATCACATTATAGTTGGGGATCACTCGCTCTGACCCCAGATAGGTAAGGGTGATCATGGCGCCGCCGTCCGTCATCATCTCGCTGGCGCGCCGGGCCGTATCCACGAAACTAAAGGCGGAAATGTCGAGGGCTTGGCTAAAGGCCTCCCGGCTTGTGTTTTCAACGAAGGATCCTTGCAGGGCTTCACGGCCCGCAAAGGCGATGGAATGCACCACGAAATCAAGGCCACCCCATTTGTCTTTGATGGCCGAAAAGGCGGCGTCCATGCTGTCGTCGCTAGACACATCGCAAGGGACAAGGAAGTCCACGCCGATTTCTTCGGCGAGGGGGCGCACCCGCTTTTCCATGACGTCAATGTAGGAGAAGCAAAGCTCCGCCCCTTGCGCCGCGAGCTGTTGGGCAATGGCCCAGGCGATGGAGTTCTTGTTCGCCACCCCCATGACGAGGCCGCGCTTGCCCTTCATCAGGTCGCCGGTGGGGAAAGGGGTGTCGGACATGGGGGTCTCCTCAAGCAAATAGTCACGGGCGCCCTTACGCGGTGGCGAAGGTGCGGTCAAAGAGGGGTCAAAAGCCAGTGAGGAGGAAGTCGAGGGCGTTCATGATGTCCTCGCGGTGGGTGAGGTTCACGCGCTTTCGGGGGGCATGGTGCGGCCTTCTTGTGTGTGGGAGTATTTGTATAGAGTGTGCGTATGACAAGGGGTTGATTGCGTTCGCCACGGTTCATCCGTGGCGTCCATTTGGTGTGTGAAATATACTGCAGGGGGGACCCCGCGGACGCTTACGCGCCGTGGGGAACGGGTCTCCTGATGACTGACGGAACCCGGGTTTCCCAGCTCATGCTTGCCCTCCGGTAAAGAGAGTATGGAGTCTGGTTCAGCGCAACAAACGGGTCCCTTCCCGTTTGTTGGTCGTCTCACCCCTCATACTTTTGCATCACCATACACGCATTGGTGCCGCCAAAGCCGAAGGAGTTAGAAAGGAAAGCGCCCACGTCGAAATTATCCTTCCGATCCCGAAGGATGGGGAGGTCTGCGAACTCAGGGTCAATCTCGTCAATATGCGCTGAGGCGGCGAGGAATTTCTCCTTCATCATCAGGAGGGAATAGATAAGTTCCTGGGCCCCGACCGCGCCGAGGGAATGGCCGGTAAGGGATTTGGTGGAGCCAAAGAACGGGATTTTATCGCCAAAGACTTCACGCAACGCGTTGGTTTCCCGCTGGTCCCCGACGGGGGTGGAGGTGCCATGGGTATTCACATAGTCAATGTCGCGGGTTGCGGTGGCCATGGCTTGGCGCATGCACCGTACGGCACCCTCGCCGGAGGGGGCCACCATGTCGTAACCGTCAGAATTAGCCGCATACCCCGTAATCTCACCCACAATACGGGCGCCGCGGGCAAGGGCGCGGTCGAGAGCTTCCACGACGAGCGTGGCCGCGCCGCCGGCAATCACAAAGCCGTCGCGCGCCGTGTCATAGGCGCGGGAAGCCATGTGGGGGATGTCGTTGAACTTGGTGGACATCGCGCCCATGGCGTCAAACATATTGGACAGGGTCCAGTTCAAATCCTCTCCACCGCCAGCAAAAATCACATCCTGTTTGCCCATGGCGACTTGCTCGTAAGCATGACCGACGCAGTGTACGGATGTTGCGCAGGCGGAGCTAATGGAATAGTTAAGACCTTTAATCTCAAACGGCACGGCCAACGTTGCTGAGTTCGTGGAGCTCATCGCTTTCGGTACGGAGGTGGGGCCAATCTTCCGCGGACTGCCGGTATCCATGGTTTTTTGCGCGGCCGCGACGATGGTTTCGGTGGAGGGCCCGCCGGACCCCATGACGAGACCCGTCATCTCATGGGAGACTTCGTGTTTCTCGAGGCCTGCATCCTCGATAGCCTCTTGCATCGCGATATAGTTCCACGCCGCGCCCTCACCCATAAATCGGCGGGTTTTCTTGTCGAGGACTTCGGTCACATCAAGGGTCGGCTTGCCATGCACCTGGCTCTTAAAGCCATGCGCCTCCATCTCGGGGGAATGGGTGATCCCTGACTGGCTCTCCTTCAACGAGGTGAGCACTTCCGACACGCTATTGCCGATGGAGGAAACAATTCCCATCCCAGTCACCACAACTCGCCGCATTGCCTGGTCCTTCCCAAGGTGGGGTTCTCTTAACCCCGATTTTAAAACGATTATTTCTTACTCAAAACGAATGGCGCTGCTCTGTTAAAGAGCGCCGCCATCAAGCTGGTCTTTCGCAAACAAGCCAACCCGAAGATCCTTCGCCTCATAAATCGGCCGGTCGTCGGCAAACATCTTTCCATCCCCAATCCCGAGGACGAGTTTACCCCGCATCGCGCGGCGGATGTCGATCTCGTATCGCACTAATTTAACACTCGGCTGAACTTGACCCGAGAATTTGATCTGACCGGCGCCAAGGGCGCGCCCATGCCCCTTACTGCCCCCCCAAGTCATGAAAAACCCGACCAACTGCCACATGGCGTCAAGGCCAAGACAGCCCGGCATCACTGGATCATTTGGGAAGTGGCAGTCAAAAAACCAGAGGTCTTTGGTGATATCGAGCTCTGCGACCACATGGCCTTTGCCATATTTGCCGCCCTCTTCCCCGATGGAGGTCACCCGGTCGAACATCAACATGGGCGGCACCGGTAATTGCGCGGTGCCAGGCCCGGCATACCCATTCATGCCGCAATCGATGAGGGCCTCTTTATCGAAGGAGGAGGGGCGGGAGGTATCGGTCATGGGTAAATGGCTTTCGGGGCGGATAAAAGGATGCCTGGCTCTACAAGGCCCCCAGATCGCTTTCAAGGGAGACCGCTTTCAAGGAACAGGAGCCCCAAGGAAAGAGGGTTGAAGCGCGCCGGGCAAAAACGCGTTGCCAAATGGTGGCGGTCTGGTAGCGTCTTCTTAAAAGCATAGTGGGGTCGGAAAAATGCGCTTTTTCAGGTGGATGGTGAGCTTTCCGGTGGCGGTTATTGTCACCAGCGCGCTGTTCTTATTGATGTATCATTTGATTCGGCAGGAAGAGTTGCCTCCTTTGTTGCCCGAGAGAGAGCCAATTTCTTTGCCGAAGGTTGAGCGGGAGAAACCTGAACCTCCTGTTTATCCAGATCCGCCGCCTTTGCCTGATCCGCCTCCTCCTCCGCCAATCAACCCGGGACCTGGGCCAGATCCCGATCCGATTCCATTTCCTGATCCAGAACCTATCGATCCACGACCCGGTCCGACAGGTGAAGCCGCCCTCTACCCCATCCTGATCCTTCCCCCTGCCTATCCTGCACGGTGCGAAGGTCGCGGGATCGAGGGGCAGGTGGTGGTCATCTATGACGTCACCTATGGCGGGGCTGTGGTGAA
>CALFRH010000101.1 GCA_937919225.1 uncultured Parvularcula sp.
AGCACTTCGCCGCGATCCCGGGCGGTGCGGGCGATCATTTCGGGGAGTTTGTGATAGGCCTGGGGACCAAAGACGAGGTCCACCTGGGGCGCACGGGCGGTGATTTCCGCCCCCTCTGCCTGGGCAACGCAGCCGGCAACGGCGATCTTGGCGCCATTTTTGTCTTTGATCTTTTTAAGACGCCCCAGCTCCGAATAGACCTTTTCCGCCGCTTTTTCGCGGATGTGGCAGGTGTTGAGGATCACAAGGTCCGCCTCGTCGGCAACCTCGGTCGGCGCATAGCCCAAGGGTTTGAGCAGACCCGTCATCCGCTCACTGTCGTAGACATTCATTTGGCAGCCCCAGGTCTTCACAAAGACCTTCTTTGTTGGAGCTATCTCTGTTTTGGTGTTCATCCGCGGGGCCTTAGCGGAAAGGAGGAAGGGGGGCCACTAAAAGCCTGTGCACTTTCCCGCGGCTTTTGCGGTGGAGCGTTCGAACCGTCCGCCGATCGCCATGTCTGCTGCTTTGCCGATATTGGCGAGGTCAAATTGGGCGGTGGAAATGACATATTTCCCGCCCTGGTCACTCGACAGCATGATGATCCCGGTCTCATGGTTTGCCATCGCGAAAAGGGTGTCCCGCGGCAGCCTGTCTCGAATGGAATAGCTACAACAGGTAGGCTCGCTCTTTTTGACCCATTGGCTTTGGAAGACGGCCTGCCCATCGACGAAAAGGGTCACGTACTCCCCGCCCGTCGGTCCGCTGGGGGGTATAAAGTTGACGGACACATCGCCCTTGCCGATGTTGAGCTCACCACTTGCGAGTGTGTACTCAGCGGCCATGGGCTTGAAGGCAGGGCGGATGGTGGCGCGTTTATCAGACCATAGGGCGTCCCATCCCTTTACACCATTTGTTTGTGTACAGCTGTTTTCATCTGGTTCAAGATCCGACAGGCTAAAGGGGCGGGCGTCTGGATCACCTTTTCGGAACACAGTGAGCTTAAACCTTGAGCTGTCGCGTACCTCAAATAAGAGACCGCCGGCTTCGAAAACATCTTGGCCTTTGAGGTAGGCATTGTAATTGTCTCTCGTGTTTAGAGTCTCGGCGATATCGGACCCGAAAAAGCCGGCTAGCCCCACAACGCCGCGAAAGGACGTATCCCGAATGAGCTGGCGCTTTATGTCAAAGATGTAGGAGACGACCCCGCCGCCAGTTGAGCTGTGGTGGCGAACGGACACCCGCATATCCGCAAGCCCCATCCCGCGTCCGATATTGATCTTGGTTTTACACGTCTCAAAGCCGGGGGAGGTTTTGGTTTCATCGCACTGAAAGTGCTTTTGTACCGTCTTGGCTGCGGGAGTCGGGGGCCCGCCATAATAGTCCTGGGGCGCAGCTTTCACAGGTATAGCGACCGCCCAAAGGCTGAGCGTGGCGGCGCTAAGCCACTGAGTGAACTTGAACATGCATCTTCCCCTTATGAAGGTAAAACCCTATTCCAAAGCGAAACGAAGCGCAAAGAGCAGAGGGTAGGCCTATTCATGCCACAAGACGACAGCGCAGAGAAAGGCAAGCTTGTTGATCCGTTGGGCGATGATGCTCCCTCTGGTGTGCAAGAGGGAGGGGCGAGTGAAGAGGGGGTGACCCCCCTTCAAGACAGCTCCGCTATTGCAGAGATCGTCGATGCCGAACGGTTGCAGACAATGGCCCTGAACCTTTGGTCCTGGGTTCAGAGCGATGTTCTCACCATCAATATGAGCGTTCAACTGGCGATGATTTTGGGCGCCTTTGTCCCAGCGTGGATTTTTGGCCCACGGTTGAAGCGTCTCATTGATCGGCAGCTGCGCCACCGGGTGCCTGCGGGGATTCTGCGCCGGGCCTGCGATGCCTTGTCCACTGTGGCGACCCTCATCGCTTTGTGGCTGACCCTCACCATTTTCATGAATGTGCTGGCGGGGATAGGGCAGTCCAATGCGGTGATCTCGGCCGTTCAAAGCCTTCTCCTGGCGGCCATCTTCATCCGCCTGGTGACCCTCGTTATTCGCTCGCCCTTTTGGTCAAAGGTGGCGTTCTACGTCGCCTGGCCCATCGCGGCCCTCGATGCCTTCGGGATCTTGGGCAATGTGGTGGCGCAGCTGCAGTCAGCGGCGATCCCCTTAGGGGAAAGCGCAAGTGGAGAGGCCATCACCCTTTCCGCGCTTGATGTGGTCCACGCAGGGATTATTTTTGCCATCTTCTTTTGGATTGCGTCCATCGCCACAGGGCTTATCAACCGGCAGATTGAAAATGTGGATGAGTTGAACCCATCGCTGAAGGCGATGTTCTCGAAAATCCTCAATCTGTTGATGCCGATCCTCGCGCTGGTTCTGGCGCTCAATATGATCGGGTTTAACCTCTCAAGCCTCGCCATTTTCTCCGGCGCTGTGGGCCTCGGGATCGGCCTTGGCCTTCAGAAGATTATCGCGAACTTCATGGCGGGGTTCACCCTGCTGGCGGACAAAAGCATCAAGCCCGGAGATGTGATCGAGGTCGAGGGGCACTTTGGTTGGGTGACGGATATGAAAAGCCGGTACGTCTCTGTCCGTACACGGGACGGCCATGAACATTTGGTGCCGAACGCCGTCTTCATCGATGAGGGGGTGGTGAACTGGTCCCATAATGATCGGGTTATCCGTTGCCATGCGCCCTTTGGGGTGGATTATAGCACGGTGGATTTGCGCAAAGTGCAGGATATTGCCGTTGAAGCCGCGCGCGGCGTGGAGCGGGTGCAGAAAATCCCAGAACCTGTCTGTAATCTGATGGCCTTCGGTGAAAGCTCTATCGACTTTGATTTGCGGTTCTGGATCAACGACCCCCAAAATGGTGTGTCTAATGTGCGATCCGAGGTCATGCTGCGCATTTGGGAAGGGCTGCACGAGCATAAGATCGACATTCCGTTCCGCCAGCTGGACGTGCATTTGAAATCCGGTGCGCTGCCGGTGGTGGTAGAAGGCGCAGGCGCCTCAAAGACCGTGGATTAACTTTTCAACGTGTGGCCAATGCGCGCTTATCGCGCACGCCCAAGGACTTGCGCTATCCCATCAATTAAGGCAGCTAGGAGCCAAAGGGGTTACATTCACAGCACTCGGAGCGCTTTGTCGCTTAAGGCCGTTCATGTCCGTTGCCCGTCCCCTCAGCCAGCCTGATGAAAAAATCCTGTTCTTTGTTCGCCATGGGCAGACCGAATGGAATGCCGTGCAGCGGATGCAGGGGCGGTCCAATTCTCCGCTCACCTCCCTTGGTCTTAAACAGGCCGATGAGTCAGGGGCTCTGCTATCGCAATTCCCAATTGAAAAGCTCTATGCTTCACCCCTTGGGCGGGTACAGCAGACCGTGTCGCGCATTCGGGAGCATGTGCCACTGGATGCTATCATCGATGACCGCTTGAAGGAGTGGCATTGTGGTGAGTGGTCGGGATCTCTCTACAAAGAGCTCCGTGCAAACTGGCCCGTGGAGTATACGGAGTGGCAGGCGGACCGTTATTATGTCCGCCCTCCCGGCGGGGAGAATTATCCGGATATGATCATTCGGGCACGGTCCTTTTTGGACGATGTGTTGGCGACGTCCTATGGCGTGGTGGGGGTCATCTCCCACGGGATGATTGGGCGGGTTATGATCGCAACACTTTTGGGATTAAGCGAACGGGGCACCATGGCGTTGCGTCAGGCCAATGATGTGGTGATCCGAGTGACGATAGGGTCAGAGGGCTCGCCGGTGGCAGACCATTTCATCCGTGGACGTGGTCCGCACTCGGGTGTGCCGCAAACCGGATCGGATCGGTCTGTTTAAGGTGTTGCTTCGGCTGCCGCTTTGAGGTTGGCCAAGCCTGTCTCATAATCTTGGCCCACCCACTTATCCATGAAAAAGCCCATATAGGTGGCCATCGGCTTCATGAGGAAGGGCACGCCCTCGCGCATATTGGTGTCGAGGGTCCAAGTGACCTCCGTCCCGCCACTCTCCCCAGATGTCAGGACGAAGGCCGCCTCGCCTCCCCCCATCTCCCCAAAGTCAAGCGCCGTGACCAGGCGCGACGAGGGGGAGAATTCGATGATTTCTTGGCTGCCGACCCCGACATTGGGGTCTTCGGAGACCCATGCCATGGTTTGCCCGAGGCCCGCGCCGGTGATGGTCGTTTCCATGTTCGGATCCTTGCCCGCCCATGGGGACCAGTTGTCCCAATTGTTGAAGTCGCCAATCAAGGTGAAAACTGTCTCTGGGGCGGCATCTATGGTGGTCCGCCGCTCCACCGTCTGGTGGTCGGGCAAGACAAAGCCCAGCACGATCAGCGCCACCACTGCGATACCAATCCATTTGAGGATCGAAAGAACCACCGCCATTGTTCCCTCCGAGATCTGCCCCTGACGGTGACGTTAACCAAATCTTATCCTTGGGGCAATCGGTCGCAGCAGCCCCGCCACCCCATCCGCGCTTTGCATCTTCCCTCAAAGCACGGTTAAGCTCGCGACAGGCTGGAGATCTACTGTCAGGAGGACGCCATGAGCGATGACAAACACGCCGAATATCTTGAAAAGGTTCAGAAATATGATGCGGACGCCGATCCAGCGGTCGTGAAAAGTATCGCCAACAAGTTGGGCATCGCCTTGCAGAACCGAGATTCCTCTCTGGTCTCTTGTTCCGATACCTCTGAGCTAGAGCGGGTGCGGGACGGCTTTGCGAAAAAGCGCCTTGGCCTCGATGCGGGCCACTCCGACGACCAGATTATGGAAAAGATCAATGAGGTCTGCGCCCAGATGGCCGGCGATGGCGGCAATAAGCACCGGGTGCCCTTCTACTATCTGCTCGCGAAAAACACCGGCACCCTCGACAAAGTTTAAGGGAAGGCCCTAAGCGCGGGATCATGCCCAAACCCATGACCCGCGCGAACATTTCGGCACTTTACCAACGTCTTGATGAGACGATGCCTGAGCCGAAAACGGAACTGAACTACCATTCTCCGTATACCTTGCTGGTGGCGGTGGCCCTATCGGCCCAGGCAACCGATGTGGGGGTGAACAAGGCGACCGGACCTTTGTTCAAGGTGGCGGACACGCCGGAAAAGATGGTGGCCCTCGGCGAAGCGGGGGTGGCGGACTATATCAAAACGATTGGCCTTTGGCGGAATAAAGCCAAGAACGTCATCGCCCTATCCCAAAAACTCATTGACGAATTTGGTAGTGAGGTTCCCGACGACCGGGAGGCATTGCAAACCTTGCCGGGGGTGGGGCGCAAGACCGCCGATGTGGTGTGTAATGAGGTGTTTGGCCAACCCACCATTGCTGTGGATACGCATATCTTCCGGGTCTCTAACCGCACCGGCCTTGCCATTGGCAAAACGGCGGATGCGGTGGCGGACCGGCTGTTAAAGGTGACCCCCCCGGACTATGCGCGGGGTGCCCACCATTGGCTTATTCTTCATGGCCGCTATGTGTGTAAGGCACGCACGCCCGAGTGTTGGCGCTGCCAGATTACGGATTTGTGTGGATTCAAGCCAAAGACGCCGGAGGGGGGGCTGGCGAAAAAGCCATCGAAGACGAAGTCGACGAAAAGACGTTGAAGAACAGCATTCTAGCATAATGAATGCATGCGGGTACTGAGCGTTAGTCTCTGCTCTATTACAACCTTTGCGTTTAGCTCCATCCTTGTCCCCTGTAAAAGGGGATCGTTAACGCCCTCGCGTTGCTGCATAATTGTATGTGGGGCGATTAAAACTGCATCAGGAGAGAGAGATGTTTAAAAACTCTATAGCGCCCATCGGCGCGACCTTTATTGTTGCGTTATGCGCAACTCTATTGACCGTTCCATCGGCTGGGGCGGTCGTTCTGGCACCGGGAGGTGTCATTAATCCAACAGGAACGACCTTTGCTGCTAATCCCGACCTTGGTGGATTGGTCATCAATGACAATGTTCTTGGTTTTCGGATGGACCCCACCCCAGCGACGCCGCTGATGGATGTCGGCGGTAATGTCCAAAATCGTGTTGTCCGTAATGGGAGTAATAACCTTATCTTCGCTCCTCGTATCAGAGATACGTTCAACATTGATGGGGGCATATTCGCGGTTACCGCGTTTCGGCTTGAAGGCTTCGGAACATTTTCGACAGATGTTGATTTCCGGACGGATGGCCTGGGGGACAAGGGCTTTACCAGCGTAAGCCGCTCGGTGTCGGGCGACATTATGACCTTCCGTTATGACAATCCTCTTCTGGTGGACGCGATCAACCCACCAGGGCGCCAGGAAGAGAGCTTTTTCCCATCCATTCTCACCGACGCGGTGGCCTTCGCTGATATTGGCCTTATGACAATTTTTGGCCAATTGGTGGAGGAAGACGCAAGCGGAGCGCTTAATCCCCTTAGCGACCTCGTTTCTGTGACGATTGACGGTATTGCTGTGCCCGTGGCGCCTGTGCCACTGCCGGGCGCAATGCTGTTGTTTGGCCCAGCTTTAGCCGGATTGGTCCTCGCGCGCCGTCAACGCCGCGGCGAGCCAGTCGTGTCTTAAGCGACGCCTTTACCCCGACTGGGGGCTTTGTGTAGGACGACGCTTGTCAGCCAGTTCATCCACATAAAGCCCTCCCCATGTCCGACCGTCTTATCATTGCCCTTGATGTTCCTGCGCTCGACGAAGCTCGAAACCTCGTGAACAAGATTGGCGATACCGGGGCGTTTTATAAGATCGGGTACCAACTATTCCCCCTCGGCGGCTATGACCTTGCATGGGACTTGGCGGCGGCGGGGAAAAAAGTCTTCATTGACGCCAAGCTTTATGACATCGGCGCCACGGTGGAGCGGGGGGTGGCCAGCCTTACCCCCCTTGGCGCGCATCTCCTGACCGTTCATGCCGACACCGATACGATTAAAGGCGCGGTGGCAGGCCGTGGTGACCACCAGACTTTAGAGATTTTCGCCGTCACGGTGCTGACAAGTTGGGACCAGGATACGGTACATGCCCATGGCATCGATAAGGCCATATTAGACCTCGTCCTCTTCCGCGCTGAAATGGCCGCCGAGGCGGGCGCTGACGGGGTCATCGCCTCGGCGGCGGAGGCCAAGGAAATTAAAGCGCGGTTCGGTGATCGCCTTAAAATTGTGACCCCCGGCATTCGGCCCCAGGGGGTGGCGGCGGACGATCAAAAGCGCGTGATCACCCCCGGAGATGCTATTCGCGCAGGCGCTGACCGCCTGGTGGTTGGACGACCTATCACAAAGGCGCCTGACCCTGCGGCATCGGCTAGGGAGATAGTTGCCCAGATTAACGCCGTTTCCCTCTAATCGGCCTTGGGCAAGTTTATCCCAGCGTCGGTTAGCACTTGGGGAGCCCGCCCAGCGCGTTGGGCGATCACATTAGATCGGAGAAAGTTGGCTCACGCGGGAAACAAAAACTCTATGGCATCGAATTGATTGGACCAGAGCCCCCGATGCACTCATTTTTTCCGCAAACCACCCCCTTTCCTCTTTCCCCTAAAGCGCTACTGTCTGCGTGAACTTCTAACGGTCAGCTGAGGATCTCTCACATGGGTTTTGGGTACGAGTCGGGCTGGCGCCTATGCGCCGGCGGTTTAATGGGTTTGATTGCATCGGTGGCAGGGCTGGAAACGGCTGCGGCTCAGGCTTTCACTGGTGTTGGGTCCGGTGCCCGGGCATTCGAACAACTCGACGATGAATGGCCCACGCCCAATATTTACCGCGCGGCCACCGGTGAGCCGGGCCCAGCCTACTGGCAACAACAGGCCGACTATAAGATTGAGGTGGCGTTAGACGAGGCAACGAAAACGGTCACTGCTTCCTCAGATATTACGTATACAAATAATTCGCCACATACCCTGCGTTACCTTTGGGTACAGCTCGACCAAAACCGGTTCCGTAGCGATAGTCTCGCGCATCGGTCTGAAACGTCGGCAACCTCCGGGACCCGGCGCTTCCAGCAAATGGATGGCGATAGCCTCTCTCTGGGGGCCTATGACCGGCAAGAGCGGTTTGAAACCGGTAATCACGGCTACACTTTGACCGAGGTTTCTGATGATCGGGGCAATCCTCTGCCCTACACGGTCGTCGATACCCATATGCGGATTGATCTGCCCACACCGTTAAAGTCTGGCAAAGCGATCGACTTCACCATTGGTTGGGCATTCAACCTGGTAGAGGAAAATGTGATTGGTGCCCGCGGCGGCTATGAAGGCTTACCCACAGATGCGGCCGAGAAGACCGCCGACTATACCTATATCCTTGCCCAATGGTTCCCGCGCATGACAGCGTTCACGGACTATGAGGGATGGCACAATAAGGCCTTCCTCGGCCGGGGTGAGTTTACCTTGGAATTTGGGGACTACGATGTCTCTATCACGGTGCCTGCGGATCATATTGTCTCTTCTTCGGGCGAGTTGCAAAACCCCAATGAGGTTTTGACCGCTGAGCAGCGGGCACGGCTTGAGGAAGCCAAAACTGCGGAAAACCCTGTTTTCATCGTGACCCCGGACGAGGCGCTGGAGAACGAAAAAGAGGGCACGACAGAGACCAAGACCTGGCGTTTTGTGGCGAAGAATGTCCGTGACTTTGCATGGTCCTCCTCGCGCAAATATATTTGGGACGCCATGGGCTACACCCAGGATGATGAGGAGATGCCCTTTGTGATGGCCATGTCCTTCTATCCCAATGAAGGGGAGCCTATCTGGTCACAATATTCCACCGAGGCGGTCATCCACACGATGGAGGTCTATTCCCGCTTCTCCTTCCCGTACCCCTATCCCACCGCGCAGTCGGTGAACTCATGGGAATGGAGCGGGATGGAATATCCCATGATCACGTTCAACGGCTATCGTCCCAATACGAAGGATGGGCCAGAGGATGAGCTGACCTATGCGCGCGGGATCAAGTATGGCCTTATCGGTGTGATCATCCACGAGATTGGGCACATCTATTTCCCCATGATCGTCAACTCCGATGAGCGGCAGTGGACCTGGATGGATGAGGGGCTCAACTCCTTCTTAGAGTTTGTGGCGGAGTATGAATGGGAGGAAAATTTCCCAATCCTCGGAAACAAACCCAATCCGCTTGACGATATTACCGACTATATGGTGTCGACGAACCAAGTGCCGATTATGACCCAATCGGATTCTATCCCCCAATTTTATGCCAATGCGTATTCCAAGCCCGCGTCGGCTTTGATGGTCTTGCGGGAAACAGTGATGGGTCGCGAGCTATTCGATGCCGCCTTTGTTGAATTCTCGCGCCGGTGGAAATTCAAGCGCCCAACGCCATCGGACTTTTTCCGGTCCATGGAGGAAACCTCGGGCATCGATCTTGATTGGTTCTGGCGCGGTTGGTTCTACACCACCGACCATGTGGATCTCGGTGTAACGAGCGTTCGGGAATATCGGGTCTCAACCCAAGATCCAGAGATAGAGTTCCCCCTTGCACGGGAAGAAAATGCCCGTCTTGAACCAGAACCGGTGCAACAACGGAAAAATCGGGAGGAGGGGCTAGGCACAAGGCTTGACCGTCGCCCACAACTCAACGATTTTTATACGGAGAATGATAAGTTCACTGTCACGAACAAAGATCGGAACGAGTATCAAGAGTTCCTCGAGGGCCTGACTGGCAAGGAGCGGGCGATCTTCGACCGGGCAGTGACGCGTGACCCCTACATCTACTTCATCGACTTCGAAAATCTCGGCGGCCTTGTGATGCCCATTCCTCTGGTGCTGACCTATGCGGATGGTACCGAGGAAGAAATGCTGATCCCCGCTGAGATTTGGCGCCGCGACGCCGAAGGGGTGACCAAACTCTTCATCCGGGACAAGCAAATCACGGCGGTGGAGATTGATCGCCACCATGAAATTGCTGACGCGGACTTTAGCAACAACCACTTCCCCCAGAAGATTACGAAGTCGCGGTTCGAGCTGTTCAAGTCCCGGCGGACCTATGACAATCTGATGGCGGATTCTTTGGTGAAGTTAAAAGCTGAAGATAAGCCAACGTCGGCATCCGAGACGGAAATGCCGCTCACCCCGGCGGAGTAGGGGACCGCAGTGGGTCGCTTCTTTCTGTCCCTTTGCATGTTGATGGGCGCCATCGCGTTTTCTGATGCGATGGCTCATCGGCTACCGGTGGCGACCTTTACTGTGGCCCATGTGGATGATGGCGAGGGACGCGATCCTAAGGCGACGCAAGTCACAGTGCGTATCCATGGTGAGGATGCCTTGAAGGTCTTGCGGGAGATGGGGGCACCGGCGCTCTCTCTCGACGATGCTGCCATTGTCCGGTTGGTTGGGTATGCCAGTACCCGGATGGAATGGGGTGCCGAAGCGATAATGGTACCCCTTGGCGGCGAGGTGGATGGCAATTGGGTCTATCTCTATTGGGAGGGGGAGGGGCACGTAACGCTGACGGGTGCATCGCTTTTATCCGATATCAGCAAAGATTGGCAGAACCAGGTGACTATTATATCGCCTGGCGGTGAGCGGTCTTCCCGCGCCTTCCATAAGGGGGCAAAGCCGCCGGTGCATCGGCA
>CALFRH010000102.1 GCA_937919225.1 uncultured Parvularcula sp.
GCCAGCCCGCTTGACAAAAAGCCGTCATTTCCAGCGAGACTGAATCAGATGGCGCGGAGGGTGAAGCGCACCTCGTTTCGGCGCGTGTTGTTAATGATCGACATGAACCCAAGAGCATTATCAGTTTAGAAGAAAAGGTAGGCATAGAATTTGAGTTCGAAACGTTCACGAGCGCTATGTACGTTCCGGCTATCGCCCTCTATGGTCCCGAGGATGAGCTTCTGTTTTGGTCGGTGAGAAACAGCCCTGATTTGGAAGACCACAACTTGCCAGCAGGTCTTCACAAAGCATGCGTTTGGATCCCGAAACATCTTCTGAACATCGGAAAGTACACTGTGACAATTGCATTGGTTGGTCCTAATCACGCCCCAATGAAGCGATATGTACTCGCAGAGAAAATGCTGTCCTTTCACGCCATCGAACCGCCATATGATGTAAATTCCGCAAGAGGGGTCATGCCACGCAAATTTCCGGGTGGATTAAGACCCATGCTGGAATGGACCCATGAGGCCATTGACGATACTCACGATCATGCTGTGGAGGAAAGATCGTGAAAGAGACACTGATCCGACCGACTTTCCTTGACCAAAAGCATATCCAACTATCCGTCGATACGTCCGGATATTGTCAAGCACGTTGTCAGGAATGTGTTTGGCCAGAGTTGCGGAGTGCGAAGAGAATTATGACGCTCGGGGAGTTCGGGGCTTTGCTCGACAGTCTCGACGGATTTTCATTCGAAGAACTTGCACTGAACAGCATTAATGAGCCATTTGTCGATAAAACGATCCTGGAAAAACTCAGGATGATCATCGAACGGCGGCTACCTGTGCGATCGCTTTTCTTTAGCAGCAATTGGCTGCTTCCTAACGACGCCAAGATCAAAGACTTCGCGCAAATCGTTGCAACAGCAGATGAAACACCCGAAATAAACTGGGTGAGCATAAACGCCACGGCTTCTGGTATAGACCACCGCACTTATGATGTCTTGCAAGCTGGCATCGAGTTGGAAAACGCTGCCGTGCCGTATCGAGCGCTAAACTTCGAACTAGCCGTGCATAATATCGTCTTGCTCGCCAAAGAATTGGAAGCTCGTCTCAATGGACGTAAACGAATGCGCCTTCACATAAAGGCATATGGGGATCTATTCGATCAAGAGACTTATCATGCGATTTGGAGGACTAAGCTTCTCGACGCAGGTGTTTCACAAGCGTTTTTTGACCGCCACATACAAGTTCTTCTAAATCACGCATTTCAGACTTTCGGCAGAGCAGATGCGGATCTCACTCCGAGTTCGAGCCGCAGAGTTTGCATGTCGAAGTGGCTCGATACGCAGATTGTGGTTGGTCCGGACGGGAAAGTTGGCCTTTGCTGTATAGAAGGCGCGCACAAGGTAAATGTCGTCTATCTGTTGCGCCAATCATTAGCAGAAGTCGTAAACGTTGCCCCTTACCAAAGATTACTGAGGGTCCTATCGGGCGCAGAGAGTGCAAATCCTGGCGATCCGTGTGCGAATTGCGAGTACTTCGTGAGGGTCGCAAAATGACGATCGTGGAGCAATCATCCTTAGAGCTTTTTGATGCTGATAACTACATTGCCATAAATGCAGCGCGTTGGCGGATCGTCGAAAAAGTAGTTGCCGCGTTCGATAAAATCGGCAAGCCAATTCACTCAGCCTATGACCTAGGCTGCGGACCCGGATGGTTTTCCAATCGCCTTGCGAAACTCGAGATCGATGTGGTGGGTTTGGAAGGTCGCGCCTCGGTTGTTGAGGCGGCTAAAGACCGTTGTCCCGAAGCGAATTTCAGAACATTTGATATAGATGCCAATGGTTTCGAATCGCTCCCGCCTGCCAGAGATTTTTGTTTGAGTTTGGGAATACTCTACCATTTGGAAAACCCAATTCGCGCCATAAGGATAACACGTGCGCTCACTAAAACAGCGGCGCTCATCGAGACGATGACCTACCCAGCTCAATCTGCCATCGGACGTTTGGTTAGCGAAAACAGAAATGCTACTCAAGGGCTTCGCGACCTGGCGTTTATTCTAAGCCCGAGCGCGATCGCGCAAATATTGGCGTCTGCCGATTTCAAGTTCACGTATATGTTTTCAGGAGACGTGGATCACCAAGATTTTGTTTCAACCCCAGATCGCGAACGTCGACGCCATATTTTTTTGGCGAGCGATGAGGAAATTGTGATTGATGGATTTGACCGGTTAGACGTTCCAGAATTTAAGCGCGAAGACTATTGGAAAAAATGAC
>CALFRH010000103.1 GCA_937919225.1 uncultured Parvularcula sp.
GCGCCTGCTATTCTCCCGAGGGGCACTTTGTTGTTTTGGTCTCCCCCCCCGGAAGGGGAGCAGCGGCAACAGATTCATTCGAACGCGAAGTGCTTTAAAAAAGGGCTATCGCGTCTCTTTACCATTGCCACAGGGGGAGGGCTTCGATATACGCGCTTTTCTCTTGGGGTATCGCCAAGTGGTAAGGCAGCGGTTTTTGGTATCGCCATTCCCAGGTTCGAATCCTGGTACCCCAGCCACTTCTCTCGCACGGCTTTTTTAGCTGAGGTTTACTCTGAAGAGAGTGAGGCGTTTGTCCTTACGCCGCGAGCGCGACCACACCGTGAACGCAGAAGAAAATGGTGAGACAGTTTACGAGAATTTTCCAAAACGCGGGCATACGCTTTGCAGGTTTGCATTGAGCAAAGGAAGTGTGCGTTGCAGCAACGGTTTTTGAGAAGAATTCTTGTCGATTGCGAACGCCTGGTTTAACCATAGTAAGGTAGAAGAGTGGATTCGGTTGACCGATACCCGTTAGGATGTGATATCGTAACATAGGCTGAAGGCATGGAACTTCGACCGGATCGGGTGAATGACAGGCGCAATAAGCGCATCGCTGCAATCCGGCGCGTTTTCCATAATCATTCAAATTGTCAGGTGACGATAACGTCGAATTCCTGGTGGGGTTAACAATATTGCAGTGAGGTCGTGACGGCGGCGCTGTTTTGAGTAAGGTGGGCGTACCTCTCTCGATAAAGGCGGGTTACCGTCAGTGGAAATTTGGCCCTTAGGGTCGTGTACGAACGGAAGCATCCGGTAGGTGAGCAGATGATGAAAAAACTTGGCTTTTTGGGGTCCGCGGCCCTGATCGCAGTGATGGGGGCCACACCGGCATCCGCACAATTCCGGACCGCGCTCGATGTGAGCCGGACGACGGTGACTGAGGGCGCACGGTCTCAGCAAACCGTTGAAAACCTCGATGCCCAGGCGGCAGAGCTGTTGGGGGACTATCGCGCTTCTTTGAAGCAGCGGGACGTTCTTCGGCGCTTTAATGCCAGTCGTGAGCGTGAGGTTCAGAACCAACTCGAGCAAATCGTTGGTCTTGAGCAGGATGTTGAAAACATCCAGGGCCTTCAGCGCGCCGTGTTGCCGCTTTTGGAAGATATGGTGGCTGAGCTCACCGCCTTTGTGAATGCGGACCTTCCATTCCTTCAGGGCGAGCGTCAGGCCCGGCTTGCTCGACTTCAGTCGATTATGCAGGATTCAACCCAAACGGCTGCGTCTCGCTATAACCTCATCCTAGAGGCTTATCAGATTGAGAACGAATATGGCCGCTCGATGGATTCTTACACCGGTGAAATCGACAATGACGGTACTGCGCTGACCGTTGATTTCCTCCGTGTTGGTCGCTTGGCCCTTATTTATAAGTCTGCCGATGATTCGATTTTACGGATTTATGATCGAAATGTTGGCGGGTTCGTGGATCTCGACAAAAAATTCCTTGGCGAAGTGCGCCGTGGCATCCGAATGGCGAAAGAACAAACACCGCCTGATCTTCTGAGTATCCCGGTCACTGCACCGGTTAGCCAGTAAGCGACGGAATAAAGGGTATTGTGACAATGACTATTTTTTCCTCCTTAAAAGCCGGTGTTCTCGCAGGTGCAGCGCTTGTTGCCGCATCAACGGGTGTTGCCGCAGCGCAAACGACTTCTCTTGACGATGTGCTCGCCGCTGCGCGGGAAGAACGTCGCCAGGCCGCTCAAGAAAATCGCGAGCGTGAGCAGCGCTGCTTGCAGGAGCGTAATCGCCAGCAGGCGCGGTTGAACGAAGTCCGGGCTCAGGTGAATGCTGAAGAGCGTCGGTCTGACGAGCTTGATGAGCAGTTCCGGGTCAATGATGAGCGTATTCAAGAGCTGACGAACCTCTTGCAAGAGCGCCAGGGCGAGTTTGGCGAGTTGTTCGGTGCTGCACGGTCTGGTGCTGCTGAGCTTGCTGCTCAACTCGATAACTCAGTGATTTCTGGTCAGTTGCCGGGCCGCTCAGCTCAGCTTCGGGACACTGCTGAGGCGACCACCCTTCCGTCGGTGGAAGAGCTTCGGTTCATCGTCGATGCGACGTTTGATGAAATGGCTGCCCAGGCGAAGGTAGCTACCTTCGAATCATCTGTTTCGAACGCCGCAGGCGAGCGTGAAAATGTGATGATCACACGCATCGGTCCGTTCAGTGCCTTTGCGAATGGCAAGTACTATGTGATGAAGCAGCCAGAGGGCGGCTCACCTCGCCTCACCGAACTGCCGCGTCAGCCTGAAGGCAACAATGCGGTGCCAAATGCTCGGTCTGTCGCCAACTATTCCGGCGATGGCTATGTGGAAGGAACAATTGACCCTTCAATTGGCCAGCTTTTGTCTCTCGTGGTGGAAAGCCCAACCTTGCCCGAACGGTTTGAGCAGGGTGGTCTTGTGGGTAAAGCGATTGCGGTCGTCTTCCTCGCTGGCTTCGCTCTTGGGATCTATAAATGGTTCACCCTCTTCATGACCAATTCTGCTGTGCGCGGACAGGTTCGCCGCAAGACACCGTCGCGCGGCAACCCGCTTGGTCGTGTCATGATGGCTTACGAAAGCAATACGAGTGCGGACGTTGAGACCCTTGGTCTTAAGTTGGATGATGCTGTTCTTAAGGAGCTTCCAAAACTGGAAGGGGGCTTGAACCTCATCAAAGTGATTGCTGCGATTGCGCCGCTCATGGGTCTGCTTGGGACCGTGGTGGGGATGATCATCACCTTCCAACAGATTACACTGTTCGGTACCGGTGACCCACAGATCATGGCGGGTGGTATCTCGCAAGCGCTGGTGACAACCGTGCTTGGTCTGATTGCCGCTATTCCGCTTCTGCTTCTTCACGCCTTTGCGAGTGGGTCAGCCAAAGCTGTTACTCAAACGCTTGAGGAACAAGCTGCAGGGATGATCGCGGAGCACGCCGAGAGCCGGGCTTAAGGGCGCGAGCGGGAAGGAGGCCCATCTATGTGGGATGTATTCAACCCTCTGAATGCCATGGACAATATCCAGGCATTCCTCGTGGCCGGCGGTAATGTGTTGGTGGCCATTATGGCGGTCACCTTCATCATGTGGCTCTTGATCCTTGAGCGGGTGATCTATTTCGCCACAGCTAGCGGCAGCGTGAAGAAACGCGCGATCTCTGGCTGGGCGGACCGGTCTGACACGACCTCTTGGTATGCGCACGCTGTCCACGCAAAGTCTGTGTCCGAAGTTCGGGAAAAGTCCAATCACGGCATTGGAACGATTAAGGCGCTTGTGGCGATCCTCCCTCTTCTTGGGTTGCTCGGCACCGTGACCGGCATGGTAGAAGTGTTCGATGTGATGGCGTCCACAGGGTCGTCCAGTGCAAGGCTGATGGCGGGCGGCATTACAAAAGCCACCATTCCAACGATGGCCGGCCTGGTTTCGTCACTTTCGGGCATTTTGATGATGAACATCTTAGAGCGGCAGGCGAGTTCGGCTGTGAATGATGTATCAGATCGTATGGTGATTGGAGCGTAACAATGGCTAGACGACATCGCTCAGGGGACGAACCCGCGGACGTTAACGTCACGCCGCTCCTCGACATTGTTTTCATCATGCTGATCTTCTTCATCGTGACGGCAACCTTCGTGACGGAAGAGGGGTTTGGCCCCAACCTTCCCGAGAAGAACCCTGAAGAGCCTGATGGGCCACCACCCCCAAGCTTGTTGCTGACGGTCCAGGAAGACGGTTTTGTGCTCGTCGACGATGTGCGGATTGTGGATCCTCGCTCGGTCAAGCCTGTGGTCGAAGAGTTCATGGCGAAAGAGCAAAAAGGCGTTGTGGTCATTAGTGCTGCGCCTGACTCTGAAACAGGAACAACGATGATTGTGCTGGACCAGGCCCGCCAGGGCGGCGGTCCCGGTCGGTACGATAGAATCAGCCTTGCCCTCCAGGGCAGCTAATGAAGTAGGAGTGAGGGCCTTTCGTCCTCACTCACCCTTTTTTTAAAGGCAGCTCTTCGGTGGGAGGAGCAGGCCAACAGAAATGAGACGTTAGACATGGCAAGACGGAATATAAGGTCGACCGGTGGGGGCGGTGAGGAGGAGGACGTCAACGTCACGCCACTCCTTGATATCGTGTTCATCATGCTGATCTTCTTCATCGTGACGTCGACCTTCATTAAGGAGCCAGGCGTTGATATTACTCGCCCCCTTGCGGCGACGGCGGAAGATCAACGTCGGATTGGTATTCTGGTGGCGATTACGGACGATGATGAGGTTTGGATCGACAAGACCGAGGTGGCTGTAAACGAGGTTCGTTTCACCGTGAGCCAGCTTGCGAAGGATGCGAAAGGGAATGTTGTTCTTCAGGCTGATCGGGGATCATCCTCAAAGCTTCTCATCGAAGTCCTTCAGCAGATTAAAGACGCTGGTGTTAGCGGCGTTGTCGTCTCAACGAACGAGGCCTAACGGGCAGGAGCGGTAAGATGGGTTCTTTATTCCGAAGCATCTTAGGGGTTCCGGTCGCTGCTGTGATCGTTATTGGCCTCTTCCTACTGATGTATGGCCTCATTCGGGTGGACGAAGTGCCGCCGCCGAATGAGGGTGATCCGGTAAACATCAACATTGGCCGCCAGATCGAAGATTCGGCTGTCCAAAACCAAAAGCGGTTCGAGCGTCCCTCGCTTGATCAACCACCACCACCACCACCGGCAATCAATCAGCAGACGTTCCGGCCGACCGTCGACGCGGTGCCTGCTTCAACACCAAATTTTTCGGCAAACGTTGACCTTGGGTCTGCGTTCAATCCTGACCGTGACGCTCAGCCTCTCGTTCGGCTTGAGCCGCAGAACTGGGATCGGTGCATCGATAAAGATGGCTATAGTGAGCGGGTGACTGTCGAGTTTGACGTGACGCCCGAGGGGCAGACCACAAACATTAATATCGTGGCGTCGTCCGACTCTTGCCTTAATCGGGCGGCGAGGCGGGCCGTACAAAGATGGAAATATCAGCCCAAGATTGAAGATGGTGAGGCGAAACCACGCTTTGGCGTGCGTACCCAATTCACCTTCCAATCAGCGGAATGATGGAAAGTAGGGTTCCCCACGTGCATAAGCCTATTCAAAAGATAAGCAGGAGGGCGATGTCCATGCGCCGACTTCTTTCTGCGACCGCTATCGCCATGGCGACGGTGAGCATCGTCCCCCTCTCCGTCGGGGGAGCCTTTGGTGGATCCGCAGTCGCGCAAAATCAGTCGGACGAGGATCGTCGCCGTAATTCGCAAACCCTTCGTCAGGGTACAGCCCGAGAGTTGGGGAACGCAATCAACGCCCTCAACGCTGACCCGCCAAACCTTCAAGAGGCGCTCAACATTCTAAACCGGTTGGCGTCTCAAGACATTCCGCCTTTTGACCTGTCGACGGTTCTTGAAATCCGTGGGGCAACGAATTTCCAGCTTGGTAATGAGAACGCAGCGATCCGGGATTTCGTCCGTGTGCTCGAAATCGATGCGCTGCCCTCTGACCGGTTGAAGCAAATCCGCTACAATGTCGCGCAGCTCTATTTCCAACAAGAGAACTACGATCTTGCGATCCGGTTCATGCGGGAATATTTGTCGGATGAGGCGAATGTTCAGGACCCTAACGCCTGGTACATTCTAGCGGCGGCTTATGTGTCGAAGAATGATTATCGCAGTGCCCGCCGACCGGGTGAGCGGGTTATCCAGTACGACACGAAGAAAGAGAAAAAGAACTTTCTTCTTCTCAATCTGATCTACTCGGAACTTAACCTTCACACTGAACGGGCCCGCCTCCTTGAACAGATGATTGAACTGTTCCCCGAAGAGGAAAGTCTCTGGGCCCAACTTTCTGGTGTGTACGCCATTTTGGATCGCCAGCGGGACGCGTTTGCCACGTTGGAAGTTGCCTACAAGGCGGGCCTCATCCGTGATGAGGCGAAGATTGTCGTCCTCGCTCAGTATTATTCTGAGCTTGATAACCCCTTCCGAGGGGCCAAGCTTTTAGAACAGGAGATGGCGGCGGGCACCGTAAAACGGAACCTTAAAAACCTCCGCCTACTGGGACAGCTTTGGTCCATGGCGCGGGAGCAGCCTCGCGCCATTGCGGCGCTGACAGAGGCGGCCAAGATCGATGATAGTGGCGAACTTTTCTATCGAATTGGCCAGGGCTATATGGCCGATGAGAAGTTTAGGGAAGCGCTTCGGAATTTTGACCTTGCTGTTCAAAAGGGTGGGCTGACAACCCAACAGCGCGGCGACATCGCACTTCTCCGTGGTAATGCGTTGTTTAGCCTCGATAGTGAGACACCAGCTGGACGGGCGCGTGCCCGTGCTGCCTTCGTCCAAGCGACTCGGTATGACCGGACCCGGCGCGCAGCGCAGGGGTGGGTCGATTATATCGATGCTATTGAAGAAACACTGCGTATCCAGGACGAAGTTGAGCAGGCCCAACGTGAAGCGGAGCGGGAACGTCAGATTAAACGTTGCGAAGCCCTGATCGACGTTTGGGAACTCCTAAACGAGGGGAACGCTGCTGAAGCGGTTGCCGCGGGCTCGATTGATGACGAGCAACTCATCGGCTGTGTCAATTTCCTCGCTCAGGTAGAAGCGGGTGAGGAGGCAGTTGAAGAGGATGATGCGTCCGCCGAGCAGGGAGAAGAGGCCGCTGACACCTCGCCTGATGCCGAACAGGATACTGCTGAGGAGTAAGTCCTGATCTCCGTCCTTTGTTTGGGACTAAAGAATTTAAGAGGCGCCCGTGCTGATCGGCATGGGCGCCTCTTTTTTGGGTATGGGGTCACACACAGGGCTTGAAGCCATGATAAGCAGCGCATACGGCTTAAAACGGTATCTCGAAAAGGGGTGCCTATAGCATCTGGTGTTCTGATGGAATCAGCCTGCTGCCGTAGAGTTTTGTTCTTCGCGCGTCGGCCAGCTTTCTCTGATCCAATGCGGTCGCCCGGCGCACTGCGTTACTTGACGCAACCTCTACTATTGACTAAATTTATAATAATTATGGCCGTTGAGAGTAAGACAGCGCGAGTTTCGTTGCTAATTTAACCGTATACGTCTCTTTTTAATCAAGTCCGTCAAGCTTACGGACATATGGTTGTGTCTTGCGGTGCTGCTACCGAGACGGTTGCTGTCGGTAGATAGCGTTCTCTCTATCGCCTGTCTGATGGGATGATTTCGACAATATGGATGCAGGGAGAATACCATGCGATTGAAGTGCTTCAGTGTCAGCTTCGTATTGCTGATGGCGTTCTTCGTGAGCTGTTCAGAGTCCAGTGAACCCGAGGCTGTTGCCTCTAAACTCCCTGAGCCTGATTTTGGCGCACCTGCGATTGTTGATGACGATGCGCCTGCGCTTGCCAGGCTTGGCTCTTACGATATTGGCGTGACCGTAAGAGAGGTTACGCTGACTGATCAGCCTGATTTAACACGCTTCAACATGCTCACGCGCAAAGCGCCAAACCATGACCGGCGCCTCCGTGTTCAGATCTTTTATCCCGCCACAGTGGATGCGAAGCAAGATCGTGCTGTCTATCAGGGATATTACTCCCCGGAACAGGTGCGCAAGGTAAAAGGGCTTCCAGCGACATTTGCTGTCCAGGGGATCGCCTTTAGGGAAGCACCTCCGCTAACAGATGAAGATTTTCCGCTTATTCTGGTTTCGCACGGATTTGGAAACACGGCTGGTGCGCTGGCAGGATTGACGGAGAATATTGCATCGAAAGGGTATGTGGTCGCGGTTATCGAGCATGAGGATATGCTGCCTGCCGATGATCGATCTTTTTTGAAGCTATTTCCCGCCGCAATGGTCAATCGGGGGCTTGATCAACGCGCAGTTTTGCAGGCTTTTCTGGAAGAAAGCCATGATGTCAGCGCAGATCTGCCGATTGATCGTGAACGCGTTGGCTTAATTGGGTATTCGCTGGGCGGTTTTGGGGCTCTTAATACTGCTGGGGCGGGGTATGATCCGAAGGGGACGGGCTATGGATGGGTTGGTGGCGGCTATCTTGGTCCGCAAGCAGAGGGTGCACCCCGTTCGCTAGATGATACGCTTGATGCCGTTGTGGCGCTTGCACCCTGGGGAGGGGATCCAGCCGTCGGTCTATTTTCCGATACTGCTCTTTCTGAGATAAAAGCGCCTCTCTTGGTTGTGAGTGGAGATCAAGATGATATCTCAAATTACGCTGATGGTGTGCGGCGTATTTTTGAAGAAACACGGTCTACGGATCGGTGGATGCTTGTTTTCGAAAACGCAATGCACAACATTATTCAGGTCGGGGCACCAAAAGAGGCGTATAGGTCAGTCGCGGTGTGGGAGGCCTTTGAAGATCCCACCTGGCGGAAGGAGAAACTTCTTTCCGTTAACGCCCATTTCATCACCGCCTTTCTTGACTGGAAAGTGAAGGGAAATGACAGCCGTTCCGCTTATTTCTTTCCTCCCACGGTACGGTCAAGCGACGGGGTTTGGGAACAACCTACTGGGCAGTATTACGGTGATCAGTATGCGATTGGAGAGGGGCGTTCTGAAGGATATTGGCTCGGGTTTAAACGGCGACAAGCCCTAGGCTTGCAACTGCATCACCTACCATCCGGGTCAGCCGTCGAGGAAAGCCTCGATTAAGCCAATATTCTCTTTCCGCCTTTGATGGTTGATGGCGTGCCCTGCGTCTTGGTCTCGTCCCACACGAAGGTTCGTCGCGGCCTGCGGCTGATCGGTGACAAGACG
>CALFRH010000104.1 GCA_937919225.1 uncultured Parvularcula sp.
GCGTTTCGGATTGTGGTGGGTGTACGTGTTCAAATTTTTGATTATACGTAGCGAGGTCAGACATTGATCTTAAGCCGATCTTGATTTGTAGAGTGCATCGATCAACGAGGAGTCACTTGATGGAGGGATACCTATTTGTAGGTCCGGATCCGAATTTGCATCTTCGGTTGTGGGTCTCTCAAATGATAACGTCTGGTCCACCAAAAGAATTTGTTCATCGTAAAAGTCACCTGGGGAAATCGTGACACCACCCATCATGCAACAATCTCTCAAAAGAGCTCTATCGTTTATGACGCAATTTGGTCCAATGAAATTGATTCCAAGTAGGCAGGCATCTGGAGATATTTTAGATTCATTGCCGATAACTCCCATCGCGTCTATGTTCTGCAACTTACTGATGTCAACATCATAGCCGACCCATAGGTTTTCCTTAACCTGGCTGTACTGGTCGAGAAAAAGACGATTAGAAAATAGTTGACGTAGTGCTTTAGCATAAGAATCGGGTGAACCTATCTTGATGAATGAACCTTCCATAAACGCATCATATATTGCGTTTTCAGGACTGACTGAAGCAGTGGATCCCTCTACTACTATTGGAAAATCGCTATTAAGTAACCTCGTCACGTCTGTGTAAAAGTTTGTATCTTGTGAGCAAACTCTGTTTGACTTCTCTTTTACTACCTCAAACCTCCTCTTCTGAAAATTCGTTGCTGTATACGGTGAAATGGCATGCGGCAATAGAAGAGAATCTGCGGGGATAAAATATGTTCTATTGGCATTCACGGAAGCCAGACGAAGTTCTGTAGAACCTCCAAGTACTTCGATAGCGTTAGTATTGTTGCCGTTCAATATAGTGACGCTTTGCTGCTGTAAGTTGTTTGCAAATTTGCGCACGTAATTTGCTGTCTCTGTATCGTTCGTGACGACCACGACGTGTCTTACGCCCATTACTCTTAAGGTTTCCAGATTTCTACCTAGAAGTGATATTCCAAATATGTCTAGTTTTGCGACTGAATCTCTCGACCAACACGATGGTTTTTCTTCGGCCGTTTGATTGAAAACAATAACGGCGGCAGAATTACAATTAAAGGACGAAACATCTGATGTGTTTTGATAAGATGTTTCTTCACTACTTGATACTGGAAAGTGCTCACTGACACCTCTTGACCGAAAGTAGTTGTGATGCCGGCGCTTATTGCTTAAAAGATGAACATTAACACCAGTACAGGTTTCCAAAATTTGAAAGATGGCGATTAAACCGCCAGGAGAAATTGTATTGACATCGTTACAGTCCAAAAAAAATAGTGAACAACCCGATAATTTTAAGCGCTGTATCAGATACTCCACATCTCTCAAACAGTCGGCGTTCTGAAGATTTCCCTGTAGAGTGATTTTGGTGCAGTTCGGTGTAGACTTGGTTACAGTAAAACTTATTCCAGTCATAAAACTTGTGCCTTTTGACGTGGTCGATATGGCAATGGCTTTAGCCCAACGGTCCAACCTAAAAGGTGAGATTGGCTAAGTGTCCAAACAAAAGCGAATGTGAGTGGAAGGGCAAAGCAAAGTTTGAGTGCTATCTGAACAATTGGTAGAAGAGACTGTAATTGCAGTGCCACTTCTGCAATATCCAGAAATATTGGATGACATAGATACAAGCCAAACGAGTATTTAGCAAAGTTGGATATTGTCTTGCTCGAGACACTATTACCTAGAAGCATACATCCTAAAAATAGTGCGCAAGGCATCAAAAAGTCAGCCCAATAGCCAGCAACATAGCTGTAAGGGTAAACTCCATTTTCAATAGTTTTCCAAGTAGCGGTAAGTTTAAGTAGATATAACAGTAGCCCAGATAGCAATAGTACCGGTAGCCATTTGCGCGTTTCTTTTATGCCCTTTTTGACAATTCCATAACAGCTTGCGGCAAACAAACCGTATCCGGCGTAGGTGAGTATTTTATTCGCGCGTACAAGGAACGGTAGTATATCTGTGTCCCAAAATTGCGAATAGATAAAAGTATCTAGTTGCTGCTTTACCAAAAGAAGGGCGACGATTGCAAACCCAACTTCTGGATGGTCAATCGCAACTCGGTAGATAGGAAACAGTAAAAGTACCCCAAAGAGTGTTGGAATGAAGTGCATATGATACTTGGACGTTCCAAGTATAAAAGCATCAAACCAGTATTTTGGACTAGTTAGCTCTGCAACCGCGTAATCAAAATAGCCAAAGTTATACGCTTTGAAAAGGCCATAAAAGCTGAAGAAAATAGTCCAGAAAACAAAAGGCAGGATTAGCCGTGATGATTGCTGCTGCAAGACTGTTTTATAGCTTCGGGATCTCTTATCGAGTGCGAGAAACAGTAGAAACACTGAAATGATAATGAAGAGTTCTGTTCTAGCGATATATAATATAGAACGTAGCAAAATTGGTACTATTCTGTCTGCCTGCTCGTATCCAGGCCAAGGTTGTCCGTTCGCGTCGGCGGTGGCATGAAGCCCAATCATGGACACTCCAGCCAGCAAGCGTAATGTGTCGATCCAATCCAGTCGGTTTTCCAAGTTCAAAGCTCTCGCATCATGTCTGATGGCGTGATGTACTAAGAGAGAAAATTTTTCGTAAACATTAGCGATGGAAATTGTTCATCACGAATTAATTTTGTTGATGTATTTCGACGGAAAGGAGTTGCTATGCGTTATCTGTTTTTGGTTTTGTGCGTGTCTTGCAGTTTGGTGCCAAAATTTGTTTTGGCACTCTCTGATGCTGATTGCACTGAGATTTTTGAAAGATTTCAGACGCGACCAGCGATTTGTCAGGGCTTGCCCGTTGCTAATCAGATCGAAGATGATGATGTTTTAGGGATTAATAGTGACCGGGCGAGGGCGTTGTCGTCCTTAACCGGGTCGACATCTCTGTCAAACGAGCAGCGAGAGAACAACATTTTCTTTCTTGAAGGAGGTGTGGTTGTGAATGACGCCGTGCGTGCCAAGATCGAGGAGCTTGCGATGATTTTGCGCTCGTCGCTCTTTCAAGGTACTTGCATCCAACTTGTCGGCCATTCTGACGCAGTGGGTGATGAAGCGCTTAATTTTCAGCTTGGCCTGCAGCGAGCCCAGGTTGTCGCCAGTGAGTTGAGTGTCGTGGTCAACAAACAACGAATTGCACATGTCACTTCGAATGGAGAATTGGCGCTTTTACCCAATATACCGCCGTCACATCCATATCAACGTCGCGTCGAGGTTCGCGTGCGCGACTGTAGCGGTCAATTTTAAGCGTGGTTTGCGCGGGCGTTTCCACGACCCGGCAGGCTTTTGGAAGATAACACCAGAGTTCACCCAATTGGCTAAAGTGTTACCTTGCTTGACCAGTTTGGTGTTGGGAGAAAGCAGGGAGCGGTTAGCGTCATCATACCTGTTTGCTAAACGGTGAGACCAATGCTACGCAGCGGCCCCCGGATCAGCGGTCGTTCAGGTGGAAAATGTCGCAAACACTTCAATCTCTTGTCGAGCAACATGACACGTCTGCGTATTGTGTTGGTGCTCCTGACCGTGCTTGGCTCACTTATGGGCACCTGGCACATCAAGCTACACAAGTGGCGAATGATTTGCACGCGTTTGGCATCGCATTGTCAGATCGCGTTGCGGTTGTTTTGCCAAATGGTCCTGATATGGCTGTCGCATATTTTACCATCGCACAGGCAGCATGTGTCGCGCCCTTGAATCCAGGCTATCGTTTGGACGAATACGTGTTTTACCTCGACGATCTCGGAGCGAAGGCTGTTGTCATCGACGAAGCTTATGACGGACCAGCACTGTCAGCTGCCAAAAAACTTGGTTTGTCGATAATCACTGTTCATTCAAAAGCTGAAGCAGGTGCATTTGAGCTCAAGTGCACAGATTCAACCCCCCTTATGGCGCCAAGTGGTGAACCAACCCCTGATGACGTGGCTCTCATTCTTCACACATCTGGAACCACGTCCCGCCCAAAGATTGTTCCACTAACCCAAGGTAATCTTGCGGCTTCAGCGAGTAACATTGCTACGTCACTTGGGCTCACGCGTGATGACCGCTGTCTTAACGTTATGCCACTATTTCACATCCATGGGTTAGTTGCGGCCATTTCCGCGACGTTTCAGGCTGGCGCGTGTGTTTGGTGTGCACCGGGGTTTGACGCGCTAAAGTTCTTTGGCTGGATGCAAACAGTTCGACCCACATGGTATACGGCAGTGCCAACCATGCATCAGGCAATTCTTGCCCGAGCGCCACGCAACAAAGAGATTGTTGAAACGACGCCATTGAGATTTTTGCGGTCCTCATCGGCAAGTCTGCCGGCGCAGGTCATGAAAAGTTTGCAGGCATCGTTTGGTGTTCCTGTCGTGGAAGCGTACGGAATGACTGAAGCCGCCCATCAAATGTGCTGCAATCCAATAGAGACACGAAAATTTGGCTCAGTCGGGGTCGCGTCAGGTCCTGATGTTGCTATCGCGCATGAAACCCAAAGTGTTCTAACGTCCGGCGTCGGTGAAGTGGTGATATCAGGGGAAAATGTCACTCCAGGCTATGAAAACAACGTTGAAGCAAACCAAAAGAGCTTTTTCGAAATTGATGGTAAACGCTGGTTCCGGACCGGTGACCAGGGCACGTTTGATGATGACGGATTTTTGTTCCTGACCGGGCGATTGAAAGAGATCATCAATAGAGGTGGCGAAAAAATCAGTCCCCTTGAAGTCGATGATGTTCTCATGGATCATCCATCGGTCGCACAAGTCGTAACGTTTTCGATTCCGCATGACAAACTTGGCGAAGATGTTGGCGCTGCTATTGTGCTCAAAGAAGGTCAATTGGTTGAGGTCAAGGAGATCAAGGCTTTTGCGGCGGACAAACTCGCAGCGTTCAAGGTTCCAAAGACGATTGTGATTCTTGATGAAATCCCCAAAGGGGCGACGGGCAAGATGCAGCGCATTGGTATGGCTGAGAAGCTTGGATTACTTTAGACTCCGTTGGGGAAAACTGCTTTCAAAAGCGGAGTCTAAAGAAATCCAAGCTTCT
>CALFRH010000105.1 GCA_937919225.1 uncultured Parvularcula sp.
CCGACAATTGTACCTTTAATGATAGTACTCTCAAATATAGCAACATAGTTATTTGAAAGTTTGATCAAAGAAATTTTGTAATTCTGCAAATCATAACCATATCTTTCAAATTCATTTATAGCATCTTCAATAAGCGACAGGTCTGCAACCCGAATGGATCCCATCTCTTCTATTTTCCCAACATACACTGGACTCTCCTGACTAGTGGTTGAGGAAAATGTAACAAGCCAGAATGTAGTTATCAGAACGCTCAACATCATTTCAAACGATACTCCAATCCTTGCATGGGCGCATACGCCTTAAGTTGACCACTAGGGGTACCTAAATAGGCCCTATAGGAGGCTTCTCCACCACTTAATGCATAGGCAACTCGCAAATCCTGAGCTGAAAAGCTATCTGAATTATAGGAGTCGAAAATGCCGGACGAAAGTCGATTTATGAACAAAGTTGAACCTTGACGGACAGCTAGGGTGTAGTCCCCGTGGGTATGGTAAAAGCCAGTTATTTTTGCGCCCTCAGGGAGGTAGGGAAGAGCATCCCGAAGATTAAAACCATCTAAAGTACCCTGAATAGGAGGAGTGTAGTGGTATACACCGTCGATTTGGTACATTAGGCCACCATATTCGACGTTCGCAGCAATTGAGAGGGGATTAGCCTGCTCAAGAGCAGCAAGCGCGACTTGATCTTGGCTTAGCTTACAGACCGTTTCCACCGAGCATTCGTCGTTACCAGACGAACCGCCACTGTTCTGAGCCTGATTAAACATGTACACAAACGAGCCGGTCGCAGCGCCGTTCTGGAATTTGCCGCCCCCAAGCTCTCCGCCGAAACCGCCGGCAACAATTGCGCCAATCTCCTGCACATGTTGGTCAAAGCCTGCCCCCTCCAAACCGTGCCCAACCGCCGATGCAAAGCCTGCCGCCCAGAAGCCAGCCTCAAAGTCGCCCCCGCTGGCTTCCGCAATCGCCCCCTGGGTCACCCCATGGGCGACCGCTCGACCAAATTCTTTAACAGGGCCGCCGGTTCCACCAAACACATCTCCTACGGCATGAGCGGCCCCGGCGGACAAGGCTTGGAGGGTCACCCCCTTCACCACATCGCCCACATCGCCGCCGTTGACACCGCTGGAGACCGCCGTCGCTAAGATCTCCCCCCCTATGAGGTGCACAAAGCCAATCAATGGCCCTTGTTGGAAGGAGGCATGAAGCGCCTTCACCGCGTTATATATCTGATAGGCCGTCTTTACGACCTTCAACGCAGTCGCGACAAATTTCACGAAGGCGGCGAAGCTGACAAAATGTCCACTTGGGTCGGTATAGCTCAGAGGATTATTCCAAACATAGGTATACCGATTAAGCGAAGCGGCCAGCATTGTGTCCTGTAGGAACGGCTCCGCTGACAAGAAACGCCCGAGAGACGGGTCGTACACCCGACCGTTCATGTTGATGAGGCCGTTCGGCGGGCGTTTGGGGGCCCATCCCCAAACGCGTATCCCGCCTCACCATCCAGCATCTCATGGCCCGTGTACCCACGGGTCATCACCGTTTCGGTGAAGTAGGTATCCGGTAGGTCACCGGCCCCATCGTCTGTGCCGTCCGGATCTCGCCTTTTACCCCACGCATCATAGGACAGACGGTCCACCTCAGCGCCGTTCTCATCGGTCACCACCGCCACAGAGCCTAAGTGATCGAGGATGAAATAGCGCGTGTCCCGCGTGATCGCGCCTTGAGAATCCTCCGTGGTTACATGGCTCCCCACCATGGCGCCACCCGCATAAAGATAGTCGGTCCAGATCTCCGCCGCGCCAGTCGGGCTGCCGAGCAGCTTCTCAGACATCACCCCAAAGGCAGCGTAATAGAACGTACTGCCCCGGGAGGAGATCATCCGCACCCGTTGGCGCTCAGCCCCATAGGTAAAGCTGGAGATCTGCGCCCCCGCGGGCGCGGTCCCGTCATAAATCTGAGAAACTTTGTTAAAGCTCGTCCAGGTGATGATCCGACTGTCGGACAAGTCGAGACTGCCGCTATCCAGCGTCCCGCTATAGATCATGTTACCGTTAGCGTCATACCCGTAATGGGTATCCATGGTCCCCTTACTGGTCATGGTCACCGCATGGGGACGAGATGCGCCAAAGCCTAGCTGGTTATGACCATACTTATAGTTACCAACATCAGTTTTGGACTCAATGTTCCCCGTCGCGTCGTAATCGACGATTTTGAGGGAATTAGAATTTAAGGTCGGGCGATGGTCAGACTACAAGTATTTTACAAGATGTGAGGCAAGTTACGCTTGTTTATCAAACGACACAACTTTAGAAGCGACTTGGATTATTTCATCATAGCAGTATATTACATAGTGTGACACAGTACTAAGGAAATCTATATCACGCTTTCACAAGTCGATAAGCCAAGGACTCTGCTCAGACTTGTATAGTCCGGAACCTGAAGGTGGAATATCTAAGCTTTCAGGAAAACACTCTTCCGTAAGCCAGCTAAATGCTACAACACCCCCAAAAGAGATTCTCCAAATACTTGGTGAAGTGCCATCAGCCGATTCCTCTGATACACTCACCACAACAGAGCCCTCTTTCAAATCAAAGCCATTGAATTCCAAAGATCTGTTACCATCAGACGGTACTGGCGTTTCCCAATTTTCAAAAGGCATTACGGGTTACTTTATTTCATAACAGATTGATTTTTGCCAACTCCCCTTACTCTAATATAGTCGCTATTGATCTGTAAGCAGATTAATTAGGTTAAGAACTTTGTAAGCCATTTCCGTACTAACAAGCCAAATCTTGGCGCCACCGCCCACAGGAATTTCGTCTACGTCGATTTCTTTTCTGTGCTGAAAGAAGAAGTCGTGAATCGCATCCCCGACCGTTTGAATGTCCAATAAGGCTACTCGGTCGCCCACGGACGCAATAATCTGGTTCTCAAAAAAGAGCGTCCATGTGCGATCATCTTTGACGAGACCAAATAAGAGTCTTTCGCTCGAAAGCGCATTGCGATCTAAGAGAGCTTGCAGCTGAGCTTCTGAGCGCCAGTATTGACCTGCAGCTTCCTCAATTTGCTGTCTTCTGATTCTCGCAAGGATTATGCTTCTCTCAACCAATATAGACCGTAAAAATATTGATTCTAAATAAACTCTTTAGGAACATTCTTTAACTGCTCATCCAGGGACCAATCTGGAGGCCGTCTTTTCTCATCGAACC
>CALFRH010000106.1 GCA_937919225.1 uncultured Parvularcula sp.
AAGGGACGGCGCCGTCATTGCCGAGGGGTGGCACCGCGGTCCGGGGCACCCCCATGCGGAGGCGGATGCTCTGGCCAAAGCGGGTGACGCTGCCCGCGGGGCCACGGCCTATGTCACTCTTGAGCCCTGTAATCATTATGGCAATACCCCTCCCTGTACGGAGGCATTAATCGGCGCTGATGTTGCCGAGGTCGTCTATGCGGTGGCGGACCCAAATCCGGTGGCGGCGGGCGGGGCAGATCGCCTGCGGGGTGTTGGGATCACGGTCCGCGATGGCGTTTGTGAGGCCGAGGGCCGCGCGCTGTTGCGGCCTTGGCTGCATTCTTTGTCCCATCCCCACCCTTATGTGTACGCGAAATTGGCCATGACCCTTGATGGGCGCACCGCCACCCGGACAGGGGACAGTAAATGGATCACAGGGTCCATGGCGCGCGCAAAGGGACATATTCTCCGCCAGCGGACGGATGCTATCCTTGTGGGCGTTACCACGGTGATGGCTGATGATCCCGGGCTTGACCCCCGGCCTGAGGGAGCAGAGCCGGCGCCGTCGTTGAAAGTCGTCCTTGATACGGAACTCAAAATCCTGCCCACTGCAAAACTCTTTACCACGCCAGGACCTGTTCTGTTGGCCACCGGGCCCGAGCCCGATCCTAAGCGCCGGGCCGGTATTGAAGAGGCGGGGGGCACTGTTCTGCCTCTCCCTCTTGAAAATGGGAAACCCTCTCTGTCCGCCCTGTTAAAGCATCTGAAGGCCCAAGGGTTCACCTCCGTCATGATTGAAGGGGGCGGCACATTGCTGGGCGCGGCGTTCGCCCAAGGTCTGGTGGATGAGGTTTGGGCTTTTGTCGCGCCCATGATCCTCGGCGGTGGGCGGTCGGCCATTTCGGGGAAGGGACCTGATGTTTTAACAGACGCCCTATCGCTCGAAGAAATGAGAACGGAGCAGCTCGGTCCTGATTTGTTCGTTCAAGGACTTATAAGAAAAGAGGAGGCAGCATCATGTTCACAGGCCTCGTAGAAGAAATGGGGCGTGTCCTATTCGCGGGACCCGATGGCGATGGCTTTCGGCTGACGATTGAGGCGAAGACCGTCTTGGAGGATGTCAAGTTCGGCGACTCTATCAATGTGAATGGCGTGTGCCTCAGCGTGACGGAATTTGCCGAGGACCGTTTTTCCGTCGGCCTGGCACCCGAAACATTACGGCTCACCTCTTTGCAGGAGTTGTCCGAAGGGCATCCGGTGAACCTTGAACGCTCTGTCCTGCCCACCACCCGGCTGGGCGGCCATTATGTTCAGGGGCATGTGGATGGCACGGGAACCATCGCCGCTGTCGATCGTGAGGCTGATGCGCTTCTCATCAAGATCACAGCCCCCGCCGACCTCATGAAATATATTGTCCGTAAGGGCTATATTTCAATTGATGGCACCAGCCTCACCGTCATCGATACGGGGGGCGACTGGTTCACTCTCACCCTTATTGCTCACACCCAAGAGCTGGTTGTTCTGCCCACGAAAAAAGTGGGGGACCTGGTTAATCTGGAGGTCGATATCATGGCCAAATATGCAGAAAAAATTATTGAAGCGAGGACCGCATCATGAGCTTTGTCCCAGTGGAAGAGGCCGTAGCGGCCTTTCGCGAAGGCCGGTTTGTCATTATTTGCGATGATGAGGGCCGAGAGAATGAAGGCGACTTTGCCATAGCGGCGGAGTTTGCGGATGCGGCGGCGGTCAACTTCATGGCCACCCATGGGCGGGGTCTTATCTGCTGCTCCCTCGCGCCGCATATCGCCGATGCCCTCGGCCTTGAGCTGATGGTGCCGAAAGACGCCAATCGCTCTGGCTTTGGCACACCTTTCACCATTCCCGTTGAAGCGGCTGAGGGGGTGACCACGGGCATCTCCGCTGCGGATCGGGCACGGACCATTTCGGTCTTGATCAATCCAGAATCCAAACCCACCGACCTTGTTAAGCCAGGGCATATGTTCCCCCTACGGGCGGCGGAGAATGGCGTCCTGGACCGGGATGGACAGACCGAGGCGAGTGTGGATCTGGCAAAGCTTGCCGGACTGCGCCCCGGCGCTGTCATCTGTGAGGTGATGAATGATGACGGCACCATGGCGCGCCGCGATGACCTCATGGCCATTGCAAAAGAACATCATATTCCGATGGTAACGGTGGCGGACCTCATCACCTATCGGAAGGAAAAAGGGGACGGCGTCAACGCCGCGGCATAGATATGGTACAGAAAGTGACTTCATCCCTTGATGGAAAAGGCCTCCGGGTCGCCGTGATTGATACGGGCTGGAACGAGTTTATCGTCAGTCAACTGACCCAAGGCGCCATTGGTACCCTGGCGCGCCATGGCGTGGCGGATGATGATATTCATCACATCACCGTACCCGGTGCATTCGAGCTGCCCCTTGCTGTGCGGGCGGCGGCACAATCGGGACGCTTCGACGCCATTGTGGCGCTTGGCTGCGTTATCCGCGGGGCCACACCGCATTTTGATTATGTGGCAGGGGAGGCGGCCAAGGGCATCTCTTCCGTCATGGCTGATACTGGTGTGCCGGTTGCCTTCGGTGTTCTGACGACGGACACGATTGAACAAGCCATCGAACGGGCTGGAACCAAAGCGGGCAATAAAGGCACTGAAGCGGCCGCGGTGGCGGTGGAAATGGCCCGCCTTTTGCCCGCCATTAAGGGAGAAGCATCATGAGCGCCGCCCCAGATAATCGCCCCCAACCCCGCGCTGACCGTCCTGGCCGCGCTGAGGCGGAGGCGGCCGTCCGTACCCTTCTTTCCTATATTGGTGATGATCCGGATCGCGAAGGTCTGGTCGACACGCCAAAGCGATTTGTCCAAGCCTATGATGAGTGGTTTGCCGGCTATAGCGACGATCCAGAGGAAATACTCTCCCGCACCTTTGAAGAGGTGGAGGGGTATAATGATATTGTCCTCTTGAAAGACATCGCCCTTGAGAGCCATTGTGAGCACCATATCGCCCCCATTTTGGGCAAGGTGCATGTGGCCTACCTGCCGGACACCCGCGTTGTTGGTATCTCGAAATTGGCGCGGCTCGTGGATGCTTACGGCAAACGCCTGCAAAGCCAGGAGATCCTCACCAATCAGATTGGCCAAACAATCGACCGTGTACTGAAGCCCCGCGGCGTCGCGGTGATCGTGGACGCGGCGCACCAGTGCATCACCACCCGCGGCATCCATAAAAGCGAGGTGGCGTGCGTGACCCGCTGTTTCCTCGGCGAATTTGCTGATGATCCGCGGCTTGAGGATCGTTTCTACCGGATGGTGGGGTAGGCAACTTTTATCCTTTGCGCTTGATGGATCCTCCTCGGCCGTGTGGGATGCTAGCGGAAAAAGAACTATCCCTCGAAGCTATAGCGCGATGCTCTGCGTCCGCATGCTCCGGCAGTTGTTCTGACGGTGCGAGGTCACAGAGTATTAGGTTACTCGGCACAGCGGAGGCCTCGGTCTCTGCTAAATACGTTGGCATAGCGCCACGATCAATGTGGATCTGACCGCCTCCGGCCCAATGGCGGTCTTCATTGTTCTTCTTGACGCCAGAAATCCAATATTCTTCACCAGTCAAAATGTCGAAGTAATTGGCGCCGATACCACTCCCCTTAAGGCTGCGAAATGCTTTGCCATTTGAGTAGATAGTCGACTCCGATTTCGACAAACGGGCAACGCTGATCCAGGCTGGCCCATCGTCGGCATGTCCGGATTTCAACTCCACATATAGAAGGCGTGTCTTCATAATGCTGCCATATGATCACGAACGCCCCATCATCTCCAGCATCTTTTTGGGCAAGCGCCGCGGGCGGCCCGTAGGGTCCATGCAGGCAATGGTAACCCGTGCGGTGGCGAGTACCTTATCCCCGCGGAGGGCGCGTTGCGCGAAAACCATCCGGGCGCCGCGCACCTCGTCGACCCTTGTCTCGATGGTCAAAAGATCATCCACCCGCGCTGGGCGGTCATAGGAAATCTCGAGGTTCCGCGCGGTGAAGGCGACCGGGTCGTCCGCCTCAAACAACGTACTATGGGCAAGGCCCGTGGCTTCACGAAGGGCTTCCGTGCGGCCCCGTTCGAAATATTTGAGATAGTTGGCGTGATAGACCACCCCGGAAAAATCGGTATCTTCGTAGTAAATCCGAACAGTGACGGTCCAACTGGTCATCAGAGGAGCCCTTGGTCGCGCGTGGGGACGGGGAGGCCCAAATGCTCATAGGCCCGATTTGTCAGCATGCGGCCCCGCGGCGTTCGTTGGATCAGCCCCTGTTGCAGGAGGAAGGGTTCGATGACATCCTCCACCGCATCCCTCGCTTCGGCGAGGCTCGCGGCAATGGTTTCTACCCCTACGGGTCCGCCGCTGAAATTATCGGCAATCATTTGAAGATACCGCCGGTCCAGCATTTCAAGGCCGAGGCTGTCCACGTCGAGACGCCGTAGGGCGCGGTCCGCCACCTCTCGCGTGATGGGCAGGCTGTCTTCCACAATGGCGACGTCCCGCACCCGGCGGAGAAGGCGTCCTGCCACCCGGGGAGTCCCGCGGGACCGGGCCGCAATCTCCCGCGCGCCATCATCATTCATCGGCACAGAAAGCTTCTCCGCCCCGCGATGCACAATCCGCATAAGGTCTTCCACCGTGTAGAAATCAAGGCGAATGGGAATACCAAACCGATCAAGGAGCGGCTTGGTGAGAAGGCCCGACCGCGTCGTGGCCGCCACTAGGGTAAAGCGGGGCAGGTCGATGCGCACTGACCGCGCGGATGGGCCTTCGCCGATCAGGACGTCTAAGGCGTAGTCTTCCATCGCCGGGTACAGAATTTCTTCCACCGCAGGGGAGAGGCGGTGGATTTCATCCACGAACAAGACATCATTCGCCTCTAGTCCTGTGAGGATCGCGGCCAAGTCCCCCGCCTTGGTGATGACGGGCCCCGACGTTGAACGATATCCCACCCCCAGCTCATTGGCGATGATCTGCGCCAGGGTCGTTTTCCCAAGGCCCGGCGGCCCATGGAGGAGGACATGGTCCATTGCCTCCTCCCGCTGGCGGGCCGCCTCAATAAAGACGCCGAGATTGTCTTTGGCCTGACGTTGGCCTGTAAAGTCCCCCAGGCGTTTGGGGCGCAGGGCGGCGTCCGGGTCGCCGTCTTGAGAGTCTGGGGCGGTGAGGCGGTCGCTCTGGCTCATCAACCTTGCCCTCCAATGCCTTTAAGGGCGGCGGTGAGGAGGGTTTCCACCGTTTCATCGGGCGTAGCGGGGATAGTTGCCAATGCACGCCTGGCGGCGGCCTCATCATAGCCCAGATTCATCAGGGCCGAGAGGGTGTCCGCGCGCACGCCTTCGGGCGCCGTGGGGCTCGATCCCATTTCTGTCTTAAGGCCCTCCGCCGTGGGGCGGAAATCATCCGCCCCGAGAAGGCCAACGGTTTTGCCCTTAAGCTCGGTCACCACGCGGCCCGCCAGTTTGGGCCCCACGCCTTGGGCGCGAGCGACGGCGGTTTTGTCGCCCATGGCGACGGCGTCCATCAATTGTGACGGGGTCAGTACATGTAGAATGGAAAGGGCGGCCTTGGCGCCCACCCCTTGGACGGATTGCAGAAGGCGAAAGGTCCGTCGCTCCGCCTCATTCTCAAATGCGACCAGGCGAATAAAGGTCTCTGCCACCAGGGTTTCGATGGACAGGCTCGCCGTCTCTCCAGGGGCGAGGCGGCCAAGCAATCGCGGCGTAGCCGACACCTCATACCCAACACCGCCTACGGAGAGAATAGCGGTATCCTCACCCACCGCGTGCACTTGTCCCTCTAAATGCCCGATCATGCGCTGAGCCTCCGTGGCGCACGCCGATGGCTGGAATGACAGATGGCGACCGCCAGGGCGTCAGCTTCATCCGCTGACACTTTCCCCGCCTGGGGGAGGAGGCGCGCAATCATGGCGCCCACTTGGGCTTTTTCGGCGTGTCCAACACCGACCACGGCCTTTTTCACCTGGTTGGCCGCATATTCCGCCACCGGAATGCCGGAGCGGGCCGGGGCGAGGAGGCAGATGCCGCGCGCTTGGCCGAGTTTTAGCGCCGAGCGGGGGTTGGTGTTCACAAACGTTTCCTCCACAGCGGCCTCGTCGGGCCCGTGGGTGGCCACGATGTGATCAAGGGCGCTGGCAAGATCCCAAAGCCGGGCGGCCATCTCGCCCTCGGTTTGGGCGGCAATTCGCCCGCTGGCCTCATAGGTCAGCGCCGAGCCGCGGCAGGCGATGACGCCCCAGCCGGTGAAGCGAAGCCCCGGATCAATCCCCAAAATACGTACGGTGTTACTCATCGCACATTATGTACGCCGGGTTGGGCGCCAAGAACAATAGGGAAACGTCC
>CALFRH010000107.1 GCA_937919225.1 uncultured Parvularcula sp.
TGGGTCCATAGGGCAGACATCATTTGATGCCTCCAGGATTGTCGAATTGCTGCGTTGCAGCAACGAATTCTCTTGAATAACCGTTTGAGCCTACTGTAACAAAATTGTCATGAGCCGCCCGGCAGAGGTGGCCGGGAAGAAACGACCCTCCAGAATGAGACTTTGTCTGGGCAGATAAAGTCTAAAAATGCCGATTTAGAACGCCGCGCTTTTCAAGGTCTGCGCGGCGTTCTTTTTTATTTGGGGAACCCTCAGCGCCACATATTTTATGGTCATTCCAGTTTCCGTCAAAGACGGAAACTGGAATGACGAATTCCCAAAATCACATAACAAAAAAGCCCCGCCAATAAGGGCAGGGCTTTTCATGAAAAGACTTATAAAGTCAGCTTACGATGAAACCGCAGTGGTCAGCACCGTGGTTGCATTCCGGTTGATAGACCACGCTTCTGGGGTAGAGCGTGGGTCCACCGGATTTTCTTTGCCGCTGGAGAGCACTTGGATCCGGCCGGCGTCAACACCAAGGCCCACAAGGAACGCTTTGGCGGCGTTCGCGCGGCGGGCGCCGAGGGCCAAGTTATATTCGCGGGTGCCCCGTTCGTCGCAATTGCCTTCGATACGGATACGTGAGCCAGGATATTCCTGCAGCCATGCGGCCTGACGGCGCAAAATAGCTTGGGATTCATTGGTAAGGTTATACTGGTTGTAGCCAAAGAAGACGCGGTGACCGACGTTCTTTTTAAGGTCTTCCATTGAACCTGGGACTTCGCCCTGAGGGGCCTCAACCACTGGCGCCGCTGGGACGATCGTTTCACTTTCGTCAGGCGTAGACGCACACGCGGCCAACACAGCCAATGCTGCGATCCCCGCACCTTTTTTCAACCCATTCAACAGCATGTTTTTCAACTCCGCTCTGCCTATTTCCGTTGCGCTAAAGGCCCAGCCAATTCCCCGCTGAGCCCCCCTTCTCTATTGAGCAGCGGGGCAGCCTTAAGCCCAATTGCTTGCCCAAACCTTATCTCTCCCCCTCACGGTAAATGAATAGGAAAAGACCATGGTTAATCTAAGGCAGCCTAACCCCGAAAGATGACGGTTTCAACAAAGGAGATCGCTCGGGAGCGCCCTATTCACCTTATGGCAAAGGCGGCGACCAAGCAGGGTCAGATGCCTCCGTTGCGGTTTCAACTTTACGCAGGTTTTGCCCTGTTAAATCAATGGAATAGAGGCCAACCGGCCCGCCCGGGCGCTGTTCCCGGAAGAACATCAGCACCCGACCATTGGGGGCCCAGGTGGGGCCCTCATCCAAATAAGACTCCGTCAAAAGACGCTCGCCTGTGCCATCAGGGCGCACAACGCCGATGTAAAAGCGGCTTTTATATTGGCGAGTAAAGGCGATGAGATCGCCCCTCGGAGACCAAACCGGCGTGCCATAAATGCCCTCGCCAAAGGTGATTCGCTTCTGATCGGTCCCATCGGCGTTCATCACATAGATTTGCTGGCTGCCGCCACGGTCCGACGCAAAGGTGATCCGACGCTGGTCCGGCGACATGGACGGTGAGGTGTCAATCGCCGGATGGCTGGTGAGCCGCGCCAGGCGCCGGGTCCGAAGATCCATCCGCGCCACATCGGTGTTGCCCCCTTGCTCAATCGACATGAGCACACTGTCCCCATCAGGGGTGAACCGTGGCGCGAAGGTCATGCCGCGAAAGGCGCCAAGGGCCTCCTGCTCGCCAGTTTCAATGTTAAAGAGATAAACCTGAGCCGGACGATCGCGGAAGTGGGCAAGATAGGTGATCTGCTGGCGTGTGGGGGAAAAGCGCGGGGTGAGCGCCGCATAGTTGAGCCCATTGGTGAGGGTAGCGGGGTTGGCGCCGTCTTGATCCATGATCATGAGACGCTTTACCCGCTGATTGCGAGGCCCCGTCTCGCCCACATAAACGATGCGGGTGTCAAAATAGCCCCGCTCCCCCGTCAGGGTGGAATAAACAAAGTCCGAGATCTTATGGGCCGCCCGGCGCCAATTGTCCTTAGGCGTCTTAAAGGCGATGGTCCCCAATTGCTGGTTCCCGAACACATCCCACAGGCGGGCGGCGACCTGGACGCGACCATCGGACTGCTCGCTCACCTCCCCCGCTAACAGAACCGTCGCGTTGATCCGCCGCCAGTTGGAGAAGGTGGGCTTGATGTTCACGCTTTCAATTTTTTCAAGGAACGCCCGCTCATCGATGGGCGCGAAAAGACCCGACCGAGAGAGGTTGGCTTCGATCACGCCAGAGATGTCGCCCCCCATCCCCGCGGTCGCGGGCGTTGTGGCGATGAAGTCAGGGATCGCCACCGGCATCGGCTCCGACCGGCCGCGGGTGATGTCAATTTGAGGGCCATCTTGCGCCATCGCCTCCAGAGACATGGTAAGCGTTGACGCCGCCACGGCGGAAGCAATGGTGAGATTGCGAACCCAAGCCATGCCCGTGGCTTTACTGGAAACGCGGCGAAGAGACGAAAAAGCCGTTTTCAGAAAGTGCATCAGCGCCAATCGCTCCTTTTTAGTGTGCCCATGCGCGGCAGAATAGCAGCGATAGGGCGCGTGTCACGGGTGGGGTGAGATCGAAACATTACAGATCGCCCATTTGCTCGATCAGAAGGGCGAGTATTGATTGGGCCGCTTCCCTTCCTCGCCCTTCGAGACGCCGCCTCCCGCGGCCCTCAGGGTGAGGAAGGAGAGGTGCAGAGGGCATTTTCCTCATGCTGAGGAGGCCCAGAGGGCCGTCTCGAAGCACGAGGAAAATTCGTAAGGCGCCACCAACTGTCCTAATACTCCTCAGGATCAAAGTTAAACGTCACACTTCGCCAGTTGTCGTACCGACCCGGATCGAGGAAATCGTAAGGCGCACACCGCTGAACAGCCGTGAGGGCTCGCTGCCGCGCAGCGTTCCAGTAGGTATTGCCGGAGCGGTTGATCATCCCATTATTGAGCACCTCAGGCGGTTGAGCCAGAGTGCCATCTCGGTTCAGGTAGATTTTGACCTCGACAAACAACTCCGTCGCATTCGGCACCCCGAGGTCCGGGTTCCAACACTCATACATCCGGGCCCGGAAGAGGTCTTCCTCCCGGATGGTCAATTGATCGCCGGTCCCAACCCGCGCAACCGTACGGTCAGCCGTGGCGGCGCCATCGTTCACCACACGCGGCGCAGCGCGATCCTGTTTATCAGGGTCGAGATCTTTCAGCGCCGCCCCCAGATCACCAAAGTCCAACTCATCCTCCGCGGGCTTAGGGGGTTCTGGCCGCGGTTGGGGTTGCGGTGGTTCTGGCTGAGGCTGGGGCTCGGGTTCTGGTTCCGGCTCTGGTTCGGGGGTGGGCTCAGGATCCGGAAGGGGTTCGGGTTCAGGCTCTGGTTCTGGAGCAGGTTCCGGCTCAGCCACTGGCTCAGGCTCGATCACCTCTTCTGAGGGCGCGGGTTCGTCCGCTTCCTCCGGCTCCGGTGCTTCCACCATTTCGGGGACGGACAAAATTTCCGACAGTTCCGCCTCGCGGATCACCTCAATCGGCACGGGCGGCACGTAAAGGCTATCCCGATCCCGCGCAGGGATCACCCCCAGGAGAAGCGCCGCAACAGCGCCCCCATGCAGGAGGAGGGAGAGAAGGACCGATACGCGCATAAAGGAGTGCCCTCTACTCCGTCACCAAACCAATTTGGGTAAAGCCCGCCGCATTCAACCGACCAATGACTTTCGCCACATTGTCGTAGGGGCCATTTTTATCTCCCCGCACATAAATCCGCTGATCATTATTGGCGTTGAGCACTGCCCGCAGGTGAGGCACCAAATCATCATAAGCGATCTCAGCGTCCTGCACAAAGATCGCACCATCGGCCATCACCGTCACCGCCAAGGGCTCACCAGAGTCTGTGATGGCTTCAGCATCCGTCTCCGGAAGATCCACCTCGACCCCCACCGTTAGGAGGGGCGCCGTCACCATAAAGATGATCAACAGCACCAACATCACATCCACGAAGGGGGTGACGTTGATCTCCGCCATGGGCTGGGTCCGTCCCCGGACCCCTTGTGTTTTTATCCCGCCGGCCATGGCTTAGCCCTGCCCGTCAAGACGCCGAGACAAGATAGCGGAGAACTCATTGGCAAAGCCCTCAAGACGCACCGCATAGGAATTAAGTGCCGCAGAATAGCGGTTATAGCCCACCACCGCTGGGATCGCAGCGGCAAGACCGATAGCCGTTGCAAACAAAGCTTCGGCAATCCCGGGCGCCACCACGGCGAGGTTGGCATCGCCTGTTTCCGCAATGCCTTGGAAGGAGTTCATGATCCCCCAGACGGTACCGAACAGGCCCACAAACGGCGCTGCCGACCCAATCGTCGCAAGGACAGACAGCTGGCTTTGCGCCTTTTCCAGTTCACGGTTCACCGCCACGCCCATCACCTTGTCGAGGCGTTCTTGCGTGGACAGAGCAAAGCGAGGATCAGGCCCGTTTTTGCCGCCGCCGCGGCCAAATTCTTCCATCGCCGCCACAAAAACCCGCGCCATGGGGTGGTCAGGCTTGTCTTTCACCCGCCGGAAGAGATCGTCGAGGGGTTTGCCGGACCAAAACTGATCTTCGAACTTTTTGGCCTTCCCTTTGATCGAGGAAAAGGTCATCGACTTGTCGATGATCACCGCCCAGGACCAAATACTGGCAAGCGCGAGGCCGCCCATGACCACCTGCACCACGGGGTCCGCGGCCTGGATCATGCCCATAATCGAAAAATCGGTGCCCAATTCGCCGGTCACCACACCTTCACTCGCCATAGTCTCTATGCTCCTCGCCTTCACGCTCTTCGAGAGGCCCTAACCCACAGTTTCGCTTTAACGGGCCCGCCTTTGACGGGAATTCCTCAAGGATGTCCTGCCTGGCCCATGCCCAAAACTTCGTTAATGGCTAACACAAGGGCTGCGCCCAGGCGAGCCGGGATTGCCCCAATTCTTGGTAAACTCGTGGCGGGCGTGTTGGGCGAAAAAAGGGCGGCAGGATAAAAGGGGCAGATCACCGGAACGTGGACCAGGCACCCTAGCCCCCATCGACCCCGCACCTTTCGGCGCGGGCCCACTTCCCCCCAACCGGGGGAAGAAACCCCTGGTGGCACCAATGGTTCTTTCCTCCCCCTCTGCGAGGGGGAGGTGCCCGAAGGGCGGAGGGGGAGGTCAGCCAGGTCCGCAAAAGGCGGATCGTTCAGCATCCACCCCCGCTTCGCTGGCTTACGCCCTCACCCAAGCAAATCCTCCGGCACCAGGAAAGGCGAGCCCTCCCCGGCCTGCTCAGCGTCCTTCACCGCCAAGGCGACGCGCTCACACAGGGGCGCGGAAAGTCCCGCCTGCTCGGCTAAGGCAACGACCGCCCCCTGTAGCTCGTCAATCTCGGTGGGCCGCCTTTGTTCAAGGTCCTCCCACATCGATGAACGCGCCATGGGGGCAATCTTCAACGTTTGTCCCGCCACCAACTTAAACATCGGCGTCGGCAGTCGCAGCAGATACGGCATCGGGCCCAAGGGCATCGGCACCGCCGCCAGGGGTTTGATCCCCACCGCTGACAGGGCGGCCAGGGCCTCCTTTTGCATCTCTGATAGGAGCCGTCGCCACTCTCGATGCTCAAGTTCGTCCTTTAAGGGCAAACCACATAGGGCGTTCAGCGCATTATTGAGGTTCACCACCAACTTGCCCCAAAGGACACCCTGCATGTCCGGTTCCGCCCGCACCGTGAGGCCCGGCGCCGCCAAGGCTTCAACCACCCCCTCATCGGGGGCCTCGACCACCAGATCGCCACTCGTCCCCTTGAGAAATCGCCCCTCGCCCAAGGTCATCACATTAAACGGCACCATACCGGCGGGCACCTGGGTCTTAGGCGCGGCTTCCCGCAGGACCCGGGCGTTGGATACGCCATTTTGTAAGCTGACCACGATGGCTTCGGTTTTTGCGTGGGTGTGAATGAGCTGGCCCATCTCCTCGGTGGCGCCGCTTTTGACGGTGACGAGAATAAGGTCCGCCTCGGCCAAAGCGCTGGCATCTTGGGTAAGGGCGGGTTTCGGCACCGTGAGGCTAAGCCCCTCATTGTCCGATACGATAAGCCCGTGGGCGGCAATCTGATCGAGGATGCGGGCACGTCCGAACAGCGTCACGTCCCGCCCCGCTGCGGCGAGTAACCCGCCAATTAGGCATCCCACACTGCCGGCGCCCGCGACGATAATCTTTGGATGCTGCATGGCTCCATGCCCCTCTTATCAAGAGATCTCTTCGCCCTTTGAGCACGTTTCGGCTTGACGGGCGCCCCCCCAAGAGCGCACTTGCCCCCTTCTGTTGAGATGTCTTTATTTTTGAAAGGAATGACCTCGTCATGGAACTCAATGTCGCCGTTGTGGGAGCCACCGGTATGGTGGGCCAAGAAGTCCTGGCCATTTTGGCCGAGCGGATTTTCCCGGCGAAAAAGATTATTCCCTTGGCGTCCCGGTCATCTCTGGGGCGCGACGTTTCCTATGGCGAGGAGACCCTTCAGTGTCAGGACTTGGCGCAGTTCGATTTCTCTGGCGCGAACATTGCCATCTTTGCCGCGGGCGGTTCTGTTTCTGAAGAATATGCGCCCAAGGCTGCCACCGCGGGCTGTGTGGTGATCGACAATTCTTCACACTTTCGTCTGGACCCTGACGTCCCCCTCATTGTGCCGGAGGTAAACCCAGACGCCGTCGAAGGCTTTTCGAAGAAAAACATCATCGCCAACCCCAATTGCTCTACCGCGCAACTGATGGTGGCGCTCAAACCCCTTCACGATGCTGCGATCATCAAGCGGGTGGTGGTGGCCACTTACCAATCCGTCTCCGGCGCAGGTCGCGAGGCGGCCGACGAACTCTTTACCCAGACAAAGGGGATTTTCGTCAATGACAGCCCGGAACCAGAACAGTTCACCAAGCAAATCGCTTTTAACGTCATTCCGCATATTGACGTTTTCCTAGACGATGGCTCCACCAAAGAAGAGTTCAAGATGGTGGCCGAGACCAAGAAGATCTTGGACCCGAATATCAAGCTCACCGCCACCGCGGTGCGGGTACCGGTCTTTGTTGGCCACTCAGAAGCGGTGAACATCGAGTTTGAAAAAGAGATCACCGACGAGGAGGCCCGCGGCCTCCTCCGCGAAGCGCCCGGGTGTCTTGTCATCGATAAGCGGGAGGATGGCGGCTATGTCACCCCCGTGGAGTGCTTCGGGGATTTCGCCACCTTCATCAGCCGGGTGCGGATGGACCCCACGGT
>CALFRH010000108.1 GCA_937919225.1 uncultured Parvularcula sp.
TGTTCGATGTCTGAGGAGGCGCCCGAGGTCACCTGCTCTTTGCCGAACTTGATCTCTTCGGCGACCCGGCCACCCATGAGAATGGCGAGGCGCGAGGTCATCTCCTCCTTCGACATGGAGAAGCGATCCCGTTCGGGCAGCTGCATCACCATACCAAGGGCACGGCCCCGCGGGATGATCGTCGCTTTATGAACCGGATCCGTGGACGGTACATTGAGGGCCACAATCGCGTGACCGGCCTCGTGGTACGCTGTCAGGGTCTTTTCTTTCTCGGTCATCACAGTAGAGCGACGCTCCGCCCCCATGAGGATCTTGTCTTTGGCATCCTCGAACTCGCGGTTCGTCACCATGCGCTTACCGCGACGGGCCGCCAAAAGGGCCGCTTCGTTCACGAGGTTCGCTAAGTCCGCGCCGCTAAACCCGGGTGTTCCGCGGGCAATCGTCCGTACATTGACGTCAGGGCCAAGTGGCACCTTTTTAATATGCACACCGAGAATTTTCTCCCGGCCCACAAGGTCAGGGTTTGGCACCACCACCTGGCGGTCAAACCGGCCAGGGCGTAGCAGCGCAGGATCCAAGACGTCAGGCCGGTTCGTCGCCGCGATGAGGATAATCCCCTCATTGGCTTCAAACCCATCCATCTCAACCAAAAGCTGGTTCAGCGTTTGCTCGCGCTCATCATTACCGCCGCCAAGGCCTGCCCCGCGGGAGCGGCCGACCGCGTCAATCTCATCGATGAAGATGATGCAGGGTGCATTCTTTTTCGCCTGCTCGAACATATCGCGCACACGAGAGGCAACGACGCCCACAAACATCTCCACGAAGTCAGAGCCCGAGATGGTGAAGAATGGCACGTTCGCTTCACCCGCAATGGCTCGCGCCAGAAGGGTTTTACCTGTCCCTGGAGGGCCCACCAGGAGGGCACCTTTGGGGATCTTGCCGCCCAGGCGTTGGAACTTCATCGGATCACGGAGATATTCGACGATCTCTTCCAGCTCTTCCTTGGCTTCGTCGATGCCCGCGACATCCTCAAAGGTCACGCGGCCATGACGTTCGGTTAGAAGCTTCGCCTTGGACTTGCCAAAGCCCATGGCGCGGCCTGAGCCCGCCTGCATCTGGCGCCCAACAAAGAACAGAAGCCCGACAATCAGCAAAATCGGCAAGAGGTTGATGAAAATACTCAAGAGCAATGGCATTTGCTCTTCCGGCACGACACTGACGGGGACGTTCGCCGTATAGAGCATCTCAGCCACGTCCGTGTTGTCCGGCACGGTGGTCACAAACTGGGACCCGCCGGACAGAACACCGGAGACTTGATTATTATCAATCTCCGCCGAGGCAATGCCGCCGGTCTCCACATAATTCCGGAAGGACGTGTAGCTCAACTGCTCCACTGCGGTGCGGGGGGACGCATTGGAAAACACATAAAGGAGCATCACCGCTACGATCAGCATGAGGCCCCACACCACCCAATGGCGTCCGTTCATATTCATTATCCTTCACTCCTGCATCCGGCGGGTACCGGTGCTGCCGTCTTATTATCGCAGAAAACCTAATGCCGAATGACGCGTCCCGCGAACCGTTCCTCGAAAAGCGACTCGGCCTCGAATTCTAGCACGTCACTTAGGAACGATCCCGCATCCTTCCAACCGTCAAGCGCTGCGACCAGTGCGCCGAGGGCCCATTTTGGGACATGGGTCACCTGCCCCGCTTGGAAAAGGGCTGGTATGCCCGCCAGTGCCCGCCTTGCCCGGGTTGAGGGGACGATTTGGTTAGGTAGGCCCTGGCCGAGCGGGGTCCAGTGCGCGCCTGGGTCTAACCCGGGGGGCGCCGTCAAAATGTACCGCCGATCCCAGAGCACAGGGTGCTCCCCCACCGCAACGGGGGGAAGACCTCTCAACCCATCGGCCCGCCCCAGGACGGCGGCCGGTTCGCGATAAATGAAAACCCGCTCCCCTTCTTTTTCCACAATCACACCGCCAGCGGCCCACTGACCCTGGGCCAAACCTTGCACCAAGGCGACATCATCCGCTTGGACCGGTGTGCCGATAGCCGAGAGCACCCTTGCGACCAGGGCGCGCTGGTCGTCCACGTCGACGGCAAACCTTTCAAAATCGAGGCGAACGACCCCCGGCACCGCTTCCTGCCCCACCCGCGCGAGGAGGGCTGTGAGATGCCGGCCCTGCGCATCAGTAAGGGCCGCCACCCGGCGCGCGGATCGCGCCAAGGCTGCGGGGGTCAACAGGTCTTGCAGGTCCAGCGCCCGCAGGAGCGCCCGCACCCGGATCCGCTCATATCCCTCATCATCATTGCTGGGGTCCTTCGCCACCGGCAGGTCATGCTGTGCCGCGTAATGAGCGCTTTCGCCCCGACGAGCGGTCTTGAGCATGGGCCGTAAAAGGCGGATCGGCGCCCCTCCCCCCGCTGCGACAAGACTATCTGGCCGCATGGCGCCAAGCCCCGCTCCGCTACCACGCCCCAGACGCATAAAGAGCGTTTCGGCTTGATCATCGAGGGTATGGCCCGTGGCGAGGCGATCAATCTCCTGCTCCGCACACGCCTCGATCAATAGGCGATAGCGGGCCGCCCGGGCCGCCGCCTGGACGCCCTTGGCAGGCTTGTCGCCCTTCCATGTCAGGATATGGTGCGGGACCTTACGCGTCTTGCACCAGGCCGCAACACGCTCAGCCTCATGCCTCTCTTCAGGGCGGAGCCCGTGATCGACAGTAAGTGCAAGGGGTGCATAGCCCTTTGACCACAGGGCATGCAGCAGGGAGAAGGAATCAGCCCCACCCGATACAGCCACCGCAATTGGCGTTCCATCCGGAGGCCCCAGAAGCCTCCAATCAATTGCGAGATCCGCTTTATCCCCTAAGGTCAGGAGCAACCCGCCTTTGCCGCCTCATCACTATATTGACGCTTAAGAGGGCCGCTCATAGAGGGATCTTTTTTCGTCCCTGCACGGCAGACACGGCAAGCCTCATCAGGGCGATCAAGCCTTGAGAAGGCAATCCCAAGCTTCAGATAGGCCTCAGGCGAGCGGGGGTCATTGTCATAGCTGCTGACGTGATCGAGGAACACCCGCGCCGCATCACTGTTCGCGCCGGTGGCAAGATAGACTTCGCCAAGGAGGAACTTTGCATCGGGCGTTTGCTCAGCGCTTGGGAATTTTTCGATATAGGCCTTAAAGGCGGCCTCGGCGCGAGGGTAGTCGGCCGCTAGCACAGAGTCGTAAGCCACCTCATAGGCCGACCGCGGATCATCGGGCAGGTTGACCACAATGGCAGATGCGGCTGGGGCTGTTGGGGCTTCACCGCTGACAAGGTCCGTGGGGCCACCGCTGGCATCGACGGGTGCTGACCCGGGCGCGGAGATGGGCGCAGCACCATCGAACGCTGGTAGGCCCAGTGGCGCGACACCGCCACTGCTGCTGCCCCCTGCACCCGACCCGAGGCGGTCTAGCGCATCCTGCTGCCGGTCGAGTTTGAACCGCATCTCCTCTACCTGTCCGGTGAGTTCGGCCAGGGCCGATTCGATGGCATTAAGCCGAATGGAGAAAGTCGCCTCGGACCCCGGCGGTAAAGCAGTAGCCTGACCCACAGTTGCAGCCGCGGCGGTGTCCGCTACCCCCGGTGTGCCGACATAGCTGACAGGCACCCGTGTGATGCCATTTTGCCGTTCCTCCACCGAGTAGACGACCCCCTGCAGATCCCTCAGGGCATTTTCGAGGCGATCAAGCCGCTCATCGGTACGGTTTTGATCGATAACACTTTGGCCGTTTTGGCCCTGCACCTGAGCGACCACAGGCGCGGCAACCCCAAGCGTACCCGCAGCGACAAGCGAAAGAAGAAGATGTTGGCGGTTGGTCATAATGAGCCCCAAATGAATTTCCGGCGATGCTCTTACCATAGTCCGAACTGCGGCAAACCCGTGGCAGGCGTGAATTCGTGAAGATGATGTAAGCGAAATAAGCAGGTGTGACCCAAGCTCCACGCTGGTCGCCGAATTTCAGCGTGACGCAAGCCATTAAGACGGTCTGTTTCTAGCCGCCAGCACAATTATCCCGTGTGAATGACGCAACCTTGTCTAAAGAAGGAAGCCTATTCACCTCTTCATAGCCGAAATGGCCAACCATATCGTCGTTGCAAATCATCGCCAGTCTGGGTCGACCCCCGATACGAACGGTGCAGACCGCCCCATAGCTAAAATTGCCGCCCCGTGTTCCGACAGCGAGGGATACCTCCCGCCGACATCGCGTAATATCCGAAACGTCCGGCCGCGTACGCACCAAAGCGTCTTTGAACTGGGCGATACGCTCGGCGGTTTGTTGTTCTGATAGCCTCCATGAGTCGTGGCGACTGACACCACGACAATCCCCCGGGGACTTATCGCAAACCGTCCCCGATGGCGCCGCGCAACCGCTCGATACAAAAATCGTGAGGAGGACAAGCCCCAGCGCCCTATAATGGTGATCGCACAACATCGGTCCCCCCCTCATGGGCCTATAACGATAGGCCACATATGTAACACCCCGGAAGGTTTCGGGCAATTCGTCAGCCGCGGCGGCTATGCCTTAGCTTTAATCCATCTTACGTGATGACGTATCCCCCTAACACGCCCTACAAACCATGATAGCGGCGATCGCAATTATGATCGCGTCACCCCTCACCCGCGTACGTCTCTGGCTGCGCCATTCAGCAAGGCGGGCTGGTGCTGTCTCGAGTTGGCGGGTTTGGTTTCTTGCTGCTGCTGTTGGTGTACTGACCGCCTATGTGTCATTGGCCTTACGGTAGGGATCGAATGGCTGACCCACATTGGCTTTGGTGAGGGCACTCAACTCCTCGCCCGGGGCGCGCGCGGCTTTGATTGCCATGGCAGTCAGTGACATGTTGAGAGCAGGGATCATACCTTACCTCGACTTGAAGTAGCCTACTCGCAGACAAGAACACACCTTCCAGCTGACAAACTCGGTTTGACTCCGGCGCTCACCAAGAACTAACAAACTACGTATTCTCGAACGACAACAACCATTCTGTACTGTTGCTAATTATGGAGAGGGTGAATGAGCGACGTATTCATCTCTGCACTGCGTGCAGCCTTGTTCTTCTTGGTTTGCGGGTTTCTAGCCGCCTACTCAGTACTAGCGGGAGGCGTAAATGAGATTAGGCATCCAGAAGGCCTCATGGGTCCAATAAACTGTCTGTCAAAAGCCCCACATAAGGCTTGCGAGACGGTCATGGTTGATCTGGCGATAGCGCTAGCCGCAGTATCTCTCCTAACAGTAATCGTGTTCTTCGGACAGCTCGCAGCAAGGCATAAAAAAGGCGAGAGAACATGAGCGAGGGCTAAACGGGACATCGAAGTCCTATTACGCCCCTGACACGCCCTACAAACCATGATAGCGGCGATCGCAATTATGATCGCGTCACCCCTCACCCGCTTACGTCTCTGGCTGCGCCATTCAGCAAGGCGGGCTGGTGCTGTATCGAGTTGGCGCGTTTGGTTCCTCGCCGCTGCTGTTGGTGTACTGACCGCCTATGGGGTCATTGGCTTTACGGTGGGGATCGAATGGCTGACCCACATTGGCTTTGGTGAGGGCACCCAGCTCCTCGCGCAAGGGGCCCGCGGTCTTGAGCCCTGGCGGGCCTTTTTGGTGCCGGTCTTAGGCGGTATCGCGGTCGCGCTTATTTTATGGCTAGCCCAAAAATACCGCATACTGCCCGATATAAGGTGCCAGGGGGTCGCTGAAGTGATCGAAGCCCGCGCCAGCCCACCGGGCAACCTCTCCCTCGCCGCCGGCGCCACCAACACCGTTGCCACGGCTGTAGCCCTCGGCTGCGGCGCCAGCACCGGACGGGAGGGGCCGCTGGTCCTCATGGGCGGGGCGATTGCCACGACCCTCACCGAACGGTTTGGGATCCCCGCGCGGGAGGCACGGACCTTACTCGGGTGCAGCGCCGCGGCAGCGGTGGCGGCGGCCTTTAACGCGCCCATTGCCGGTGTCCTATTCGCCCTTGAAGTCATTCTCAGCAATTACGCCCTATCGGTCTTTGGGCCGGTGACCCTATCGAGCGTCATTGCGCTGCTGATCTCCCGCGCGCATTTGCAAGAGACCCATCAGTTCACCATCCCCGATTATACGAGTACCGGCGCCTTTGAGATTCCCTTGGGCGCTCTTTTGGGGCTTTTCTGCGGCATGGTGGCCTGGGCCTTTTTACAATCAGCGGCGAAGGGCCGAAAAATTGTCCGTCAGCTGATCTCGAAACAACGCCTCCCCGCCCCAGCGCTGCCCGTTATAGGCGGCGTCGGCATGGGGGTCATCGCGATCTTCATGCCCGAGGTCCTGGGCGTTGGATATCAAGCCACCAGTGAGGCGCTTGCCGGTAACTATGCGCTCCCCCTTCTGATTATGCTTCTGGTCATGAAAATGGGGGCAACGGTGCTCTGCCTTTCCTGCCGGTTTGGAACGGGGGTATTCTCGGGCGGGATCTTTCTTGGCGCCATCACCGGCGCCGCCTTTGGCACAGCGCTAGGCCTTTTCTTTCCCGATGCGATTTCCAGCCCCACCTTTTACGCCATGATTGGCATGGGGGCGGTGTCCGGCGCCATTATTGGGGCGCCTATTTCCACGACCCTTATCGTGTTTGAAATTACGGGCGATTATGAGATGACCGCGGCGCTGATGATTGCCGTGGGCATCGCCACGGTGATGGCGCAATCCTTCTTCGGCAGCTCGTGGTTCCACTATCAGCTGAACCAGCGGGGCTATGATCTATCCGATGGCCCCCAAGGGGTCATCCTTCAAACGATCCGGGTACGGGATGTGATGCGCCCCATGCCGGACGAGGCCGCCCCCCTTGAAGACAAGGCCCCCCGCCTGATTGCCAACCAAAGCTTAGGCGAAGCCCTGGCACAGATGAATGATGCTCAATTAGACGGTATGCCCGTGGTGGCGGACCGCGACGATTCCAAAATTATCGGCACTCTGACACAAATTCGGGCTTTGCGAACGTACAATGCGGCCCTTGTTGAAAGCCACATTGAGCATCATCGGTAGCTTACTTCTGCAAAGACACAATCGCAGGGGACGTCATGCCGCCAGCGATGACAATATCTTCGGCATGAAGATGAGGAGCGGCCAAAGCAAGGGCGGTGGTCGCTTCTTGATCGAGGATGGCAAAGCGCGTGTGGAGCGTCCGCGTGGGCATCCGCAAAGACAGGGTTAGCACCTCGCCCAGCTCTTGGCTGAGATCGAGCGCGGTGGTGGCAACCGTCAGATTGGTTGAGTGAGCAGGCCGCTCACCCGCGGAGGCTGACGATGGGGTCGCCACCGTGACAGCGACAACACTAAGATAGCGGATTTCACAACGGTCATCGTCTCTCTCATATTCTTCGTTTTATTGGCCGCTTTTTCTCAACTCATTTGAGACAGCGATAAGAGAACGGTAGACGCTTCTCCCCTTTGGGCATGTGACGGCGGTCACCCTTTCGCGTCTTACGGTTAATGCTGGCCAAGACCTGTATCGCGCTTTATCACGAGGGCATGACCCAAGAGACCCAATCGCCTGAGAGCCAAGAGCCCCCCTTCACGGTGAAAATCGTACCCGTGACCCCGTTCCAGCAGAATTGCTCCCTCATTCTCGCCCCGAACGGAGACATGGCCATCGTCGACCCTGGCGGTGAGGTGGATCGCCTTCTCGCTGAGGCCGAAGCCATGGGGGGTACCGTCAAAAAAATCTGGCTGACCCACGGACATCTTGACCATGCGTCGGGGGCCATGGAACTGAAAGATCGCACGGGCGCTATTATCGAAGGGGCGCATCAGGAGGAAACCTTCTGGCTCAGCCAAATCTCAGAGCAAGTGAAACGGTTTGGCATGGATGCGGACGCCCGAAATGTGGTGCCTGACCGGTGGCTTGACGATGGTGATGAAGTAGAGCTGGGGGGGAATATCTTCCAAGTCGTCTTCACCCCCGGTCACACGCCGGGCCATGTCATTTTCTATAATGAGCCCACCAAGCTCGCCTTCGTTGGCGATGTGATTTTCAAAGGCTCTATCGGGCGAACAGATTTTCCGCGGGGGGATCATCAGACCCTGATCAACTCCATCACCCAAAAGCTTTGGCCCCTGGGCAATGATGTCCGCTTTGTTCCCGGGCACGGACCGATGAGCACCTTTGGGGCTGAACGGGCAACGAACCCTTTTGTGGGCGACGCCGTGGTCGGCGCGGCCGGGCCGAATAGTCAGGGTCCAGGTTAGAAAACTGTCACATTTTCCCCTCTGAATAGACGCGGTCCCATATTGATTTTCGATATTCATTCTGTATGACAATCTATGAGAGAGAGGCGTCCACGTCGTAACGTCTCGACAGCAATGGACAGATTGATGAACAGCGTTTTCGCTCTGCTCGCACCGCTTACTCTTGGAAGTATCTCTTCGGCCTTCGCGCACCCCCCTATCTATTGGGATTTGAACGGTGAAGCGACGGAGGAACTCATCATCTATGGTCGAGGCTTGGACCTCGTCGGAGAGACCGGCGCTGCCTCAGAAGGGGTTGTAGGGTATGCTGACTTTGAGGATCGCCCCCTCTCCCGCACGGGCGAACTGGTCGAAGTGATCCCCGGCGTCGTGGCCACCCAACATTCAGGGGAAGGCAAGGCGAACCAGTATTTTCTGCGTGGATTTAACCTCGATCACGGATCGGACTTCTCTGCCAATCTGGATGGCGTCCCCATTAACTTGCGCACCCACGGACATGGCCAGGGCTATCTTGATCTCAACTTTGTGATCCCTGAAATTGTTGAGCGCGTGGATTTCCGCAAAGGGCCCTATCGCGCATCGACGGGCGACTTTTCCGCCGCTGGCTCCGCTTGGTACAGCACCTATGACTGGCTTGATCACGACTTTATCCAGGTCGCGGTGGGCGAGTTCGGCTATCTCCGGAGTGTCGGCGCCTTTGATTTCGATATATCCAAGAACACATCGGTTCTACTGGCCTTAGAGGCTGAAAGTTATGATGGCCCGTGGGACCTCGATCAAGACCTTGAAAAGCTCAACGCCTTTGCCAAGCTGATCCACGCGACCGGCCCGTGGCGTTTTGAGATCTCCGCCACTGCCTATGACAGCAATTGGACGTCCACCGACCAAGTGCCGCTGCGCGCTGTTAAGTCTGGTCTCATTGACCGGTTTGGCTTTATTGATCCCGACCTTGGCGGTGAAACCACACGCCTCGGCCTGAGTGGTCAAGGTAAATATAATCACAGTGACGGCGCCCAAACACAATTTAATGCGTATGCTATCGATTATGAGTTCAGCCTGTTTTCCAACTTCACTTACTTCGCGAATGACCCGGTCAATGGCGACGAGTTCGAGCAGTTGGACAATCGCACCTATTATGGCGGCGGTATCTCACATCACCGGGATCTAACGGATCGCTTTAGCGTAAGCCTAGGCGCAGATGCGCGTTACGACGACATTACTGACATTGGCCTCTTTAACACGGCGGGCCGCGAGCGGCTCTCCACTGTGCGGCGCGACAGTATCGAGCAATTCAGCCTCAGCGTTTGGGGAGAGGCTGAATACGCCCTGACTGATCGCTTACGGACCATTGTTGGCGTCCGGGGAGACTATTATGACGCCGACGTCACCGCCCTTAGCGAACCGGCCAATGGCGGCTCCGCGGATGACGGCCTTATCAGCCCTAGCGTCGCCCTCGCCTGGCGCGCGACGGACAATCTCGAATTTTACGCTAATTACGGCCAAAGCTTTCACTCCAACGATGTCCGCGGCGCGACAATCACCGCTGATCCCATCAGCGGCGATCCCGTCGACATAGTCCCGATCCTTGTGCAGGCCGAAGGGGCAGAGCTTGGCGCACGGATTGAGCGGGGGCCTTGGCGCGCGTCGCTGGCGCTCTTCACCCTGGACCTTGATTCAGAGCTTGTTTTTGTCGGTGATGCCGGGACCACCGAGGCGAATGACGCCTCCACCCGCACCGGCGTTGAGGCCAGCCTCTTTTGGCAGCCCACGGATTGGCTGACGGCAGATCTATCCGCGGCCTGGACCGATGCAGAGTTCGACATCCCTGGCGATGAAACCGAAATTCCGGGCGCCGTCGAAAGTGTGATTGGTGGCGGGGTGCATGCGCGCCTTGACCCTTGGACCTTCAGCGCACGACTACGGCATTTCGGCGAGGCCCCCTTGATCGAAGACGGCTCCGTAACCTCCGACCCCACCACGATCACCAATCTCTCTGGCAGCTACGAGTGGCAGGACATCACGCTGTCATTAGAGTTGCTCAATGCGACCGATGCTGAGGATACTGATATCAGCTACTTCTTTGAGTCCCAACTCCCAGGAGAGGCCTCTCCCGTAGAAGATATCCACTTCCACCCCACAGAACCCCGCCAGGTGCGCTTCAGCGCGCGGTATAGTTTTTAGCTTGAATCACTTCCACGTTCTTCAAGGGTTTGTTGTTTTGTCGCGAACCCACCTTATGACTCCAGCACCAGACCCATGGTCATGGCTTTCAGTGTATTGAACAATACCGATAGCTGCTCTTCATTCTCCGCATCGCCTTTGATCTGGGTCATCGCCCCTTTGATAAAGACACACAGGTCATCAAGGGAAAGATCATGGCGCTTTAGATGGGCCTCGTAAGGCGCCAGCACCAGCCGTATGGCGCCAACATATTCCGCTTTGATGGCCGCCTTTTGATCAGGTGGAAGACTTTCCCCGACCTCCAAAACCTCGCCCATATGGGGGAAATGTTGCATCGCCTGGTAAGGGGTCAACACAAGGTGTTGGTACAGAATATCGAGCCGCTGGGAGGCACCCTCAACTCCCTCACAATCTCTCTCCACATCCTTCTTAGACTGCCCCGCATAGTGCAAGAGAGCAGCGAAGATCACCTCCTCTTTATTCGCAAAGGCATTGTACAGCGTTCGGCGGGTAACGCCGGCGTCATCAGCCACTTCAGCCATTGAGGTCTTTTTGACCCCATAATGGGCGAACCGTTTGAGAGCCGCCTCGATCAGCGGAAGGTGTTTTTCGTTCATAACGCCCCTTACACAATTTTACTTGACGTGTGCAATTGCTTTACATATGCACCCAAAATGTGCAAATGAACCAGGTTCGGCCTCACCAAGGAGAAGCCCTCATGTCGACACGTCGCGATCGTTCATCCGCTGATTCAAGCAAGGCGCCCACAAACCCCGCACGGCGCTCCCTCATGTCCGGCGCCCTGGGGGGCGGCATCGCCGCCAGCGTTATGGGAATGGCGCGGGCAGAACAGGCAAACGGGTCTGCCCAAAGGGACTTTGACGGCAAGGCCGCCCTTATCACCGGCGGCGCCCGCGGCATCGGCCTCGCCTGCGCCAATGCCCTCGCCGCACGAGGGGCCAACATTGTCATCCTCGACGTCGCCGACCAAATTGCTGAGGTGCCCTATCCGCTGGCGACGCAAAAGGACCTTGAAGCCGCGAAAGAGCAGATCGAGGGGCACGGTGTCTCATGCATCACTATCAAAGGCGATGTGCGGGAGATGAAGGCACAAAAGGCCGCTATCACCGCGGCGATGGAGAGCTTTGGGCGCCTTGATTTCGTCATCCCAAACGCTGGCATCACCCAGACGGGGTTCTTGGAGGAGCTGTCGGAGAAGGAAGTCGACCTCGTCCTCGACATCAATCTCAAAGGCGTCATCAAGACGGTTCAGGCCGCAACCCCCATCCTACGTCAGCAGAATAGCGGGCGTATCGTCATGATATCCTCCGTCACCGGCCGAATGGGGGCGCAACGGTTCCCGGTTTATGGCGCCAGTAAATGGGCGGTGATCGGCCTTACCAAATCCACCGCCGAGGCCCTGGCCCCCCACAATGTCACCGTCAATGCTCTGTGCCCAACCTTGGTGCGCACGGCATTGCTCGAAAATGACTATGTCCTCTCGACGATGATCCCAGGCACCACCCTTACCTGGGAGCAGTTCGAAGATGCCGCCAAGCAGCTCCATATGATGCCCGTTGGCTTTTACGGCCCTGAAGAGGTGGGCGGACTGGCGGCCTTCCTTTGCTCTGAAGAGGCTGCTCTCATCTCCGGCGATGTGTTCGACATCGCCGCCGGCGCCAATGCGCGCTTTCCCGCTTAGTCCCGCGCGTTCAAACCCAAGGAGTACATCATGACACAGACTATTCTCATCACAGGCGCCTCCTCTGGGATCGGCAAAGCCACCGCGAAACACTTTCACGCACGAGGGTGGAATGTCGTTGCCACCATGCGAAATCCGCAGGATGGCAAAGAGCTGGCAGCCCTCAAAAATGTCCTCGTCACCCGGCTGGATGTCACCGATAGCGCCTCCATCAGAGACGCCGTTAGTACCGCATTGTCCAAGTTTGGCGCGATTGATGCCCTTCTCAATAATGCGGGTTACGGGGCCTACGGCCCATTAGAGCTGTTCGACATGGACCGTATCCGTCGCCAATATGATACAAACGTCCTTGGCCTTTATGAGGTCACGAAGGCGGTCATCCCCCATATGCGCGCGCGGAAAAGCGGGACCATCGTCAATATCAGCTCCATCGGGGGGCAGATTACCTTCCCCCTTGGCTCTCTTTATCATGGAACAAAGTTCGCGGTGGAGGGTCTCTCCGAAGCCCTTCACTATGAGATGGAAGCGGTTGGCGTTCGGGTGAAAATTGTTGAGCCCGGCCTCATTGAAACCGATTTCAGCGGACGGTCAGGCGATTACGTGGGCGATCCGTCTATTGAGGAATATCAAAAGGTCATGGACGCAATGGTCGCCTCAATGCAGAATAATGCCCTTCCGCCCTCGCCGCCTGAGCTTGTGGCAGAAGTCATTTGGACAGCCGTTACCGACGGCACCGGCCAACTGCGCTACCGCGCTGGTGAGGATGCGGAATATTTGTTAAGCAACCGAAAGGCGGCAGACGATGACACCTATCTTGCGGGCGTCAAGGAGCAGTTCGGTCTTTAAAATTTCCGCTTCAGGGTAGCCGGTTTTCCTCTCGGCACTCCATTCTCACCTAGGCTTCTATGCCGTGGCTTGAAAGGAATATCACGATGATCATCAGAACGATTGTCACCATTCTACCAGCTCTTTTTATGATGGCAGGGGGAATTACCCACTTTGTCGCGCCGGAGACCTTTAATGGGTTTATCCCCAAAGCCTGGCCACGGGACCTCATTCATATCGTGGCGGGCATCGCGGAAACGGGAACGGGCATCGCGCTCCTTATACCCCGGTTTAGAGCCTTTGGAGGGGTATTGCTCGCAGCGATTTGCATCGCCTATACCCCTTTTCATGTTTGGGATTTGGTGCGCCCCGATCCGGTGATCGCCCCGCTATCGGCTGCAATCATCCGCTTAGTATTACAGGCGATCCTTATTTACATCGGGTACAGAGTTTGGTCGTGGAATAAGAAGATGACTTAAGACGCGGCCCTGTGCCGCTCAATCGCCGATACCAGCTTCTCTTGGGTGATCGGCTTGGAGAGGTAATCGTCCATACCACTGTCGAGGCATTTTTGCTTATCTTCAGGCATGGCATGGGCGGTGATGCCGATAACAGGCACGCGCTGTTCCGCGCCCCAGGATGCCTCAAGATCGCGAATGCGCTGGGTCGCTTCTAAACCATCAATACCGGGCATTGATACGTCCATCAGAATAATATCGGGATTCGCGGTTCTGAACTCTGCCACCGCCTCTTCGCCTCCAGGCGCCATGATAAGATCATAGCCGCCATCAGCCAACATGGATTTAATCACCATACGGTTCACCATATTATCTTCGGCCACAAGGACGGAAAGACGCGGCCCCTCGACGGCGTTGGAGGTCGCCGCGCCGACCTCATCACTCAGTGTGAGGATGGATGCCGCGGCCCCAGCTTGGGGTCCCGCTGCAGCCTCCTGTTTCAGGAGGGCACGGTGAAGCGCGTGCCGCAGCGACTCTGTCCGCGCGGGCTTCACCAAATGTGCGGCAAAACCTGCATCCTGGAGGTCAGGTCGAGCAATAACGCACCCCACTGACGTCAGAAGGACGAGTGGTAACTCTGTATACCCTTCTTCACGCATGGCGATGGCAAGGCGCATGCCATCCACATCCGGCATCTGATAATCAAGAACAGCAATGTCGAACGGAGAATCGGTTGCCGCAGCAATCGCCGCCGCCTCCAACGCGGCGGCAGCGCTGGAGACAGCCGTCACCTCGCACCCCCAAGCCGCAATCTGTTCTTCTAAGATAGTCAGGTTCACCGGCTGGTCATCGACAATAAGGACATGACGGCCAATTAAATCGTCAGTAGATGCATCGATGCTGGAGGCCTGAGCCGGCGCAATAGGCAGTGTCAGGGAAATGGTGAACGTTGAACCTTCACCATGGACGCTTGAGGCGCTAATACGCCCGCCCATCAGCTCCACCATATGCTTGGTGATGGAAAGGCCAAGACCTGTCCCCTGATGCTCCCGCGTCGAGGAACCATCCACCTGCTCAAAGGACTGGAAGATCGCGTCCAACTTATCAGCGGGGATGCCGCAACCGGTATCGGTCACATGAATGGTGAGAACGGCATCTTCCCCAACCGCTTCACCTGAAATATCGAGAAGAATGTGACCCGTCTCTGTAAACTTTACGGCGTTACCAAGAAGGTTCGTCATCACCTGCCGCAACCGACCTTCATCGCCCATCACCCATTGCGGGGTACCGGGACGAAAACGGGCCATGAGTTCTAGCCCCTTTCGATCTACCTCTGCCGCTAAGATAGCGGCGACCTCATCGGCACAAGCACGCACATCCGTAGGCTCACTCTGGAGACGCATTTTCCCAGCTTCGATCTTTGAGAAGTCGAGGATATCATTAATCACTGTCAGGAGGGACTGACCAGAGCTGACGATGGTATCCAGCATGTCCTTTTGCGTCGGTTCGAGATTTGTGCGGCTAAGGACGTCCGCCATGCCAAGCACGCCATTGAGGGGCGTTCGGATTTCATGGCTCATATTAGCGACAAACTCGGATTTCGCCGTGCTGGCAGCTTCCGCCTTGTCCTTTTGTACCCGTAGGGTACGCGCAATTGTTTGAAGCTCTTGAGTCTGCCTATTGATTTGAGTACGGTCTGTTTCGACCACCACAAAACCACCAACCGCGCGGGGGGTCGCATGGCACTCCAGCACACGCGCATCAAAGACCTTTCGCGTATACCGAAAAGCCGTTCCCCCCCGAAACTTCTCGAACAGGCATTCAGCGGTCACCCCATCGGCCAATTGTCCGGCTTGTTCTTGAGCCTTCAACAACTCAACGAGTGGCGCGCCCTTTGACAGGAGAGTATCATCCCCAGGCAGGTCAAACCAATTCTGAGGTGTTGACCCAACAAGATTAAGGTCGGGCCCAACGACAAAGGCCGATTGTTCAAACTGATCCGCAACTTCCGCCAGCACCGAGCCCCTCATCGGCGCAAGACGTTTCGCCGCCTCGGTCACAATGCGCTGGGACACGGCGCGGGCAAGACCAATCAGCCCAGCACTGCGGTTTCGAATAATAGAGGTCGGCACATCACGGACAAAATGCGAAAGAACACCTTTTTGCTCGAAACGATCACGAAACTCCGTCGGGTCGAGGGTGGGGAGGGTCCGGTCAATAAGACCACCGTAAAGCACGACCCCGTTTTTTGCGAACATACCCAAGGTCGCGTCCCCAGCGGACGTTGCCAACGCCTCATAGAAAAAGGACAGTGTCTTTTCGCACATAGGATCAGCGCCGGTGGTGCCGTAAAGGGCGATCTCTTTCGGCGTAAAAGTTGTCGGCACGACGCCTTCGACCGTACACAGCGCTTCATAGATATGCAGAAGACCCGAATAGGTCAGCACGTGACCGCGGCTGACAAAACCAAACCGATCCACCAAGGCCCCAAGCAAGTTCGTCCATCGACGGGACGGCATCGCAAGCGCGATATGGCCAGCCTCTGAATCGCGGATTGTTGGGTCTGTCCCCTCACGGATTTCCAGATTGGCAACCCCCATCCCATCACCGCAGGCAATGAGGGAATAGCGCCCCACCCCAAAGGTCGGGGGCTGCGCTTCCCCAGGCCTTGCAAGGGGCGTTATGTCGGAGGCCTCTAACCAGGGTAAGGATGACGCAACAGAAGCGGCCGAATTCATCACAAAAATATCGTCGAAACCGCACTGCGCCTTAAGAATATCGGTATCGACGCCAAACCCTTGATGGGTGGGCTTCACTTCGGTGCCAGTTGCTAGCCCATCAATGGAAAGCCCCAGAAGGCGCGGACGTGCCCCCTCATAGGCCTCACGGTACTCGGCCAAAAGCGTCATAAAGGACGATGTGTCCCGACACGTTTCGGTCCGGTTATTCAAGAAAACCGGGCGCCGATCGCCTTCCATGCGCATGATGGCCAGACGGCAATCATAGCGGTTGATGTCCACAAGGATTGCCGTTTCGGCCATCTCTCGATCTCCAAACCCCACAAATTTTAGAAGAATAGTAGCGAAACAGGCTGAAGATCGATTTGTCCCTTTCTCGACAATTTTAGGAAAATCATCGCCTCAACCGTTAAGAGTTCTTGCTCTTGGGCGCGGGGCTCTGTAGACGCCCGTCAATTTGCGCGCTTCGCACCTCTCATTGACGGACCCCTTCATGCCCAAACGTACCGACATCCAATCCATCCTCATCATCGGGGCCGGACCGATCATTATCGGTCAAGCTTGCGAGTTCGACTATTCGGGGGTGCAAGCGTGTAAAGCGCTGAAGGAAGAAGGGTATCGGGTCATCCTTGTGAACTCGAACCCCGCCACCATTATGACCGACCCCGAAATGGCGGACGCCACCTATGTGGAGCCCATCACGCCGGAGTTTGTGGAAAAAATCATCGCCAAGGAACGGCCCGACGCCCTTCTGCCCACCATGGGCGGCCAGACGGCGCTCAACTGCGCGCTATCGCTGGAGGCCGCTGGCGTCCTCGACAAATATGATGTGGAGATGATTGGCGCCAAAGCCGACGCGATCGACAAGGCCGAGGATCGCGAGAAATTCCGCAAGGCGATGGACAAGATCGGCCTCGAAAACCCGCGCGCCCAAATCGCCACAAGCCCCCAGATTAAGGATGAGGCCGGCAAAGTGGTCGGCTATGACCGCGTCCAGGGCTATGCCGAGGCGATGAAGGCCCTCGATGAGGTGGGGCTGCCGGCTATTATCCGGCCCGCCTTTACCCTGGGCGGTACAGGCGGGGGGATTGCTTACAACAAGGATGAGTATGAGCGGATCATCCGGGCAGGGATTGATGCATCGCCCACTGGCCAGGTGCTTATCGACGAATCACTCCTTGGGTGGAAAGAGTTTGAGATGGAGGTGGTTCGCGACCGCGCGGACAACTGCATCATCATCTGCTCCATCGAGAATATTGACCCAATGGGGGTACACACGGGCGATTCGATGACCGTCGCGCCCGCCCTCACCCTTACCGACCGTGAATATCAGCGTATGCGGAATGCCTCTATCGCGGTATTGCGGGAGATTGGGGTGGAAACCGGCGGCTCAAACGTTCAGTTCGCTGTGAACCCCGAGGATGGCCGCTTAGTGGTCATCGAGATGAACCCGCGGGTCTCCCGCTCCTCGGCGCTGGCATCCAAGGCCACGGGCTTCCCCATTGCCAAGGTCGCAGCGAAACTCGCCGTCGGCTACACCCTTGATGAGCTGGGGAACGACATCACCGGCGGCGCCATGCCCGCGAGTTTTGAGCCCACCATCGATTATGTGGTGACCTAGTTCCCACGCTTTGCATTTGAGATATTCCCGGGCACCCAGCCGCTCCTCACCACCGCTATGATATCGGTCGGAGAAGCGATGGCGAGTGGTCGGACGTTCTAGGAAAGCCTGCAAAAGGCCCTGCGGTCGTTGGAGACCGGCCTTTGCGGCCTCGACCCAATTAAAATTGATGACCTTGGCGGCGATGACGATATCAACGCTTACCGTCGCGCCTTGGCGGCGCCGACCCCTGAGCGCCTTCGCGTGACAGCCGAGGCGATGCGCGCTGGGTTGCCGGTAGAGCAGGTGAACTCTGTCACGTCCTACGACCCCTGGTTCCTGGAACAAATTCGCGGGATTGTGGATGCAGAGGAAGAGATAGAACGTCAGGGCCTTCCCGCCGACGAAGCGGGCATGCGGCGGCTGAAGGCCATGGGCTTTTCCGATAAACGCTTGGCACAACTCTGCGATGGGACCGAGGCCGAAGTCCGCGCCCACCGCCGTAACCTTGGGGTAAAACCCGTCTTTAAACGGATCGACACCTGCGCAGCCGAGTTCCGGGCTGTCACTCCCTATATGTACTCTTGCTACGAACCACCTATCGCTAGCATTGGCGATGGCGCCAACGGCCAAGCCCTCGCCCAGTGCGAATCGGACCCATCGGATCGCAAGAAAGTCATTATCCTTGGCGGCGGCCCCAACCGTATTGGCCAGGGGATCGAGTTTGACTATTGCTGCTGTCACGCGGCCTTCGCCCTTGCCGATGTGGGCATTGAAAGCGTGATGGTGAATTGTAACCCCGAAACCGTGTCCACGGACTATGACACGTCGGACAGGCTTTATTTTGAGCCCCTCACCGCCGAAGACGTTCTCGAACTCATCACCAAAGAACGAGAGAATGGCGAGCTACTCGGCGTGATTGTTCAGTATGGCGGTCAAACGCCCCTGAACCTCGCCGAAACCCTAGCGGAAGAAGGCGTGCCCATCCTTGGCACCTCGGTGGAGGCCATCGCCCTCGCCGAAGACCGTGAGAAGTTCCAAAAGTTGGTGCAGAATTTGGGCCTCAAACAACCGCTCAACGCGACCGCCGCAACGCGGGACGCAGTTTTGGACGTCGCCGAGCAGGTGGGTTTTCCCTTTGTGACACGCCCCTCCTTCGTCCTTGGCGGGCGGGCCATGGAGATTATCCGCGACCGGCCCAGCCTAGAGAGATATTTGGAGACCTATTTAGACAGTGGGCAGATTGTCCTGTCCGAGAAGACCCCCCTTCTCCTCGACCAATATCTCCAAAACGCCGTTGAGTGCGATGTGGATGCCATTTGCGACGGCGAAGACGTCTATGTGGCCGCGGTCATGGAACATATTGAGGAGGCGGGCGTCCATTCCGGCGACAGTGCTTGCTCCCTACCGCCCTACTCTCTTGATGATGCGACCATCACCGAGCTCAAAAAAGAAACCGTTGCGCTTGCTAAAGCGCTTAACGTTCGGGGCCTGATGAATGTTCAATACGCGATTAAGGATGGGCAAATCTTCCTGCTTGAGGTGAACCCAAGGGCGTCTCGCACGGTCCCCTTTGTCGCCAAAACCATCGGCGCGCCCATTGCTCGCATTGCTGCTAAGGTGATGGCGGGGGAGAAGCTGTCGACGTTCGACCTGCCACCCGCCGCCCCCTCCCATATATCCGTGAAAGAGGTGGTCTTTCCCTTCTCCCGCTTCCCCGGTGTCGATACGGTGCTCGGCCCTGAAATGCGGTCAACGGGCGAGGTCATGGGCATCGACAAGGATTTCGATCGCGCACGGGCGAAAAGCCTTCTCGGCGCGAGCATCAAAATGCCGCTTGAGGGCACCGTCTTCCTGTCGATGAAGGACAGCGACAAGGAGGACATCATCGCGCCCGCCAAACGGCTGGTGGAAATGGGCTTCTCTATCCTAGCGACCGGCGGCACCGCCACTTGGTTGAGTGAAAGAGACATCCCTGTCACCCGTATCAATAAGGTGCTGGAAGGTCAGCCGCATATTGTAGACGCACTCATCAATGGCGATGTGGATATGATTTTCAACACCACGGAAACCGCGCAATCCATCGAGGACAGCCGCTCCATCCGCACAACCGCGCTCAACCGCCGGATTCCGTGCATTACGACGCTGTCCGGCGCAAAGGCGGCGGTCCGCGCAATTGATGCCCTGCGGCAGGGTGGTCTTGAAGTCACACCCCTCCAACACTATAATCAGTGATCCTTTACAACCGGCGTTGGCGTTGCCGACCGGCTTAGACCGGGCGGGAACGCTTTCTTTGTGTCGGGGTGACAAGGAACAAGACGAGGCCGCGCGGCCCTTTTTACAAAGGCCACACATCCTCGATTTTTTGTATGTCGCGTTTTCTGACGCCCAACCGGAACCCACTTGGGCGGAAAACGCTCGCTAGATTGGACTAGAACCATGGAAAAGTTCCCGATGACCAAAGCTGGCTTTGATAAGCTAGAGTCGGACATCAAACATCTGAAGTCGGTGGAGAGGCCGGCCATTATCCAGGCGATCGCGGAAGCGCGCGCCCATGGCGACCTGTCCGAAAACGCAGAATATCATGCCGC
>CALFRH010000109.1 GCA_937919225.1 uncultured Parvularcula sp.
CCTGGCGTTCTCTCTGGCGTAGAAACTGCGGCTGTCCCGGCGGGGGTTGTGAGTCACAAAAACGGTAAGGGCCCCGTTTTTGTGCCGAACGCGCAACGGAAGAGGACTAGAGCCCCGTTTTATGCCGAACGAGTCCTCTTTAGCCTTTTAGCCCGCTCATCTCCGCGCTGGCGGGGATCTGTGCTTCTCCTTCGCGCCCCGCGCGTCGTCCGCAGCACGAAATGATGCGGCGTAGACACGGGGCCTCGGATCCCGACTCTAGAGCGCTTTCAAGACAATCGCGGTCACGGAGGAAGTGGGCTCAAGCGCTCAAAACAAAAATTGCTAGAGCCTTTCGCGTACGAATAGAGTCACTCGTCGTTGAGCTGTCGCCCCGGACTTGCTCCGGGGCCCATCTCCAACTTCATCAGGGATACTAGTTTGTAGGATCAGGTGGTAGACCCCGGTGCTCCCTCCGGTCGACCGGGGTGACGCGGGAGTGGATGCATTCGAACGCGAAATGCTCTAGGGTCTGTTGAGATACACGGACTTTCCGTTCCCTTGTCATCTTTACGTGGCTTGTCCGTGGGGTCCACGGGACAACGAGATGGTTTTGCCGCTCAATAGATGCCATACCGGCCTTCGCCGGCACAGGCGCACAAGCCGTGGCAAACGCTTGAATTTAGTTAAATCTCAACAAGCCCTAGTACGGAGCTTACCCCACCAATTCCGTGAGCAGCTCCGCCAGCAGTTCCATCCCTGCGGTCCAACCTTTGCCAAGCCCCTCAATGGCCCCGGCGAAACAGGCGATCTCAGCGTCGCTTGCCTCGTGGGGTGCCCAGGTGAGCCGCATGTCCGTTTTGCCGTCCGCCGCCTCTTCGAATGTCACGGTGGTGGGCAATACTTTAGGCCAATCTGCCATCATGGGGGAGGCGATGATGTTTCCTTCCGCATCGGTGGAGGATTGAAGGCCAACCAACTTTGCGGGGGGATCGACCTCCGTATACTTCATCACTTGGAAGTTGGAATTCTCCCCCCACTTCATTTCGGTGATCCACTCGCCGCCCGGCTTAACGTCGAGCCTGTGGATAATGGTTTCCACATTGGGGCCATACCACCGGGGAAGGAGAGTTGCGTCGGTCCAGGCTTTCCAAACGAGATCGCGCGGTGCGTCAAAGGTCCGTTCCAAGACGTAAGTAGGGTGGTCGGCCATTTTGTTTCCTCTCCTTGGGGTTGTTTTAAACGCTTCCCGGCGACGTGATGGCGGTTCGCTGGTGGGAAGCGCGTCAAAAAATGATTTGAAGCGATCAGATCGTTTCAACTCGTCTGAGACCGCTTCAGGGTTTCAAGAAGGCCATCCAGTTCGTCAAAGCTAGACGACCAAAACTGCTCAAAGTCCTGCAGCCATCCTACCGCTTCCTTCATTGGCGCGGCTTTGAGGCGTGCAGGCCGTTTTTGTTTGTCAACGTCGCGTTCAATGAGGCCGGCCCGCTCCAGCACCTTTAAATGCTTCGAGACCGCTGGCTGGCTCATGGAAAAGGGCGCGGCCAGCTCTCCGACAGAGGCCTCGCCATCGACTAGGCGTGTGAGGATCGCTCGCCGCGTTGGGTCGGCGAGGGCAGCGAACACGGTGTCCAGAGGGGAAGATGGTTTTGTATAACCAATATTTTCCATAACTAATTGGTTATATTAGTGGGCCAGCGATGTCAATGCCGCTGAGCGTGCTTGTGTTTTGGTTGCCTCTGGCTTGTAGTGCACGGCGCCAAGCTAGATTAATGTGAGGGAGGCTGACGCCCCGATGACCATGAGTGTTTCAGAGGCCGTGGCCACCCGCTTTTCCTGCCGCGCCTATCGCGATGAACCCGTCAGTGAGGAAACAGTCAAAACCTTGATTGCGGATGCGACCCGCGCGCCGTCGGGTGGGAACCTTCAGCCTTGGCACATCATCGCTTTGAGTGGCGCCGCCCGGGACGAAGCGGCGCAAGTGGCGACGCAAACGGTGATGGCGAACCCAGCGGGGGAGGCGGATGAATATCCCACCTATCCCGCTGGCCTTTGGGACCCATACCGTACACGGCGGTTTGAAATCGGTGAGGCTATGTATGAGACCATTGGCATTCCGCGGGAGGATAAGCCCGCAAGGCTCATGCACCTGACGAAGAACTTCCAGTTCTTTGGGGCGCCGGTGGGCCTCTTGTTCGCGATTGATCGGCGGATGGGCCATGGCCAATGGGCGCATTTGGGGATGGTGATGCAGACGGCGGCGTTGCTCGCGACCGAGCGGGGGCTGGCCACCTGCATGCTCGAAAGTTGGGGGATGGTACGGAAGACCATGCATGCGCATTTGGCCCTCCCAAAAGAGTTGGTGATTTATGCGGGCATGGCCCTTGGGGTGCCCGATGAGGCGGCGGCGATTAACAGCTTCCGCTCGGCGCGGGCGCCGCTCAAGGAAGTGGCCGATTTTCGGGGGTTTGACTAAGGCGGCTGAGCCAGATCCCTGCCTGCGTGGGAATGAGAGGTTTTCTCCTGCGCTCAAGCAGCGAAGCGTTGGCGCACCAAACCCCGGGCTCAAGTAGCGAAGCGGTAGCCCAATATATCCGGGCTCAAGTAGCGAAGCGGTAGCCCAAAAAAAGTGGAACCCTTCGTAACATGCTGTGACGTGCGCCATCGCTGCACTGCGGTAGAAGGCGGTCATGGCAGAACTTTTGAGGGCCGGGGTCGCCGGGGCAGGCGTCTTCGGGGGCTACCACGCCAATAAATATAAAGAGGTGGAGGGGGCTGAGCTGGTCGGCATCTTTGACCTTGACCCTGCGCGCGCTGAGATCGGTGCGGCGGACCGCGGTGTTGCTGGCTTTAGCGACTATAACGCGTTCCTCGAGGCGGTGGATGTACTGACCATCGCAACGCCCGCCTCCACCCATGGCGACTTGGCCGAAAAGGCGCTTGTGGCGGGTAAGCATGTGCTGGTGGAAAAGCCTCTTTCGCTCGATTTGGCGGTGGCGGATCGGCTGATTGCCTTGGCCGACGAGAAGGGGCTCACCCTCCAGGTGGGGCACCAGGAACGATATGTTGCGGACGCCATGGGCTTGCTCGGCCGGCCCGCGCCGCGAACGCTGCGGTCCCGCCGGCTCAACAAATATTCCGGTCGCGCCATGGATGTGTCGGTGGTGTTTGACCTCATGATCCATGACCTTGACCTGTTGGCGCAGTTCGCGCCGGTGGAGGAGGCAGTCCTCACCCAGGTGGCGGCCAAGTTCGTCCACGGGGACAAGGCCGATTATGTTGCGGTCAGCGTCGCGCTGCCCGGTGGTTTGCAGGCGGAATTATCCGCCTCCCGCCTTGAAGAGAACCCGGTGCGGGATTTGCTACTGACCTATGATGATGGGGATTTGGGGCTCGACTTTTTAGGCCGGATGAGCCGGAATACGACGCCTACGCCCCTGCCGGTGGCGATGGATGCGGATGAAAAGCCAGCAGCCCTTGCGGACCCCTTACGGTTTGGCACTCAGAGTTTCGTCGATGCGGTCCGCGATGGTGGGGCCCCCATTGTGACGGGGCTTGACGGTCGGGCTGCCCTTGCCCTGGCCCTTAAAATTGAAGAGGCGGCAAACGCCTCCAGAGGAGTTGAGTCATGAACGCTGTGAACAATCTGGCGCTGGAACGAGAGTCCCGGGTGGGAACGATTGCCTTTATCGATTTGAAGGCCCAGCAAAAAATCATCCGGGAGCGGGTGGAAAAGCGCCTCATGGCGGTACTCGATCATGGCCGGTACATTGCGGGGCCTGAGATTGACGAGCTGGAACAAACCCTCGCCGAGAAGGTAGGCGTACGGCATTGCATCGCTTGTTCCTCCGGCACCGATGCCCTTGTCATCCCGATGATGGGGCTGAACCTCACCCGCGACGATGCTGTGTTTATCCCTTCCTTTACCT
>CALFRH010000110.1 GCA_937919225.1 uncultured Parvularcula sp.
GCGTGCGGCAATTACCGAGCGTACGGTATTGATATTAGCCTAGGCGCCGTGTTTACAATACGGCACGATAGATGATATTGAAGGGTTGGGCGCTGTCGCGCGCGAAAACGATTTATGGCTTCATATTGACGCTTGCAGTGGGGGATTTCTTGCACCATTTATGCGCCGCGCGGGAGTCGATATTCCGCCCTGGGACTTTGCTGTTGACGGCGTTTCGTCAATTTCAGCAGACCAGCATAAATTCGGTTATTCTTTCCCCGGTTGTTCCACTCTATTCTTTCGCGACAAGGAAGATATGGAGAATGCTGTGTTCAACCTTGGGCCACCGATTATGGCGCCCACACCCTATCATAATTTGACAGGGACGCGGTCATCTACGGGCCCCGCTGCAGCATGGGCGGTGATGCACAGCCTGGGCGATGAGGGGTTTGCTGCGGTCGCGAAGAGAATAGCAGACAGCGTCCGTGAGATTTGCGACGGCGTTACATCAATTGACGGTATTGAGGTCTATAATGATCCAAAGCTCTCGCTTGTCACCTACTTGCTCGATGACCCGGAGAAGGCACAACACGTCCAGACACAGATGTTTATGGAGGGATGGGTGTTGATGCCGCTTCTGAAACCCGTCGGCGCCTTTACGATGTTCGTTGGCTCTGGGCATTACGGGCGCATCGACAGTTTCTTGGAGAGCCTGCGAAAAGCTGTCCAAGAGTAATGAGCCGCGGGCGCCCACCGCTCGCCTGTCACTTCAGATAGTAAAAGAATTGGGAACTGACACCATGTCTGAACACGCGCCGGTTGTAGATGCCGGAACGCAGCGAAGCTTCGGAATCAAGAGTGCATGGTTCCTCGTTTTTGCTTTGGCGGTCACCTACCTATTGTCGTTTATGGATCGTATGATCATTACACTAATGGTAGAGCCGCTGAAACGGGACCTTGGCCTATCAGACACGCAGGTCGGCTTGCTGATGGGTTTTTCTTTTGCGATGTTCTACAGTGTGTTCGGCTTGCCAATTGGTCGCCTTGCGGATCGTGTGAACCGTAAACGCATCATCATCGTTGGTATTGCCGTGTGGAGTGTGGCGACGGCGCTAGGTGGATTTGCTCAGGGGTTTTGGGCGCTGTTTGTCGCTCGTGTTCTCGTTGGTGCCGGAGAAGCGGCGCTCAGTCCGGCGGCGTTATCGATGATCGCCGATAAGTTTCCTCGGGAAAAACGCGGACCTGCGACTGGCGTTTTTATTGCCGGTGGTCAGCTAGGGTCGGCGGTTGCGCTGATTGGCGGAGGGGCCCTTCTTGGCTCCTTGTTAAAGCAGCCAAAGATCGAAGGCGTGCCTTTCGTCGGTTCTGTGTTCGCTTGGCAGTCCGTTTTCTGGATTGCTGGCGCTTGCGGTATTATTGGAATTCTGATGATGGCGCTTGTGGATGAGCCGAAAAGGGGCGGGCAAGACGCGCCAGGCGAGGGCGAGGTTAAACCGGCGTCGATCTCTGAAGTGATCGCTTATTTGAAAAACAACCGAGACGCCTGGCTCGCCGTCTTGGTCGCCCCTTCCTTTTATACACTTCTGGTTTTCGCTGTATTGACCTGGACGCCGGCGTTTTTTGAACGTGCTTATGGGTGGTCGATGGACGTTATTGGGCCTGTATTTGGCGTAACGGCACTCGTCTCGGGGTTAGTAAGCCCTGTATTGTCCGGGACACTTATCCAATTCATGGAAAAACGCGGCTTGGAGGACGCACCATTGCGTACATTCCTCTATTTTGGCGCTCCGTCTGCGATCTTTATGATCACCGCCATGCTCATCGGAAATGGCGTCCTGTCGATGGTATTTCTAGGGCTAGGCCTTGCGGCGTCTACCGCCGTACTGGCAACACCACAAATTGGTGTACAGAATATAGCACCGGTTGCGATGCGTGGTCAGGTTACGGCAATGCTCTTTTTGCTAATGAATCTTCTCGGAATGGGCGGCGGTCCGCTGATCGTTGGGCTGATCACGGATTACGGATTTGGCGATCCGTCGGCCCTGAAGTGGTCGGTTGCGATCACGGTATTTTTCTCGGCGCCAATTGGTTTGCTGTTATGTCAACGTGGGCGCAAGGGATACGTCACTCTTGTTAAAAACAATGCGTCGCATGCGAGCGGCAGAGTGTGATGGGGCGCGTAGATGTTCAGATATTTCCTCACGTCTAAGAACATGAGGGCCTCAAGTTATGAAAGGCATTATTGATGCGAAATTTATTTCTTACACAGAGCACTGTTTCTGGCGGGGGTATAGTAAAGCGTTTGGGCACCGTCTTCGCACTAGCGGCCGCAAACTCTTTTGTCGCCGAAGCCGCCGCCGAGTTACCAATGACAGTTTCAACAATCGATCACGTTATTCTCGCCACCCCCGATGTGGAGGCTGTGAGCGATCAGCTATTTAGCGCTTTGGGGGTACGTCCAACCTTCGGCGGTGTTCATTCAGACGGCGGTTCGCAAAATAGTTTGTTATCGCTTGGCGACGTTACCTACTTGGAGGTCCTTGGACCAGGCCCAGTGGTTGTGGAGTCATCGCGAGACCAGGCGGCTGCGAGGGCGTTAAAGTGGCCGGACATCGCAATGTTATCGGCAGGCAATACCGATTTAGCGACCGTTTCTGAAATAGCTAGCGAACTTGGTCTTCCGACGACGCCGCTCCCTGGATCCCGAAAGAAGCCAGATGGTACCATGCTGGAATGGGATATGATGATGGTACGGTCTGAAAAGTATAAAGGCCTTGTTCCATTCTTTATTGATTGGAAAGATGCGCCTCATCCGAGTACGACATCCGCGCAAGGCGCTCTAATGACGGATATTTTTGTAACTCATCCTGAACCAGATGAATTAGCTAAAATCTATGATGCGTTTGGGCTCTCTATTCCCGTCTTATTTGGAAATGCCCCAGGCATATTCGTCACGATCAAAGCGGGTGATAAAACGATTATGCTGTCAGGGTCTGGCAACGCACTTGAAGACTAATGGCGTGGCTTATTGGATGCTTCCACTCGTTGATCCATCGGAGGCCGATACGAAGCTCCGCAGTTCGTTGCTTATCGAGAGTATTGGTGTGAAATAAACCGACCGGGCAAAAATAACTATACGGATTGAAAAACGATACAGGACAAACATATGGCAAATCAAAATACGAGTGCTGACTATGTCATTGTTGGGGCGGGATCCGCAGGGTGCGCGATTGCCGCTAGGCTTACGGAAAAACCGAACGTTTCTGTTCTCTTGGTTGAAGCAGGCCCCGCCGACAATTCACCGCTCATCGCCAATCCGATCGGTACTGCGCCAATGTTGCAAAACTCTTTGTTCGGCTGGAAATATAAGACGGCGGCCGAGCCGGGTTTTAACAATCGGTCGCTTGACTGCCCGCGCGGCAAGGTTATGGGCGGCACCTCTTCAATTAATGGAATGCTCTATGTCCGCGGGAACCGTGCAGACTACGAAGAATGGCGCGCCGCTGCTGGTGATGGCTGGGGGTATGACGATGTTTTGCCCTTTTTTCGAAAGTCGGAAAATTTCGACGGTCCACCGGACCAGTGGCACGGATCAATGGGGCCGCTGCAGACCACGAAATGCAAACCCGTCGTGCCTTTGGATTCGATTTTTCTGAAGGCTTGCACTGAAGCTGGTCTGCCGGAAAACCACGACTTTAACGGCGCCGATCAGACGGGTGCAGGATGGCATCAACATACTATCACCCACAAAGGCGCTAAGCGGGCAAGTGCGTCGCGCACCTTTTTACGCGAGGCAAAAGGCCGCCCCAACCTGACAATTCATAAGGAATCGATGGTTAGACGGATCGTTTGGGATGGCAAACGCGCCGTTGGCGTTGAGGTTGAAACTGCTTCCGGCATTCAAACTCTGCGCGCGAACAAAGAGGTTGTTCTTGCCGCCGGCGCTATTGGCAGCCCGCACATCCTTCAACACTCCGGCGTAGGGGATGGTGATCACTTGAAATCACTCGGCATTGATGTTGTGGCGGAGAATAAAGAAGTCGGTTTAAACCTCGTCGACCATCCCGATGTCGGCTTATGGTATAAGTGTACGCAGCCTGTTTCCTTGAACGGTATTATCGGTAATCCAATTAAATTGCTCGGCTCTTTCGCAAGAGCCTTTCTTACTGGCACTGGGCCGTTAGCTGGATTTGTCTTTCGGACCGGCGCTTTTATTACGACTCGTGAAGATGAAGTTCTGCCTGATATACAGATTAGCTTCGCGCCTCTCTATTTTGAGAGAGATGAAAGCGAAGTGTCATCGGAAGACGGTTTTGGACTTAGCATCTGCTTGCTGAAGCCGAAAAGTAGAGGCCACATCAAAATTCAATCGCAAAACCCCAATGATGCGCCAGAAATTCTATTCAACTATTGCACAGAGCAAGATGACGTCGTTCGATTGCGCGAAGGCTTAAAGAAAACGCGCGAGATCATCGGTGCACCGGCATTTGCGAACTATCGCGGATTAGAAATTTCTCCTGGAGATAAAGTGCAATCGGACGTCGAGCTTGATCAGTATCTTCGAGATGAGGGCCAGACGGTTTATCATCCAGTTGGGTCCGCACGTATGGGCACCGACGCAAACGCCGTTGTCGATCCAAGACTAAGGGTACGCCACGTTGAAGGCTTGAGGATAGCGGACGCGTCAATCATGCCGACAATCCCCCGCGCGAACACGAATGCGGCCTGTATTATGATCGGTGAAAAAGCCGCTGAGCTTATACTACAGGATAGGTAGCCAAACATTGAAATCAAGTGTAATCAAGGGACGTTCGTATAATGATTAAATATATATTGGCAACAATCGGTATTGTCTTGGTTGTCGTGCTTTTGATCGGCGGTACTTGGCGCGGCCGAGACTTTGTTTTCTCTAAGGCAACGGGACTGCCAGTTGCTGAGAACGATATCACTATCGACCGTTCGGTGCGGATGAAAACACCCGACGGCATTGTTTTAGTTGCTGATCTGTTTCGTCCAAAAAAAGACGGCGCTTTTCCGACCATCGTGATGCGCACGCCCTACGGCCGCGCGGGTTCGACAACAGCTATATTCGCTGAATTCTTCGCCAGGCGCGGCTACAACGTTTTATGCCAGGATACTCGCGGCGCTGGCGATTCCGGTGGTGAATTTATTCCTCTTGCAAACGAACGTAAGGATGGGGCGGCGACGATTGCTTGGATCAAGGAACAACCCTGGTTCAATGGGCAAATTGCTACATTCGGGATGAGTTACCTCGGCTACACGTCAAATGCGATCGCCGTGCAAAACGATCCGGCCGTAAAGGCAGTTTTCACAGCTGTGGCGCCGAAAGGATTCCGAAATATCTTTTACAGCTCTGGTGGTTTCAATGTCGAGGCTGCCGCTGGTTGGTCGACATATGTCGACAGTCTGAAAAAGACTAACTACCAGACAGTGACGGGTTCGTCGTTATCGCAATTTTTGAGGGCTCTTACTGGCGGCGAGCAGATTGAAGTGCCTTTCGACCATTTGCCTGTAACCGAGATTGATACAGCGACGGTGGGCGGACCTATTGATTTCTATCAAACCTTCGCGAACAGCGCTGATCCCGATGCGGATTACTGGATTGAATCGTCTCTAACGAAGGAGGACATCTCGGGGATAGAGGCGCCGGTGTTCCTGGCGACGATGTGGCATGACACCGTGATGCCAGATGTTTTTATGGATTATAAAGATCTCGTTGAAGCTGGAAAAAACCCACGTTTGTCGGTTGCTTCGGGCCCGCATTTTGATGCGCCCTCCATCATTCGTTTTATGCGAGATGGAAAAGCGTGGTTCGACCATATTCTCAAAAACGAGGCCCTCACCATTCCGGACAAGTCGGTTCACTTAAATATACTAGAAACGGACAAATGGATTGAGGCAGACGCATGGCCGCTTCCGACGACGGCCGGGCGACTTTATCTTGGGCCGGATGGTGTGTTGAGTGGCGCGGCACCAACGAACGATGTTGAACCGTCATCTTACCGATATGATCCTAACGAGCCAACGCCGGCGGTCGGTGGTCTCCTCCTTGGAAATACTGATCCTGTTACTGATAATTCAGACCTCGAAGCGCGGGACGATACGATCACCTTCACCGCTGAACCGTTCCAGGAGGAGACGACCATCATTGGTGAAATCAAAGCGTCGATTTACTTCGAAACTGATGTCGAGACGTCTGATCTTTTTGTTCGCGTCAATCGCGTGTCGCGGTCTGGAAAAACCGAGAATGTCACCGATGGCCTTCAGCGCGTTTTCTTTGAGTCGGTTGACGGTGGGCTGGTACGAGTCGACTTAACACTAGCACAAACGGCGGCCCGTTTTAAAAAAGGCGAACGTTTACGCGTCTTGGTGGCGAGCGGTGCACACCCGTATGTGGCGCGAAATTTTGGCGTTGGGTCAACTCAAGAGCAAGCGTTCATGACCGAAGGGCAGCCTGCGAATATCAAAATACATCATTCCGCCAGCATGGCGTCATTTATTGAGTTGCCGGTCGCCGAGATATCTTCTTATTCTGCCAAGCGGTAGCTTTGGGGTGTGCGGTGAGTATTTCAGACCGATTCAACTTGTAGAGACTAGGTGAAGTCCAGTCTTTACCTTCACGGATGAAAGGTAAGATGAATATACAAACTATACTAGATGGTGCGGTAGGGCAGGGTGATATGCCCTTTGTTGTCGCGGCGACAGCGTCTTCGTCTGGAGTTCGGTTTAATGGTGCGGCTGGCGACGCGTGTACCGGTCGAGCTGCTGACGGAAGTACGGCTTTCAGACTTCTTTCAATGACGAAGGGAATTGGTGCCCTTGCGGCGATGATCCTCGTAGAACGCGGTCAACTCAACCTTGATGCTCCTGTTGGTGATATTCTTCCGGATTGGAATAAGCTTCAAGTGTTGGATGGTTTTGAGGGCGACGTTCCGATATTTCGGGCGCCGACAACGATAGCTACATTCAGACACCTAGCAAGCCATTCGAGTGGTGCTGAATATGAGGTTT
>CALFRH010000111.1 GCA_937919225.1 uncultured Parvularcula sp.
ATATACCTCGACAAGCTCCGCCTGTGAAAGAGACGAGCCTTTAAGCCCAAAACCAAAACGTCCGAGGCCTTCACGGGTATCTAGTCGAGTGCCCCAACCCAAAGATAGACAGCGTCCCAACTCATCCGGTGTCATCCCCTGCCCGTCATCCAAAACCGCTATCTTTTGAACTCGGTATACCGTACGCTTTGCGACAGCCTCTCTGGCTGACAGCGTAACTATGGTTATCTTTTTCGCGTCGGCCTCGATCGAGTTATCAACCAATTCAGCGACAGCAGTAGCTGTGTTTCGATAGCCAACTTGGCGTAATGCATTGAGGGCCAAGTACGCATCAACAATCTGCACTGGCTTGTTTTGTTTGTTCATTTAGCTTCCCCGAAATGTTCGTCAAAATACGTAAAAGCTTGCGGCACATTGGGTAAATTTACAATATTATCAACCACATCCACCACAGTACAGCTAGGCGTCCCACCAACTGACTTGCCTCTAAGGCCCCGTCCCACCATTTGTGAATAAAGCACAACCGACGTTGTCGGACGCGCAACCACAACGGCCTCTGTCTTTGGCGCGTCAAATCCGGTTGTCAAAACACCAAAATTTGTAAGAACTCTGACACTTCCGTTTTTGAAATCTTCAATTGACTCGCGCCTATCACTCGGTGGCGTTTCGCCGGTTACCGCTCTTGCCGCGCACCCTCTTTCCCTTAACACCAATGCCATATCAGATGCGTTCTGCTTTGACGGGCAAAACACGATGGTCTGCTTCTTATCAATAAGCGCAAGCTTTTCGACCGCAGCGACTACTTCCAAGGTCCTCTGGGCGTTGTTGCCTAACTCTGCCAGCACCTTGGGTGAGATGTCCAAGAGATCGGAAATTAGCCTGACTGCCTCCGCGTCAAGATTAACAGTAGCGCTAGTGTTGAGACGCATTCGTTCAACAGAAGACAAAACCCCACGATCCTGGAGATACTCGATTGAGTTTCGCTCGCCAGTCAATCGCTGGTCGATCGTGAGTTTTCTATTACCATAAAAATCTGATAGAGCCTTGGTTTGAGCCACATCACCTCCTACGTGATGCCTACCAGGCGTAGCCGTCAAGCCGATCAAAGTAGTGCTCGAGTTACAGAGAAACTCTATTGCTTTCTAGTACGTTGGCGCCATCGACATGTGCGCCTCATCCACAATCAGCAGGCTACATTCGCGCCTAATTTCTGCAAATCGATCAAAATCAGCGTCTTTGTTTGAGTGAATGCTAGAGTAGCAACTCTGAAAGCTAGTAACTATAAAACAAGGCTTACTAAGGTCAAGGTGATCTGGCTTCCTGCCCCCCCACATTGAGTATACATTTGCATTCTCAGTTCCTAGTTTTGTCCAAATACTAAGAAACGTTTGAACAGCCTGATCGCATAGCTCTTCACTATGAGCAAGCCAAACAACAACGGGATTTTCGCGTGAACAGCTAAATCGAAGGAAATCTGAAATGAATTCCATAGCTGTTCTTGTTTTTCCCGAGCCTGTCGGCATATGCGCAACGATTCTGCTGTTTTCAGCATCTCTGTGGGCACCGGCCTCCAAGAAGGAAAAACTAACAAGCTGTTTCCTTATGCTGTTTTGATAATCAAAGAGCGGTTTTTCAATGTCCGTTTGCAAATGTGGCTCTGGGCCAGACAACAAATCGTTTGGGAAAGCTTCGTCAATGTTTAAGTCCATCAGCTTTAGAAAGCTGGTCGTTGCCTCATTTCTTCCCCAAGTAAAATTCGGGGGAATAGTTACAGGGCAACCATCTGGCCTCGAGCCAAGTTTGTCGCGGATAACTTGTGGCGAAAACACCTCTAGCACGGCGTTTCTAAGATCTTTCTTCTTGAAGATAGCCAACCCACTCTCAGATAGCATGGCCTCAGCTATGGCGCGAGGGCGGGTACTAACCCCAAGTTCTGACAGCCCCTCTAGTCGGTTCTTACCCCAAAAAGCCGCTAGTCGCGCGATACCGATGCTTGAGAGTGCGTCAACTACGGTGCTGGAACTCATGCTGTTTTCCACTCTCTCGATTTTCTACCCGCCCAGCAGTAGAGACAAGGGTCCAAGCTTTTGGCACACTTTGACAGATTCCGCTGCTTGGTAAAGCCCTTGAAGCGCAATGCTTTTTCATCGAGTGGGTCTAAATGCGGGCTCGGAGATCTATTGGGGGTGCAAATTCCAAATTTGGGTTCATACAAGCCATCTGACGGTAGGTAGCCGCAAACCCGCTTCCAAAGGCCTTCAACGCTGCATCCTAACAACTTCCACATCAGATCATTTATGGCAGGCCAAACACACCTTTTGCTGGCCATAGATCTCATCTAGATCAACTGCGCCTTGTTCTGGCCGTAGAGGATCAACCTTCCGCTTAGCCTTAGCTCTTTCGACGCGTTTCTGATGTTCAGCCCGAATTTGAGCAATGCGTTCAGGCTTTTCTAGCTCAATCAGTGTCTCCCCTTCACTCCATGAAAACGGCGATCCGTTGTCGAGTGAGGTCTTCTCCATCTGCTTGGCTCTCTCGAAGGCCTCAGGGTGCCGCTCTTTCAGGCCAACCCACTCAATTTTCTGCTGGAAGAAACAAAACGTGCAGCCACTCCTAGAACGCCAATCATAGTAAGTTGGAAGACCCAGTCCTGAGTTCTCAAGAATTTCAAAAACACCTGCCTTGTCGATGCCATCATCTTTGAAGGGTAGCTTAGTAATCAAACTACCATTTTTCGAGTTTAGGCCTTGGCGGAAGTCTTCGTCCGCCCGGATCGCAACGTAGCTGTAGACCGTGAATCCTTGCTCGGTGAATTCAGATTTGACCCACTTTTCAAAAGGCTTGATCTTTAGGTCCTTCGTACACCAACGCGTCTGGGCTGACGGGAGGAATTGATTATACTGGGCAAGGTAAAACTTAAAATCTCGCCCCGGGTCCAAGTATCGGATCTTCTTACCAAGAAAGCCCTCGAGCATCGCTAAGTACTCATAAACCTCATCCAGCTCTTCGCCCGTGTCAGTAAAGAAGTACTCAATATCGAGATCGGGGTGGCCCTGGCTCATGTAGATCGCGAGAGCTGAACTATCTTTGCCCCCAGACAAGCCTAGAACATGTTTTACTTTGTCAGCCATCTACTTCCTCACTTGCGTCTGATTGTTTGATCCTCGCAGCACCGACCTTTGCCAAAGCAGCCAGGATCACGTTTCTACCGGTGCCTTCCGCAGCCTGCTGCAACACCTCTTCAATCTTTCTACTAAGGTTGTTCACTTCCTCATCGTCGGAGTCCAAGATATCAAACTCCTCCATCACAGGCGTGGGCCGATCATCAACGCTGACAATCAATGCCATTGCAGAGCGCTTGTCCTTCCGCCCGGCCACGCGCGCGACAGACTCGTGTTGGTTGAACTGCTGCGCAAGCAGGGTGAGTTGAACAATTGCCCGATCTATGTCGCTATCGATCCAAGCTTTAGCGGGCTTGTTGATGCCTAACCCCGCGAGTGCCTCCATCGATTGCAGGTCATCTCCGAAGCTTGTGAGCTGGGTAATGAAAGATCGAAGCCGCAAGTCACCTGCAACATCTCGGATATTCTTCGCGCGCTCGTTCAGCTCTCGATATGCTTTCGCAGTGCACCCGTGAACTTGTAACTCATTCAGAATGTGTTCGCGCATTCTGTTGAGCATCGCAGGGTAAGCCGCACGGATTTCGATGAGCCCTTCTTTGATGTTTTGAGCGATCTCAGAGATCCCTTGATCAGTGAGAATATCGATATCCTTTCCGTAGAGCCCAGGAATGTCATCAAATGCGAACTTTTGTGGGTCATTAGAACGCTTGAACAGCGCTCTGACTTTTTTTGCGTGCTCAGGAAGACGTGCGGTTCTTTGAACCCAAGGTGCTGTAGGTTCGTAAGCTGCGATGAGCGCGCGTCCAACTTCTAATGGACTTAACGTTGAGATTGGTTTGTCCACAACTTCGCCGACCGCATTAGCCAGCTCAGTAAGCAGCCTCTTGGTCGTTCGGTTCATTTCAATCCAGCGTAGCTGGACCATTTGCGGCGCTCTCAGAACATAGTCCACATCAACATCCGAGATAGTCGATAGGAAAATACCCTCCCGGTAGTGTGATAGGTTCCGGCGCTCGGCTAGCATGAACAACACCGCCAAAAATGGCATTAGACCGTCTTTCAACCCAAACGGAGGTGCCCGCCAAAGGTCATAAACATCGGTAAGCTGTACATTGCGGCTGCCCCGCCTTTTCAAGAAACTTTTCGTTGCTTTCCAAATAGGTATCAGATTTGCGGGGTCGTCTCCTGAAGGTGGTACAAATTGCCAGTCGTTACCTTCCTGAACGTATAGCTTGTTGGCTTCAACGAGCGATACGAATAGAGCTTTTTCCGCAGGGAACTTCTCAAAACCAAGCCCCGGAGTGCCTTCTTTAAGGACGGCGGCATGCAGTAACAGCTTGAGCGCTGAATTGGCCGATGCCGATGGCTTAGTGCGGTTCAGCAGCTCGTTGTTTAGTCTTGGCGACTGCGAAAACCGACGATCTGCCATTTCTGACGCCAAAACTGTGAGGTTCCTGTGTGCTGTCATCGGGAGGTCGTCAATTCCTGTTTCCCATTCTGCGCTTGCGATCAATTGCCAGACCTCATGCTCAATCCGGCCCCCAATCGCCTCGATACGATCGTTGAGCTCCCTTCGCGCGATTTTGTCTCGATGAATCTCAGGATTTGATACCAAGATATCCTTCAAGGCAGAGTGCTCTCGTGCGAGAGCCACAAGATTCTTCGATTTTTCAGACCTCGCAACCGCAAAATCGGCCCCCCATCTATACTCACCAAAATCCTCAACAATGCTTGGCGTCGCATCGTCCAGTGAGACGATAAATGCTCCAAAGCATCCATTTGTAGGTGCAAAGCTGGTTACAAAGTTCTCGACTTGGCTTTCGAGCATTACCCTGAGTTCGCACCAGCGCAGTGCCCCAGTTTCACGGTAGTGCCGTTTCGCGACTATATTGGGCGAAGATAAAGCGTTAGAAATTGAGCTGAGATCGAAGTCTGATCTCTCTCTCAACGCGTCACCCAACGCCGCTTCAATGTCAAAGTCGCTCCCATCAAAGAGGGAGTAGGTGCCCCTGAACTTTCGAAAAACAACAATCGACGCCGCCTCAAGTTTTGACAAAACTTCCTCTACCGCGGCAACGGTTTGGTTCGTTGAAAGGCAAAGTGCGCCAAGCGTCGCACCTACTCCGGTTTGCTTTTGCGTCAGCTCTAAAATGGCTAGCGATTTTAGCAGCTGCACACCGAGTTCGCCTCCATCTTTCGTTTCCCAACGCGCGATTGCATCCCTAGCATTTGCAAAGTGGTGGCTGTCCAAAGACACGGCGATTGCGGCTTGTAGATTGAAATCGAGATAATCCCAGAAATCAGCCAATCCGTAGTCTTTCCTATCCTCGATGTTTGTCTTTTCCAGGTAGTCCTGAAAACCAAACAGCTCGGAAGACCCTAAGAAACTGAAGATGCTACGCTGATTTTGCCCATAACTCCGGCGAGATGCAGGCCCGAGCACCAAGGTCACAAGTGGATTGAGAGGCCATGCGCTCGTAAGCAACTCTTTCGAAACGGCGGAGGCGCCGCGTCGAGCGTCGGCAAGAAGTTCCACAGCAGCTTCTGCGTTCTGGCTAGCGTAATCCGGCTGATCTGTGGCAATAATCGCTTTGCTCACCAGTTCAATCTGCTCATCGCCAGATACGTTTACGGGAATGTCGATAAAGCGACCTTGGATCTTCCCCCACTCTTCTTTGATATCGCGCGCTAAGCGGCTGGCATATTCTTGGAATGCCTGATGAAGTATACCCACGACGATAAGGCGGCCTCCGCTTCTCGAGGCTGCTTCACCTAGCAGTTGGAAGAAATATGCATCTCCTGATGAGGATGCGGCGTGCTCAAGCAGCTTCCCCATTTCATCCACAAAGAGGACTAATCCTCCAGAGCTTTCCGTGTCCTCAGAAGCCAAATACTGCAAGTAATCAATGACTTTTTCAGACGTATCAAACTTTCTTTGGCGTGCCGCAAGTCCTGCATCCTTGATACAATCACCGATCAACTGGAAGGGCTCCATGCCGCGCCCAACGACCGACACACACTTCCAGCCATCGCGCTTTGGAGGGAGTAACTTCCATAGTTCCCTTGCAAACTCCGGATCAGTCTTGCTCGCAGCCGCCACGCGTTCCTTCTTACTACCACTCAACAAAGCCGATAGCGCTAAAGCGAGGCTTGACTTCCCGCTCCCATATGGACCAGTCCAAGTGAAGGCACCTTGCCCGCTCTCGGATTGTTGGCGTGAAAAGTTATTGAGTATTTCTCGTACAGATGATGAGAAAACAAAGCCCTCCAAGGCTTCATTGCGGTCATCTTGATCAATTCGAACAGATCGCAAGAAGCGTCCATTCACCGAGACAACGTCGTTAAGCGGCATATGAACCTCTCAACGTTGAAATTTCTGAGGGCCACAGGCTGTCTGCAAAATCTTGCGGAAACTCTCCTTGTCTAAGCAGCTGCTTCAATCCAGCTGTCTCAGACCAAGAAATTAAACCGTCGGTGATGTCAGCCACTTCGGCCAATCTATCAATCAGCTCCCACTCCTCCAGCACAAACACTCTTCCGGGAGACCCGGGCTCAAGTAGCATTGACTGCACGCTAAGTGTGTTTGCGGATGAGGTTCGCTCCCAAAAATCGCACACCGCATAGAGGAAAACACCGTTAGACAGGCTCGGTTTCCGCCCCAAGTTCATACCGAACCTTCCATTGGAGCGCCGCCGGATCAAACCCAGCTCAGTCAGTGGGGAATTGAATGCCTCTTCGTTTGGACCACGCCTTGGGACGCTTGGCACGTAGTTAGCCAGTAAAACGCCTATATCGCTTGTTAACGTCTTTTCCGTTGGCACCTTCCAACCACGCTGATCAATAAATTCTTGCAACTTTCGCAACACCGTATCGCGGTCAAAGTTCTGCTCATTGAAAATATTGAACAACCAGTATGTGGCTGTGTGCCTTGGATTTGACGCAATGTCCCAGTGTATTTTCCAGAGCGATGAAGCGTTTTCCAGGTAAGGATCGACACCGTTGGGACCCAGTAACCGCTGACCAAACTCGGTCGTTCTTACATCCTTCCCATCGGTTGCGAGTATACCTGCGACCTGTGCCCAAAACCGGATTGCAGCCACCATGTTTTTGCCAACGCCAAAATGAGCAATTGCAGCACTCTCTGAGAAAATTCTATTGTTATTCGTTCCACAAGCGTCAACAGCTTCAAACGCCTTTTCTAACCAACCATAGCGCAACGGAAAGGTCTCGTGGCCGGAGAACTGCGGCTTGTAGCCCTGTGTAAATGTTGTTTGTTTTTTCATATTGTCGCTACCCCGCTCATGGGTCGTTATAGCGAGCTTCCAAGCGGATGGTCAACGACGTCCTGGTGCTTGACCCCAGGATCAAGCTCGGTCTAAAGGTTACGTTCGATTTGGCGGGAAAAGCCTTTGACCATATACCTTGATCATCAAGCAAGCACTCCGATGTTGCCAACAGTTCAGGCTGCAATGCAGCCGTTTTGGACTGAGTTCCACGGCAACCCGCACTCCTCTGAACATTCCACAGGGTGGTCCGCGAATAAGGCTACCGAGACTTCGAGGGCCAAAGTGGCCAACCTCCTTGGAGTCGATCCGGATGAGATCATTTTTACATCCGGCGCTACAGAGGCGAACAATCTTGCCATCAGAGGTCTAAGCACCCCGGAGCAACGGCAAAGACAGCGCACGACAATCCTTGTTTCAGCAACAGAGCATAAGTGCGTCTTGGAAAGTGCCGCATATGTGGCTCAGACAACGGGATGTGCGGTACGAGAAATTCCTGTTAACGGGAAAGGTCACGTCGACCTAGACAAGCTGCGAGACATGCTAAGCGATGATGTTCTCTTGGCAAGCGTGGCATTGGTGAACAATGAGATTGGGACCATCCAAGATCTCGCTTCAATATCAACACTTTGTCGCGATGCAGGCGCATTACTCCACTCCGACTTCGCGCAGGCACCAAGTGCAGTCAGGCTCCAAGAATATGCAGATATGGCTGACATGATTAGTCTGTCGGGGCATAAATTTGGTGGGCCAATGGGTGTTGGGGCGCTCTATGTGAGCCGAGAGCTGAAGGATCGGATTGAACCTCTGTTTCACGGGGGTGGACAAGAGGGTGGGCTTCGGTCCGGCACACTGCCGCTTCCCTTGTGTGTTGGTCTTGGCTCAGCGGCGGAGTTTCATTCCTCTGAAGCCGGAACTGCGTTGAGAGCTCGGGTCGCAGGTCTAAGAGATCTCTTCGTGGACAAACTGCGATCGAACCGCGACCATATTGGGTTGAATGGAGATGAGCTTTGCTCCCGTCATCCCGGCAATGCGAATCTAAGGTTCGAAGGATGCGATGCGGGAGAAATGCTCCAACGCCTACAACCCCTCGTGTCAGCTTCTACAGGTTCGGCCTGCTCTTCGGGGATTTCGGAGCCAAGCTATGTCCTCCGTGCAATCGGGCTCTCATCGGATGAAGCGCAAGCCTCCATACGCTTTAGTTTTGGGCACACCAATACATCAGATGAAGTTCTAGAAGCCGCAGAAGCCATCATAGCAGTTCTCTAGATCGATCGCCCCTCGGTCGGGTAGGATGTTTCAAAAGAGCCTTTAGAAAGATCCAACCCGAGGGGTTAAACTTGCAAAACGATAAGCCTCTCAAAAATGCGGTTGGAAAAAAGGTAGGCGGGTCGATCTACGTGCACCGTAGCGCGGTCGATCACCTTCAGACGAGCGCAAAGGATAAGCTGCGGCTTGCACTGCAAAGGGTTCCGGAAGATTTCCAATGGTCAGTGTTGAAGGTCTCGGGGCAAAACGACCAGACCTTCTCGTTCTTGGACTATCAAGACTTCAGCACGGTGGCTTTTCCAGAGCTGCGGGCAAGCCTACTCGTCAACCTTTCGGAAGGAGGCGCAAAGCTGAGGAAATACTCTGACACAAACCCACCTATTCTCCACAGAAAGGAGCTACTCCTAGCCCCGGATCATCCGCAAAGAGATGACTTTGCGAAGCTGACGCAGTTCTTAGAGAGCAAGGGGCTCTTTAAGAACATGTCAAACAAGGGAACGCGGCGGATTTGGATGAAGACATTGGCTGAAGCCGGATTGACCGTCAAAGGTCCACAAATCGTGCAGAGCGATTTGAACTCAAAAGAGTCCGCTAAGAAATCAGCCGATGACATGCATGACCCAGAGAAAAACACTGTTGAGCGCCATAAAACGGCGATCACGCGAGCCGCGCTCTCAGCGCCAATGTACCTGTTGTTTACAAGTGGTCTGATCCGTCGCGATAGAACCATTTTGGACTATGGGTGCGGTCAAGGTGATGACATCCGAGCCCTACGGTCTGATGGCTATACCGTCGAAGGTTGGGATCCCCACTATCGACCAGATCCTAGTGCTCTGAAAAATAGCCAGATTACCAATCTTGGATTTGTCCTCAACGTAATCGAAGACCCTGAAGAGCGGGCAGAGGCACTTAGGCGCGCCTGCAGCCTAACGGAGCTCTGCTTGGCCGTATCCGTCATGTTGTACGGCAAGGCTGACCTGAGTGGCGTGCGGCCATATCGCGACGGATACTTGACGTCACGGCAGACATTCCAAAAGTACTATACCCAAGCAGAACTTAGAGACTTCATCGGCAGCGTTTTGAATGTCGAGCCCATAGCCGTAGGCCAAGGAATATTTTTGGTATTTCGGGACGAGTTAGAAGAGCAACGATATCTTCTAAGGCGTCAAATTGGCTTCAGGGGTCGCGAACACCGAGCCGTTCCAAAACCAAGCGTGCCGCAAAAACCAACCTTAAAGGAGTCCGCTGGAAAGCTAAGAAAAACGACCATCCACGACCTGGCCGCAGAGATCAGGGCCTATGGCCGTCAGCTCGACGCCTCAGAACTCCCAAAAAGCCTTG